>CAYPWB010000198.1:0-11699 GCA_964414315.1 uncultured Planctomycetaceae bacterium | reverse complement strand
ACATCTGCTGCAAAGGACGTGAGGCCATGCGAGTACATCGTTCCCTGCTCTGTCGCGCCGTGGGTGCCCTCGTTGTGTGTGCTTTTCTGTCGGCGGCCGCATCGGCCGACCCGATCCAGTTGCCAAGCGACTTCGTGGTCGTCGGCAATCCCGGCAACCCGGGAACTCCCGCGAGTATCGACCCCAACCAGATCGACTTCGGCGCCGTTGGATATGAGTACGGCATCGGCCAGTTTGAAGTGACGGCCGGCCAGTACACGGCGTTCCTCAACGCCGTTGCAGCGAGCGACCCACACGGTTTGTACAACGCGAATATGGATGGAGTGGAGGGTTCGGGCATCACGCAAACGATCGCGTCAGGGAACTACCAGTACACCGTCGCGTCGAATTACGCGAGCCGCCCGGTCAACTGGGTATCGTGGTACGATGCGGCGCGTTACGCCAACTGGCGCACCACGGGCGATTCGGAAAGCGGCGCGTACCTGTTCGACGGCAATGGCGACTTCCTCGGCATCAATCGCGCGCTGGGAATGACCCTGAACCAGGACGACATCGCCTACGTGCTTCCTACCGAGGACGAATGGTACAAGGCCGCATATTACGATCCAACGCTCAACGGCGGTGCCGGAAGCTATTGGATCTATCCGACGCAAAGCAACAGCGACCCCGGACAAGACCTGACCGAAACGACCGACCCGGGCAACAATGCCAACTATTTTAACGCCGTCGGCGGGTCGCCCTATACATCCCTTGTCGGAGAGTTCGAGCTTTCGGACAGCTACTACGAAACCTTCGACCAGGGCGGCAATGTGACGGAATGGAACGAATCGCCGATCGTCACGGGCCGCGGTTTTCGCGGCGGCTCTTTCGACACGGGCGTCATCCAACTTCAGTTGCTCCAACGGCAGTACGACGATCCGAACTACGAAGGTCGCGATCGGGGCTTCCGTCTCGGCGCCTTCTACGTTCCCGAACCGGGCAGCGCGATGATGCTCCTGTTCGGCGCGCTCGCCGGGCTGCTGTGGCGCCGACGGCGCGGGTAAGGTCGCTCTGCTGCTAAAGGGATCGCCGGCACCTTCGCCCCGGGAAAGATATCCCGGCTTGGTGTAGCGTCTGTCTAAAGACGGGCACCGGCCGTCGGACGGCGTGCCTGGCTCGCAAAATGGATACCAGGGCCATGAACCGTCGCATCTCGTTGCTCAACGCAACGCTGCTGCTGATTCTTTTGGCAGGCCTGCCGCTTGCCGGTGCCGAGCAACCGGATGACGTAGGCCCGGCCCAGGAAGCCGAGGCGCAACCGAAGCGGCCGCCCATCGTGCTGACCGAGGCCGATGCCGGCCAGACGATCGAAGCGGCCGTCGGGCAGGAGGTGGTCGTCCGTCTGAAAGGGAACCCGACCACCGGGTTCCGTTGGGAAGTCGAGGCCGTCGAGGGTGAGGCGGTCGAGCCGCGGGGCGAGGTAGCCTACGAACCACCCCACACGGCTCGGCTGGGCGCCGGCGGCACGTTCGTTGCCCGGTTCCAGGCCGCCCGGCAGGGCGAAGCGACCCTTGCCATGCGGTACGTGCGGCCGTGGGAAAAAGACAAAGAACCGGCGGAAACGTTCCGCGCCACGGTAAAGGTGGCCGGCGAAACCGAGGGTCAGGCGGTGCGCATCGTCAAGCAGTGGCAAGGCAGCCGGGGCGGCCGCACGCCCGGCCGACGGGTCATCGCCACGCCGCAAACGTTCCGCGCCGCGTGGAAGGCGCCCGGCCGCGGCGAACCGCCCGAGGTCGACTTCGCCCGCCACACCGTGCTGCTGGTCGACCTGGGCATGCGGAACACGGGCGGGTACGCCGTGACCATCGAATCGGTCGAGTTGAAGGAGGGCAAGGTGGTGGCGACGGTACGGTCGACGGCCCCAGGCCCGCGCGACATCGTCACCCAGGCCCTGACCAGTCCTTGGTGCATGGCCGAGATCGACGTGGCGGGCAAGGAGGTCGAGTTCGTCGAGGCCGAGCGGCCCGACGGTGCCCGCCGTCCGGGGAAACTTCCGCCGCGCCGTATTCCACGGCGCACGCTCGGAAGGCCGCCGCGCCCGCAGGATCGGTAAGGCCCGGGCCGGTCACTCGCCGCGCAGGGCCTCGATGGGTTCCACTTGTCGTCCAGGCGGTGGCGGTCGCGCAGCAGCGCGCGGACTTCGTCCTCCGCCCGGTCGAGCCGTTCGGCCGACGCCGCCTGCGCGTAGACCGTGTCGATGTGGTCGACGTTTGCCGCTGCCGGCCGGCGTCAGGCGATCCACTTTCGCCGGATATTCCGGAGGCTGAACCCGAACAGCGCGGCGCAAAATGCCGCCAGCATGGCGAAGTTCAGCGCCAATGGCATCCGCCCGGCGCCGCCGAGCGAGGCGTGCAGGATGTCGGCCCCGTAGGTCAACGGGAGCGCGTACGAGAGCGGCTGAAGCCAGACGGGCAACCGGTCGATCGGGAAGAACAGCCCGCACAGGAACAGCATCGGAAAGCGAAAGAAGTTCGAAAAGGTTTGCGCTTCGAACACCTCGCTGACCGACACGGCCACGAAGAGGCCCATGAACGTGGAGCTGACGGCGATGAGCACCACGGCGGGAACGAGTGTCGCCCAGGCCACGCCGGAAAGGTCGGCCAGCAACGCCGCCAGGAACACCGGCACGAAGGCGTTGAACATGCCGAACAGAATGGCCCCCGTCGTCTTCGCCAGCATCAGCAGTTCCAGCGAGATGGGCGCGAGCAGCAGCCGCTCGAACGATCGGCCCTTCTTTTCGAAGGTAACCGTGACGGCCAGCAGGCTGGTGGTGCCGAAGAGGACCGACAGGCCCACGACACCCGGCAGCACGGCCACGATGCTGTCCACCCCCAACCCGGACCGCACGAAGAACATCGCGGTCCAGGCCAGCGGGAAAATCAACCCCCAGCTAATGTTGGGCGGCTTGAGGTAATAGGCCCGCACGTCCTTCGTTAGGATATTCCAGAATGCAATCCACGCCTTCATGGGCCCCCTCCCGGTTTTCCCTTTTCCTTCTCCTGCTGCATGGCCGCGGCCTCGAGGCCGGTGATTTGCATGAACACGTCTTCCAGTGAGGGACGGATTTTGCGGGCTTCGGTCACCTCGGCGCCGCGATCCTCCAGGAACCGCACCAGCAGCCCCACGCGAACCGGCTCGGGCGACTCGACGCGAATGGCGCCTTCGCCGTCCGCGTGGCAGTGAAGGCCGGCGAACTCCGCCTTCAGGGCGTCGCCTAGGCGCGGGGCACCGTCGGAGACGGAAAACTGCATCACGTGGCGACCCTCGGTCTGATGCATCAGGTCGGCAACCGCGTCGATCCGAACGATGCGGCCGCCCACAATGAACGCGACGCGGCGGCACAGCCGTTCGGCCTCCTCGATGTAATGCGTCGTCAGGAAGACGGTGGTGCCTCCTTCCTGGAGGCCGGCGATGAGACGACGAATCTGCCGGGCGCCGGCCACGTCGATGCCGGTGGTCGGCTCGTCGAGGAACAGGATGGGCGGCCGGTGGATGATCCCGGCGGCGATGGTCAGCTTCCGCTTCATCCCCCGCGAGTATCCGGCAAACCTGCGCCCGGCCGCGCCGACCAGCCCGAAACGGTCGAGCAGTTCGCGAGCCCGGGCTTCGCGGTCCCGTTTGCGCATGCCGTACAGGGCCCCGCAAAAGCAGAGGTTCTCGAAGCCCGTCAGCTCGGGGTAAAGATTGCTTTCGTCGGGGACGACGCCCATCAGGTGCTGGACGGCTTTCGGGTTGCCGGAGCAGTCGATGCCTGCAATACGGAAGGCGCCGGCGTCGGGCCGGGCCAGGCCGGTGAGCATGTTGATGGTGGTTGTCTTGCCGGCCCCGTTCGGGCCGAGGAAGCCGAACAGCTCTCCTTGCTCGACGGCGAAATCGACGCCGGCGACCGCTTGCACGTCGCCGAACCGCTTTCGCAGACCATTCACCTGAAGGATGGGTTCCGGCATGTGGCCTTACTTGTAACCTTTCATGGAGCGGAAGCGGCAGTTTTCTCGGCTTCAGGCGAAGGGGCAGGCCCCTGAACGGCTGCCCCTACTTGTCGTTCTCGTCGGTGCAGGGGTGCGGCTTCACGTCGCCGTGGCATTGGCGAACCTGCTCCGGCGAGCACGTTTCGGGCTTGTCCTTCAGGTTTTCCGGCTTCCGGCAGCCTTGTTTCTTTTCATTGCAGCAGCACATATCGATGCTCCTTTCGTGGTTTCGCAGGACCCGTGCTTCGGGTCGAGCAGTCGGTCGTCCGCGGCCGAAGGGGACAGTCCCATTTTCGCGGCGAAAGAGCGTTCATTATGAATCATGCCCACTACGGCCGCGAAAATTGGGACAGTCCCCCGTGATTAGTTACCCGTGCTTCGGGTCGAGCAGTCGGTCGATGTCTTCCCGCCAAACGGCGAGTGTTTCCGGGTTCAAACGATAGTGGACGAAGTAACCCCGCTTCTCGTCGATCACCAAACCGGCGTCGCGCATCACGCGCAAATGCTGCGATACGGCGCCTTGGGTGACGTCGAGGCGGGCGGCCAGGGCATTGACGCACAGCGCGCGTCCTTTCAGGCACTGCACGATCCGCACGCGCGTCTCGACCGCCAACACCTTCAGCAGCCGGGCCAGTTCTTTGGGGTCCTTCATTTCAGTCTCCGCTAATATACTATCGCCCCGGGACCCGCGCGTCAATGCCGGGCTGCCGGGCAACGCCACGGCAACATGGCGTAAGCGTTCAGGGGTGGGCGTCTGACGGCGCGCAGTCGTAGCCGCAGCCCGCCCAAAGCGGCCGGCTATTGATTCGTGGGCCCTAATCGCCGGTGGCGGCGGCCGGCGTTCCACCGTCGGCGGGCGGAACCTCGATCCAAAACCAACCGCGCAGCTCTCCCACCTGGAAACCCGTCGCCCGATCGTCGGGGTAGTGTCGGGCAAGTGCCTCCTGCACGTCCGGCGGAATCGCGTCCTCGGGGCCGTGGCACATCAGGCAAAATGCCGGCAGCCGGATGGGCAGCAGGGCCGCCAGCCTGTCGCCGTCGCTCAGGTACGCCGGTTCGTCAACTCGCTCGGCCACGAGCGGCGCAGCCCACGCCGGCGGCGTGTTCTTCGGGTTGCGCAGCCGGAACGACGTGCGTCCGATCGACACGCCGTGCTCCCGGGAAACGTCTTCCGCAATCTGCGGTGCCTCTTCCGAGCAAACGACGATCGCCGCCGCCGGATCCTCCGAGCCGATCACTTCGAGCAGCCGGTCCTGGAGCCTGGTGAACATCGCTTCCCGCGCCGCCAGCGCCCGCTCGCGCTGCGCGGCCTGAATGTCCGACATACTCTCTTGCGACACGGGCTTCCACGCAGACCGGGCCGTGCCCGTTTCCTGACAGCCGCCCGAAGCCAGAGCGGCCAGAGCGACACCGAACGCTGCGAAGCTTTTCATCGAACTATCTCCATGACGAGCGAAAGGGCCCAACCGCAAACCTGCCATCGTGCTATAACCGGGCAGGCGTCCCGGATCGATTTGCCTACCGCGATTCCCGCACCGGCATCCGGGCAAACGTTTACGGGTTGGCGGAGCGGGCCGTCTTCTCCGCTGTATGCGAAGGCGGCAGTCCCGTTTGCGCGGCCGCCCTCGGCGGCCGATTGGGTAAATCGCCCTTCATGCCGCGAAAATCGGGACAGCCCCCTGTGAACGACTACGTTTCCGGAGAGTATACTACTTGTCCAGCGCAGCGTATACGCCCCCAAGTTTGCGAGTCACCCGATGCCACGCGATTCTTTCTACTGTGCTACTAACCGCAAACATCGTGAACTTTTTCATCCAGTCATGGCCTTGGCTTCGAGCGGAAACTCGCATTGGTTGGCGGCCCTGCCGCCCTGTGTTGTTCCGCTTGCCGTCCTGTTGTGCCTCCCAATTCCGGCCGTGGCCGGCGAGCCCCAGACGGCGGCTCGAACCGTGGAGGAATTGTGGACCGATTTCGATCCTCGCCGCGAACCGCTCGACAGCCGGGTGGTACGGTAAGTCGCACGCAGACTTTCGCTCCGCCACGGGCGATCGGACTTTGGCATCGTGGTCGGAAATCGACTTGCTGGGCTTCCGTGCCTACTTCGAGGCGGGAGAGTCTCTGCTGGGAAGCAAGCAGTGGGCCGGACCGCCGCCGCGGTTTCGGAACTTGCGTTGGACGAACGACGGCCGTTGACGATGAAAGCGGGCGTTCGAAAAGGCCGTCTTGCCGGGCGCCGGGAGCTTTTGAGCGGACGGGCCCTTTCGAGGTTGAACGCGGCGGCCGAATCGCTTTGCCGGTCGTGCCGGAGAGCCTTGCCGCGTACCCCGCGGTGCGAGCTTACCTCAGTTGGGATTACACCGGGGCCGACGGCCCCTACGAGGGCGCCAAGTACGTTTACGGCGTGTCGAGCAGCCATCCGGGCGTGGTCAATCACCTGTTCGCCGACGGGGGCGTGCGGAGTGTAAGCACCAGAGTCGATGCCTCTCTCTACTGGTGTAACCGTTCACAGGTCGGCGGCGCGGGCTGTCTTCTCCGCGGTATGCAAGGGGGACAGTCCCGTATTCGCGGCTTCATAAGCAGGGCGATTGGGTAAATCGCCCCATGTGCCGCGAAAACGGGACAGTCCCCTGTGAACGGTTACCTACTGGTTCATCATAACGCGCAGCAGCGGCGATCCGGCCGGCGAGTTTTTCTACCACTACTGACATCCCTCGACGGCCGTCGCGGGCACAAGCCTGCGGTGCGCGACCGTTAGGCACGCCTCCCCCCTTCGTTCATCCGCGCGAGTTGGTGGAGAAAGAGGTCGGCGCTCCAGAAACGCAGGCTCTCCTGTTCGCGCAGGGGCAGGAAGCGTTGAACGTCATCTCGGGCGGCATCCCAGTCGACGCGACGGATGGCTGCCTCCATCGCTGCCTGTACCCAGTGGGGGGTTGCCGCAATCTCTTCTGCCGCCCACGGCCCCTGCTGACACAAGGCAGCGCGCAGCAATTCCAGGTTCGGTTGCACGCTGCGCGCGGTGTACCACAGAAAGTCGTACCAGTCGCGCCCCTTGACGTACCGTCGGCAGAGCAGCGCGTGCAGTTTCAACGCAAACCCCGATTCCAGACACTGCGTGGTGAGCGGCGCCGTCGCGGGAAACGTGAGATAGCTGGTCGTGAAAGTCGAACCCGCGGGAGGATTCGTGTCGACCTCCAATTTGATGCGAATCTTGCGGGCATGGTAGCGCTGGAAAGGGAGGACTGTGCCAAAGATGCTGTCGATCGAGTCGGTCTTCAGGAATGCCTTGCGAACGGCGGTCGAGGCCTCAGACTTGTCCTGCACTTCCAGAGCAATCCCCTCCCGGTCGCAATCCTTCCGCACCGACTCCAGGTAGTCATGCCAGCGGAAGGTCGGATCGGGTTGCTTGAGCAGAAAGTCCAGGTCCTCCGAGAAGCGGGGCATCCCGTACACAATCCGCAAGCAGGTGCCTCCGTGGAACATCGCTTCCGTGAACAGGCCGGCTCGCGAAAGGCCGGCCAATACGTAATGCTGCATGAGTTCCTGCAGCACGTTTTCCTGTTCGACCGGGTTCGCCGGGGCGTACTCGTTCAGCTTGGCGCGAAGTACCCTATCCAGCATCGTCGATCGCTCCCCGCAAACCATCAAGGTAAACCCGGACCCGCCCGCTGCGGAAACTTCTCAGAATTTCGTCGAGCGCGTCGAAAGAAAGCGAACGCAAGTCGTCCTCCTCAATGCGAAGCGACTGAGTCAGGTAACCGAGGCCGTCGCGTTTCCACGAGATTTGCCTATTGAGGTAAACCGCGTCGGCAATGGCGCGCAGGGGCGAGGCGACGAAGGCCCAGGCGTTGCGTGCCACCGGCACCGCCTCGACCCCGGCGCGGGGCGAGCGAGTCGGCACCCGGCGAAAGCGGAATACCCCAAGTGGCGTTGCGAAGTCCCGGCTGCGGTCGACCGTGACACTAATCACCTGGTAAACCGCCTCGGGAATCAGCCCGTGATGCGAAAGGGCCGATTCCAGACTGACGTGCGACGGGGCATGGAGCATGGCGGCTACGGCGAATGGATGCGGCTCCGATTTCCGATAAGGCGGGGCAAGCACGAAAAGCCCCGGCTTCAGGCGCTGGACCTCGCCCGCGCGCTTCGCCCGATACACCAGCAGCCGGCGCGCGCCGGGACTGCTGTCGGGGAACAGGTTGCCGACAACCGTCTCGTCGAACAGCCCGCCCGGGGGGGCCAGCTCGAAGACCTTTTCCGTCAGGGCTTGCATTTTTGCAGTTATGTTACGATATTCGTAATCTGTCCGCAATTTTACTCCCGAGGCGGATGCATGGCAAATTGCACTGGCGCATTGGTGAATGGCACAGAAACAGGGGCCTCACGGCCCCCGCTCACCGTTCCGTTGCAGCGAGTGCGCTTTTCTGCCGCTCTTTCGGGGCCCCCGCCGGCTCACCCCTCGACGGCCGCCACCAGCTCGGCGACGGTTTGCTCCAGCAGAGCGTCGCCGCCGAACTCCATGCCCAGGGCACGGAGCTTGCCCGTCTCGATCTGATGCTTCGGCGCCGTGGGCTCGCCGACGATCTCGCCGCGGCCGCCGGACAGGCGCTGGGCGATGGTCGCGACGTCGAAATGCGACACGTACCGGTCGTAGCAGTTGTAGGCCTCGCCGGCGATGCCCGGGCTGGTCAGCAGCAGACCGACCGCTTGGGCCACGTCGGCTGCGTGGACTTCCTTGCCGCCACGTTTACAGTGGACCTTTTCGCCGCGAACCACCGCCCCGACCAGGTCGAACCACTTGCTCGCCCGCACGGGCCGGGCGACGCCGTAAACGCCGGTGGGCCGCAGCGAGCAAATCGGGTAGTCCTCGCCCAGCCCGTAGCTGTGCACGAACTTCTCGATCGCCGCCTTGTGCGCCCCGTAGTGGCTGGCCGGCCACAGGGGATGGGCCTCGTCGAGCGGCCGGTCGGGCAGGATCTTCTCGTGGACCGCGCAGGTCGAGACGAACACGAACCGTCCCACGCCGGCGCCCCGTGCGGCCTCGATGAGCCGGATCGTGCCCAGCACGTTCCGCTCGACGAACTCCACGAGATCGCCCTCGCCGCCTCGAAAACCGCCGCCTGGATGGTACAAGGCCGCGTGCACGACGGCGTCGCAGCCGGCAACCAGGGCCGCGGCGCTGTCGGCATCGCCCAGGTCACCTTCGAGCCACTGCAACGAATCGGCCAGTTCGTCGAAGCCGCCCCGGTCGCTGCTCGAGCGGTGCCAGCATCGCAGGCGGTGCCCCAACTCGGCCAGGTGACGCACCACATAGCGGCCGATGAAGCCGGTTGCCCCGGTAAGTGCAATTTCCATAAATCCTCCTTCTTTTTGACTGTCTTTGCCTCTTGATAATGCCGTGCGGGGCGGCTGTCAAGGGCTGGGCGATTTCGGCTCCTCCGCTTCTCGGGGCAAACCACGGCAAAGTGGCAGGCACGCTCCGTCGTGCCCTCCGCTTCATTGGGCAGAATCTCTTCGTTCGGCCCACCCATTTGCACGGAGAACGGAAGAGCCTTAATTTCGCTGTTTCACCGTGGGGTTCGGGCGGGTGGCCGGTTGGTCTCGGCGCGAGAATCGCCTATTATGAATGGTGTGCCGCCTTCTTCTACAAAGTTCGCCCGACGATAGGAAGCCCACGGATGTCCGACCCCGATCGTGCCGAAGCACTCGCCCCTGGAACCGACGCCGTTTTGGACAGGATCCTCAAGGAACTGGACGAGGCGGAACGCGAACTGCCGGTGGAAGCGATCCGGGAAGCGCGCCTGCACCGCGATGCCCTCGTGCCTCGGTTGATCCAGGTCCTGCGAGATGCGGCGGCCGACGCACGCGCCGGAAATCCACCGGAAGGGCAGGCCCCATTCTTTGCGTTCTTCCTGCTTGGCGAATTCCGGGCGAAGGAGGCGTTACCCGCCATCCTCGAAGTAATGACGCTGCCCGACGAGTTGCCGTCCGAATTGTTTGGCGACGCCATCACGTCGGCTTTGGGAAGGGTGCTTGTCGCGTTGGCGGGTGACCAATTGGAGTTGTACGATCGGTTGATCCGCGACCGCGAATTGAAAACGAGCGTTCGGTGGGAGGCGGCTAGCAGTTACCAACTGCTGGTGCGCGACGGCTGCCTGACCCGCCTGGAGGCAGTCGAACGGCTCCGGCAGCACCTCCGGGAAGCAATTGAAAACCAAGATTGCGAAATTGGGGGCCCCTTGATAAGCGAGTTGGCTTGCCTGGCCCCCGCGGAGGCCCGCGAGGAGATCGTCGAGGCCTATCGCCAGGACGTTGCCAAACCCCTCCTGATAACCCTGAAAGAAGTCGAGGACTCCATCGAAGAAGGGGCGGAAGGCTTTCTACACTGGCAGAATCGCTGCCCGCCGACGGGCATTCCCGATACGATCGAAGAACTGGAAAGATGGGCGAGCTTTCGCGAGCCGCCCCCGGTTGCAAGCCCCCCCAAGCCTCGGGGGAAACCCGTCATTCCTCGTGGAATAAGTCCTCCCGGCCCGCCGCCGGAACCGAAAACGCGGTCGAGTCCTCGCGTCGGGCGCAATCAGCCGTGCCCCTGCGGCAGCGGCAAGAAGTTCAAAAAGTGCTGCGGCGCGCGGCGCGGGTGATCGGTGCTGCACTCAGCTTTACGCCCGCGCTCGTCGGGCTGCCAAGCCGGCTGAATTGCGGTGACGCAGGACGGCGAGCAGCAGGCAGCAACCCGCCACGACGGCCGCGGCGTACCAGGGCAGGCGGGTGTGGCGGACGAGGCAGTACGCCAGCTTCAGGTACTCGGAACTGATGGCGAAGAAGCCCGTCTCGTGAAGCCACCAGTCGTCGGCCGAAAAGCCGTCGGTCGGGGCGGAAATGAGCGAAACCCGCGTTGCCGGCTCGCCCAGCATTGCGTCGAGCAGCAGCCGAGTGCGCCGGGTGTGGTAGTGACTGGTCACCACGGCCACCCGAGTCTCGGGATGGTCGAGCAGATAATGGTTCAGGGTCTGAAGGTCCTGGGCCGTCGTGGTGGTGTCGCCCTCGAGCCGGACGATTTGTTGCTCCCGGAGACCGCGGTGCTCGAGTACGCGGCGGATCACCTCGTCGGTGGTCGGCCTGCCCGCCCGGATCGGCTCGGGCAGTGGGGCATTTGTGGGAAAGATCGCCCGCTCGGCGAAGCCGCCTTTCACCAGGGCCGCGGCAACGAAGGGGCGCACCTGCTCGTCGCCCGGCAGGATGAACACCGCATCGACCCGATGCGGCGGCCGGCCCACGTCGAGCCACCGCGCCGCCGCCGGCAGCCACTGCCGTCGCAGCGACCAACTGCCCAGCAGGGCCATCAAGCCCAGCAGAAGAAAGATCGACAGGAAGACGGTGCGCCGTTTCATGGGCAGTAAGGTGTCAGGTGTCAGGTGTCAGGTGTCAGGTGTCAGGTGTCAGGTTGATTTGCGATTTCTGAAAGGGGAGATAAGGGAACGTCGAGCGTTCGACGTTCGACGTTCGACGTCCCACGTCCCACGTCCCACGTCCCACGTCCCACGTCCCACGTCCCATCTCCCATCTCCCATCTCCCATCTCCCATCTCCCATCTCCCATCTCCCACCTCCCATCTCCCATCTCCCAACTCCCATCTCCCAACTCCCATCTCCCATCTCCGCTTCATACTCGTCTGGGTTCCAGCGGCGGGGGCGA
>CAYPWB010000197.1:0-11836 GCA_964414315.1 uncultured Planctomycetaceae bacterium | reverse complement strand
CCGGCGGGGGTGGTCAGCAGGTATTCGCCCGGCCGGAGGGCGTGAGGCTGCGTGAGGCGGAGTTGCCGGTGCCGGGCGCCGGAGCGAGCCCAGTTGGCGTATCCGCCGTGGATGCCGCCCCACAGCCCGCGACGTTCCGGGCCGTACAGCGTGTGCATCCGCGTGCCGTCGGGATGCGCCGCCAGCAGATTGAACTCGGTCTTCATGCGGGAATAGAACAGCTCCAGCCGCGTGAACAGGAGCCGGCCGTCGGGCGCGACGGAAGGTTCGGCGTCGCGGCCGAAGTTGAACCCGACCACCTGAATGTCGGACCCATCGGGGTGCATGGTGGCCAGGCCGGTGCACAGGTAGCCGTGGTACTCGTCGCGCGTGCCGAGCCGGGTAGTGGAGAACGCGATCCGCCCGTTGGGCATCGGCACCGGGTGGACATCGTGGTACGGCCCGCCGGTCAGTTGCCGCAGGCCCGTGCCGTCGGCGCCGATCTCGTAGACGTGCCACCAGGGGTTGCCGCCCGTGCGACGGGCGAACAGCACGGTGCGCCCGTCGTAGGACACCTCGCAGTCGGCCACGTAGCCGTCCTCGAACGTGGTGAGCGGGGTGACCCGAGGTTGGCCGCCGGAAATGTCCAAGACGTACAGATTCCGGCCCGGGCGATAGGTGGGGCCGCTGTCGGTCGTCATGTAGGCCTGCCGCCAACTGTCCATTTGGAACGGGTTGTAGGGGACCGGATCGGCCTTGATGAACACGAACCGGGTTGGCCGCTCGGGAATGTCCTCCTCGGCCACCTGCGGCGGCGCCGGGGGTGGCGGCGCCAAACGCGGCCGCGGCGTCACGCCCCGCCGCCACAGGCCCTCGCGAGCCGCCATCCGCACGGTGTGGTACGGGTGGGAGAACTCGGCCTTCCGCAGCGCCTCGATCGCCTCGGGCGTGCCGATTCGGTCCAGCGCGTTGGCCGCGCGATACTGAATGCCCAGCGCGTTGCGGTCGTCGAACAGAATCTCTGCAAGCAGCGGCGCGTAGGCGTCGGCACGAAAGTGGCCCAGGGCCATGATGAACGCCTCGCGGTAGCGCGGCGCGGGGTCGTTGAACTCGTCCTGCCCCTGCGCCCGGGCGAAATAACGGTCGTCGAAGAACCCGAAAGCCCCCTCGGGCGGCGACATGCGCAGTCGCTCGCCAATCGCTTCGACGGCCTCGTCGGCGCCGAGGAACATGAGCGTGCGGGTGGCGTTGATGCGCACCCAATGGTTCTCGTGATCCATCAGGGCCACGAGCCGCGGCACGTCGTCCGTATCGCGGCACAGGGCAAGAATCACGTTCGACGCGAAGGCGGCGTCGGCCAGCAGCACACCCATTCCGGCCCGCTGCTCGACCGGCTCGGGGCTGACGATGAACCGCACGGAACCCTGGCCGGCCGACCGGCTGGCGCACACGCCCACCTGCGCCTCGAACCGGCGGTAGCGGCCGCCCAGTTTGTAGTGGATGACGCTTACGGCGTGCGTGTGCAGGCCGCGCTTGAAACGCGCTTGCCCGATGCGCAGGTCGTCGAACGAAGCGCTCCGGCTGATTTGCAGCTTGTCGTGCTGCTGCTCGGCCGAGACCGGTTTCAGGGTATCGAGGAACGTCTCCTCGCCGTCGGTGCCGATCAGCTTCGCCTCGGCCCAGTTGGCGCGGTCCATGGAGTAGTCGTCCACGTCGTCGACGGCCAGGTACAGGTCGGTCCAGCCCTCGACGTTCGCTTCGATCCGATGGGGCGCGTCCAGGCCGCGCAGCACGGGGCTTCGCACGACCGCCCTCTTGTCGTCCGCGTCCTCCTCGGCGGTATCCTCCGCTTCCTCGGCCTGCGGCCGCGGCTGCCCGAGTACGGCGAATGCATGGTCGAGCACCGACTGCCGCACTCCGGCCCGTTCGAGCAGGTACCGGAAGATGCGCTGGAACGGCTCCTCGTCGTACACCATCAGCCCGTCGATGTCGAGAGGAATCTGAGCGACGATGAGCGGCGCGTGCTTGCGCAGGGTTTCCAGCGAGTCGGGGTTTCGGAAAGGGATGCGCGAGAGGGATAGCGCGATGGCGTACGGCGCGGCGAGGATGCGGTCGCGGGAATCGAGGCGGGGCGTGTCGGTCGGGTGCGTTCCCGGCGCGCGGTGCGTGCTTTCACGGTACAGGTTCGGCCCGGCCGGCCGCGCGTAGCGGGGGAAGGCGGCCAGCAGCGCGGCCGCGGCCTCCTCGCCGCCGAAGTCGCCCAACGCGTCGGCGGCGTAGCGCGACCACTGCGTGTTGTTGAGGAACCGGACCAGCACGGGCAGCGCCTCAGGCCGGCCCGACCGCCCCAGCGCGCGAATGCCCGCCTGCACGCGCCACTTCGCCGCGGCGTCGTTCTCGTTGTCGATTTCGGTCCAGCGGCCGACGGCCTGCTCGATTCGCGCCACCGCGTCGGCGTTCGCGCCCAGGGCGCCCGCCGCGCGTACGCCGCGTTGCACGTCGCGATGCCGGTCGGACGCCATCCGTTCCAGGACGTCGGCCGGCAGGTTGCGTTCGGGCAGGGCATCGCACCATGCCCGCCATAGCTCGATCGCCTCCAGCCGCTCGGGCCGATCGGCCAGTGCGTCGAAGGGGTGCTCCATGCCGGTGATGTTCGTCAGGGCCACCCAGGCGCTTTGGCGCACGTTCCAGTCGGCATCGTCGAGCCGCTCGACCAGCGGCGCGAGCGCCCGGCGGCCGCCGCACCAACCGAGCGCCAGGGCCGCGTTGCGCCGGGCCGGGGCGTGGTCGTCGCCGAGCGCCGCGATGAGCGCCTCTTCGGCCGGGTAATATCGCATATAGCCGAGCGCCTCGGCCGCGCGCGACCGGGCCGCCGGATCGCTCGCCTCCAACGCTTCGATTTGCTCTTGCCCGTGGAGCGCATAGGGATCGGTAGGAACCTCGGTCTCGGCCGGCGCGGCGAATGCGAGATGGCCGCAGAACGCAAACACGAGGCCGACGAGCAGGGCGTGGGAAAAAGTCGTGCTCATTTGGGCTTCCTCATCTTTCGAGGGGCAGGACCGGATTTCGGGGTAATCGTTCACGGCGCGGCGCGGGCAATTTTCTCCGCTGTATACGAAGGGGACAGTCCCATTTTCGCGGCGGAAATGGTAGATGATTGGGCAAAAATGCCCTTTGTGCCGCGAAAATTGGGACAGTCCCCCGTGAACGGTTGCGATTTCGGGGGGCAGGGCCGGAACCTCCAGTATATCACGTCCGGCACCGGTGCGCCAGACCGTACGAGCTGCGTTCGCGGGAAACGGAAGGCCGGATAACCGCAGGAAACCGGGCACAAGGTCCGTCGCCTTGCGGTTCGACGCTCCGGCGATTATGCTTTGACAGGGTTCTTCGGCTTCCGGGTGCAAAGCTCGGCAAAGTAGCAGGCACGCTCCGTCGCGCCGTCCGCCGTATCGGGCGGAACGCAGCCGTTCGGCCAAATGGTTTGCACCCGGAAGCGGAAGAGGCCGTTTGTTGCGCGGGTTGTGGAGGTGCGTCCGGCCCGTTCGGACGGCGGCGAAGCGAAGACATCGGACGATCCTCCGACGGGCACTATGCGCATTCTGGTTGTCGACGACGAAAAGATCAAACGGGTGACTCTGGCCGATGATCTGGCCACGCAGGGGCACGAGGTGGTGGCCGCTTCCGACGGCGAGGAGGCGCTGCGGCTTCTGGAGAGCAGCCCGTTCGACGTGCTGGTAACCGACCTGAAGATGCCGAAGCTCGACGGCATCGAACTGCTGCGGCGCGTCAAGCAGGGCCCCTGGCGCGGGCTGGAAGTGATCATGATGACGGCCTACGGCAGCATTCCCGTCGCGGTCGAGGCGGTCAAGCTGGGGGCGTTCGACTTCCTGACCAAGCCGTTCCGCAACGAAGACATCTTCCCCCTGCTCGCCCGCATCGAACGCGGCCGGCGCCGGAACGGGGCCGGCCAATCGCAGTCGGGTATCGAGCAGCAAATCGTCGGCCAGTCGGCCGGTATCGGTCGCGTCAAGCAAATGGCCGGCATCTGCGCCCGCACCGACGCCAACGTGCTGCTTTACGGCGAGACGGGCGTAGGCAAGGACCTCGTGGCGCAAATGATCCACCGCGGCTCGCACCGGCACGCTTTTCCGTTCGTGAAGGTCGGGTGCACGCTGTTCCCGCCGCAACTCATCGAAAGCGAACTGTACGGCCACGAGAAGGGCTCCTTCACCGGCGCCGAGGTCGAACGGCGCGGCCGGTTCGCCCTGGCCGAAGGCGGCACGCTGTACCTCGACGATGTCGACGACATCCCCCTCGAACAGCAATCGAAGCTGCTGCGGGCCATCGAGGAGAAGGTGTACGAGCGCGTGGGCGGAACGCGGCTCATCGAGGCCGATGTCCGGGTGATCGCCTCGACCAAGCGCAATTTGCTCGAAAAGATTTCCGAGGGCACCTTCCGCGAGGACCTTTACTACCGGCTCGACGTGCTGCGGATCAACATCCCGCCGCTCCGGGAACGGCTCGAAGATATTCCCGAACTGGTCGAGTACCTCTTGGCCCGCATTGCCAAGGGCCAGCCGTACCGAATCGACTCCGAGGCGGTCGAAATGCTCGAGCGCCACCAGTGGCCGGGGAACGTGCGGGAGTTGTACAACACGCTGGAGCGGGCACTGCTGATTGGGGGAGGGCACATCACGGGCGACATTGCCCGGCACGAGATCCGCGGCTTCGAGCCGGCCGGCCCGAAGCCCGACGCCCAGCCCGGCGGGTTCCAGGCCGCCGTCAATCGGACGGAGCGCGAGCTGCTCGAAGAGGCGCTCCGCACGTGCGGCGGCAACAAGACGGCTGCCGCCGCCTCGCTCGGCATGAAGCCCTCGACCTTCCGCGACAAGCTATCCAAGCACGGCCTGGGCTAGCGCTTTGCGACAGCTAAGCATCCGCTTTGCGACAGCTAAGCATCAGGGTGCCACTGGCTCCGCCAGTGCCGTCGTTCGGGAGGCACCAGAAATGGCACTGGCGGAGCCAGTGGCACACACCAGTGGCACACACCAGTGGCACACACCCGAAAACCACACCTTCACAAAGCCCTGGCGTTCTGTTGCATTTGCGGCGCATCCCGGGATAATCGTAAGACCTTCTTCCACCATTCGACCGAGAGGAGCATCGGCTATGCAAGAGCGACTGACCGAATACCGGGGCTTGACCTTCGACGACGTGCTGCTGGAGCCGCGGCATAGCGACGTCGTGCCCGCCGAAGTGGACATCTCCACCCAACTGACCGAGCGCATCCGGCTGAATATCCCGCTGCTCAGCTCGCCGATGGACACCGTCACCGAAAGCGAGATGGCCATTGCCCTCGCCCAGGAAGGGGGGCTTGGCGTCATCCACAAGAACCTGTCGGTCGAGCAGCAGGCCGACGAGGTGGAGAAGGTCAAGCGTAGCGCGAACGGCATCATTGCCAATCCGGCTACACTGCCCCCCCATGCGAGCGTGGGCGATGCCCGGGCATTGATGGACCAGTACAACGTGTCGGGCGTGCCCATTACGCGGGAAGACGGTCGGCTGGAGGGCATTCTTACCCGGCGCGACCTCCGTTTCCTGGAGAATCAGGCCTTGCCGGTCGGCGAGGTGATGACCAAGGGGAACCTTGTAACGGCTACGGGAAACGTAACGCTTGAGGAAGCTGAGAAGATTTTGATGGCAAAAAAGGTGGAGAAACTTCTGCTGGTTGACGAAGATTTCAGACTGACGGGACTCATTACGATCAAGGACATCGACATGATGCGGCGTTTCCCGCAAGCCTGCAAAGATAGGCAAGGCAGGCTAAGGGTTGGAGCCGCCGTCGGGGTCCACGATTACGAACGAGTTGAGAAGCTTATCCAAAAAGACGTCGACGTGCTCATCGTCGACAGTGCCCACGGCGACTCTGCCAACGTGATTGATACCGTGCGCCGAATCAAGCAAGACTGGGAAATCGACGTGGTGGCCGGCAACGTGGCCACCGCCTCGGGGTGCCGCAACCTGATCGAAGCGGGCGTCGACGCGGTCAAGGTCGGCATCGGCCCGGGGTCGATTTGTACCACGCGCGTGATTTCCGGCGTAGGCGTTCCACAAGTTACGGCAATCCACCAAACTGTCGGGGTTGCCAAAGATGCCAATATTCCCATTATCGCCGATGGCGGGATTCGCTATTCCGGCGACTTGAGCAAGGCCATTGCCGCCGGCGCCCACGTGGTGATGATCGGCGGCCTGTTCGCCGGGCTCGACGAGAGCCCCGGGCAGCGGATTCTGTACCAGGGACGCACCTTCAAGGTGTATCGGGGCATGGGCTCGATGGGGGCCATGGTGCAGGGTTCCAGCGAGCGATACCGGCAAAGCGACAAGGGCCAACCCGACAAACTCGTCCCCGAGGGCGTCGAAGGGCGCGTCCCCTTCAAGGGCCCGCTGGGGCAATTCGTGTATCAGTTGATCGGAGGGCTGCGGGCCGGCATGGGCTACTGCGGCGCTCGAACCATCGACGAGCTGCGCACCGAGGCGCGGTTCATTCAAGTGTCACCAGCCAGTGTGCGGGAGAGTCACCCACATGACATCACCATTACGCAGGAAGCGCCCAATTACAGCATGGAATACGCCACTGGCGAAAGCAGCTAGCGGAGCGGCACCCACCCGCGATGCCCGTGGAAACCGCGCCCGCCCGCTCTGGAAGCCCGGCCTTGTAGCACTGACGCTATCGGCCGTGCTTTGGGCCGCGGCCGGGCAGGCCCCGGCGGCCGAGCCGTTCCGCACGGTGAGCCGAGGAACGGTCGGCCAGGGGTCGGACGAAGGCGGCGGTCGCCTGAAGTGGCTCCCGCACCGGCCGACGATGCCCACCGCCGAGCACGGACGTGCTGCAGTACCGACGCAGCGCCAGGCGGCGAAACCTCCGGCCCGGTTCGTGCAGCACAGCGCCGACAGTCCCTTCAACGATCCGTTCGGCGACCGCAGCGGCCAGGCCAAGCCCGCGCAGCCGGGCGGCGGCGCCGTACCGCTCGTCCCGCCGGGAAACCAAGACGACGAGCCTGCCGATCCGGCGTACCCGGGGCGCGAGTCGCAATCTCCCGCCGCCCGTTCCGGGGGCGAGCGGCCGCTCACCTTAGCCGAGGAATTGGGCAACCATTCGCCCGACCTCGACTATGCATGCCCGTCGATCGACGAACTCAAGCCGATCGGGGAGATCACCTACCGCACGGCGCCCGAGGCGGGCGAATTGCCCCGCGACTGCAAAGTCGGCAAGCGGGAGTTCGAGCCCCGCCAGTGGGCCCAAACCACGTTCACCTGGAAAGCGTCGGCCTTGTGCCACAAGCCGCTCTACTTCGAGGACGTGCATCTGGAACGCTACGGGCACTCGTGGGGGCCCGTGCTGCAGCCGGTCATGTCCGGCGCGCACTTCTTCGGCAGCACGCTGGCCTTGCCGTATTATCTAGGCGTGTATCCGCCGCAGGAGTGCATGTACACGCTCGGCTACTACCGGCCCGGCAGTTGCGCTCCCTACATGCTCGACCCGATCCCGATCAGCGTTCGCGGCGCCGTGGTCGCCGGGGCGATCTGGACCGGCGGCGTCTACGCGATTCCCTGAGGAACGACTTCTCGGTGCAAACCATTCGGCCGAACGGCTGCGTTCTGCCCGATACCGCGGACGGTATGACGGAGCGTGCCCGCTACGTTGCCGCGCTTCGCACGACCTTACGTCTTGGTGCGCTTGCCGAGCGTGTACACCGTCAGGCCGTCCACCTGCCGACCCGGGGCCGGCGCGAGGAAGCTGGCCGCGTAACCGGTGAGGAAGCACACGCCAATGCCCAGGGCCGCGTACACGTAGCCTTGCACTGAGGTGAGGCGGGCCACCGCCAGCATGGCGGCGACCCCGCATACGGTGCCGACGGCGGCGCCGAACGCATTCGCCCGGCGGGTCAGCATGCCCAGGCAAAACAGCCCGCCCAGCACGCCCATGAACAGCCCGATGACCGCGATAAACTGGTCCCAGAGCGAGCGAATGGCCGGATTGACGAACCAGAGGCCCAACAGTGTGCCGCCGAGGCCCAGCAGGAGGGTCATCGTCCGGGCGGCCCACAGGTAAGCGCGTTCGCTGCGCAGCACGCCGAACGGGCGGAGGAAGTCGGTCACCACGGTGGTGGCCGTGCTGTTCATGCTGGTCGATACGGTCGACTGCGCCGCGGCGAAGATGCCCGCCACCACCAGGCCGGCAATGCCGATCGGCAGTTCTTTCGAAATGAACAGCGGCAGGATTTGGTCGGTGCTGAACGTGGGATCGAGCTTTTCAGGGTTCGTTTTATAGAACACGTACAGCCCGGCGCCCATGCCGAAAAAGAGCAGGGAGCCGGGAACCGATAGCAGCGCGTTGGTCCAGATGGCGCGTCCGGCCCGCCGCTCGTCGGACGTGGTCATGTAGCGTTGCACGACGGCCTGGTCGGAGGTGTACGAGGCGAATTGCTGCCCGAACCCGCCCAGAATAACGACCCACAGGGCCAGGTTCGCGCTGGTTGCGTCCCAGTGGAAGTTGGCCATGCGGAACTTCTCGCCTTCCCACGCCGTGAGGAGGACTTCGCGTGTGGAGCCCTCGGCGCCGGCGAGCATCACGGCAATGCACAGCACCGCGCCGCCCAGGAGGACGAACGTTTGGATCGTGTCGGTCCACACGACGGCCTCCACGCCGCCCAGCGTGCAGTACAGGACGCTCAGCAGGCCGATCAACAGCACGCACTGCGCGGGCGAAAGCGGCGTAACGGCGGCCAAGGCCAGGCCGGCCAGCGACATCACGATTCCCATACGGCAGATATGGAACACGGTGAACGACCCGCTGCCGAACAAACGCATCCCGAAATTGAACCGTTTGTCGAGGTACTCGTACGCGCTGGTGGCGTCGATGGAGCGGAAGAAGGGCAGTGCCACGAACACGGCCACCGGGGCCACGACCAGGATCATGGCGTTGCCCACCAGGTACACCCAGTCCTGCGCGAAGGCCTTGGCGGGAATGGCCATGTAGGTGATGGAACTGAGCATGGTGGCGAAGATACTCATGCCGGCCACCCACCACGGAATGCGCTGGCCCCCGCGAAAGAAGTCGTCGGTGCTGCGGTTTCGGGCGGCGAAGTACGCGCCCACGCCCACCATGCCCAGCAGGTACACCACCAACACGGTGAAATTGACCGGGCCGAAGGCGGCCGTGCTCGGTACCGCGCGAACAAGCCACACGGCCGGCGTGCGATGACGCGGCCGAACCTCGCCGGAGGCCACCACGAACCCGTCGCCCCACCGCACCGCGGGCGTGGTCACCTGGTTGGCGGGCGTGCGGGGGCCGGCCATCCAGGTGTCGGTAATCGTGTGGTACACCCAACTGAGCGGCTCGAAGCCGGGGTGCTCGTCCTGCAACTCGTCGGTGCGCGTCCAAAGGGCGCCGGCGTCGCCGCTGAGCACAAACACGTGCGATTGCCCCACGCCGACGGCCGTGCCCGCCATGACCGGCTGCGGCAGGTCGGCCCGCCGGCGCCACGGCTCGGCGCGGAGTCCCGTGCCGCGGTACGTGGCGGTGTCGGCATCGTACGCGCCGGGGTCGTATCGTTCGGGGGAGAACTCGTACACGTCGGCCAGGGGCTCGATGTTCATCGCCGCGTCGGGTGCGTCGGCCGCGCGCCGGCCGCCGAGGACGTACACACACGGGGCGAAGCCGTTGTGCTGCGCGGCGACGGCATGGAACGCGCGGGCCGGGCCGGGCAGCGGTGGCAGCGGCTCCCACACCGGCGTGCCGTCGGCCTCCAGCGGCGCGAGATCCAATCGCCAGAAGTCGGCCTCGGCCGTGTCGAGCGACCGTCCCGACTGACCGCCCAGAACGTACACCACATCGTCCAGGGCCACGGCGGCGCCGAACGCCATGGGCCTCGGCAGCCGGGGGAGCGGCCGGGTGCCCAATTCGCCCTTCGCAGGGTCCCAGGTGAGCAGAAAGACCTCGTCGAACACCTGCCGGCCGTTTTCGCCGCCCAGGCAAACAACCCCGAATCGCGTACTGGCCGCCGCCCCGTAGCCGATCGGCCGCGGAAGCTCGAAGCCGCGATGCCATTGGTAATCGCCCGCATCGTCGCGGGTGAGCACCCAGGCGTCGGCATGCCACACCTTCGGCACTTGCCAACGGTCCTCGCCTTCCGCCACGGGGAAATTGGCCCCGCCGGCAACGATCAACGCGTCGTTGTGCACGCCGACGAAGGGCCCCGCCACGCCCAGCGGGTCGGGAAGGTCGGGAAGCGCCTCCCACGCGAGCGGCCCTTCCGACGGCGGCTCGGTGGCGTAGGTCGGGCCGGCCACGGTGAAGGCCGCGCTGAGCAGCATCGCAACGAGGTTTCGCATGAGAGTTCGTATGCTCACGTTTCGGGCAATTCGACGGTGACGGGGAGGGTTTCGTGGTTCGGGTCGACCGGTTCGCCGCGTGCCTGCTGGGCGAGCATGCGGCCGATGTGATGCCCAATCTGCTCCGACGTGACCGTACTGCGCGCATAGGCGTACGTAGGCGGCGGGTCGCTTGCCTTGCGATACACGTCGGCCACGACCAGCTCGAGGTGGCGGCTCGGCACGAGCCCGGCCGCTTCGGCCGCCAGCATGGCGCCTTCGGCCAGCCGCTGGCTGCGGCAGAACACGCCCGCGGGTCGCGGTCCCTCGACCAGCCAGGGGAGCATGGCGTGCTTGATGGCCTCCAGGTCGGGCGGCAGGGTGCGTACGGCGAAGTCGGCCGGCCGGAGCCCGCCCGCACCGCCGACCGTCAGAAGCTGGTCGAGTGCGACGAAGTCGCCGGGCGCCATTTCCGCCCGAAACAAGGCGACAAGGCGGCGGCAACCTCGTGCAAGCAGGTGCGCGCCCAGCAGGCCGCCGATTTGGGCCTGGTCGCGGTCGATCCAGGGGATGGTTTGCACCGAGGGCTGCAAGGAGCCGAACACGACGGCCGGCAGGCCGCTGGCGGCCACGGTGCGCTGTACGGCCAGCGGGGCGCGCACCAGGACGAACCCCTCGCCGCCGTCGGTCCGCAGCGCCTCGGCGATGAGCCGGTTGGCGAACTCGTTGCCGTCGCGCGGGGGCGTGAAGTTGAACTGCAACTGCGAGCCGGGCAACTCGCCCTGGAGCCCCAGCATGAGTCCGTCGGCCAGCAGGCCCTCCTGACGCAGGTAGTTCTCGTGGACCACCAGGTGGACGCGTTGCAATGCGGAGGGGGGCGTTTCCTCGGGCAGCCGGGCAATGAACGTACCGATTCGCCGCCGACGCTGGATCACCCCCCGCTTCACCAGGATACGCAGCGCGTTGTTCGCCGCCTGGGTGCTCACGTGCAGCTTGCTGGCTGCGTCGTCGGTGCTCAGGTACGGGTCGCCCGGCTTGAGCTTCGAGCCGCGGATTTCCTGTTCGAGCAGATCGGCCAGTTGGACAACACGAGCGGATTTCATGGGCTTTCCTTCCGGCCATTTTCGGCGGGGCATCGCCGGTTCCCGCCGACGGAGCGCCCTATTATGGCCAAGATACTTCCGCCCTTCAATCCCTTGCTGCCGAATCGGCCAGAAGTATTGCCTTTCCATGGCACAAACGCAGACGAGCGGGGGTCGGAAGGCCCCTGTTTCTGACTCGACCTTCACCTCCCCCGGCGGGGGCGGTCGGACGCGGTAGCGGCCGGGTGGGGGATTCTCGTATCTCCACCGCCCCATGCGAAACGTCCTTGCGGCGGGCACAGCCCGCCCTACAGACTTCACCTCCCCCGCCGGGGGAGGTCGGACGCGGTAGCGGCCGGGTGAGGGATTCTCGTCTCTTCACCGCCCCATGCCGGCGGCTA
>CAYPWB010000196.1:8134-11838 GCA_964414315.1 uncultured Planctomycetaceae bacterium | reverse complement strand
TTTTGGTGAAATCGCTCAATCGAGGCGTTTTGACGCGCGGCGCCAACGTCCGGTTCGTCAAGTCGCCAAGGTTGGTCTTTGGAGGCAAATTGGGTCGCCCAGTCAGCGGCTTTCCCAGGCTTTCTCCCGAATTGGCCAAGGAATTGGCGGAGTATGAGGGTATCCTTGAGTTTCAGGGACTCGGCGAACTGCCTGCCGAATCCGCTGCGGCGCTGGCCTCGTTTCCCGGTGCTTACTTGGTTTTGTCCGGTCCCGCCGCGGAGAAACTCTCGCCGGAGGCGGCCGCGTCGCTCGCTAAGATTCCCGGAATTCTGCAGATTCCATTGAGGGAACTCGACTCGGTGCCGCTCGCCCAGCGGTTTGCCCGGCAGAGCAGATGGACGCTGTTCAACCTGGAGACCGTTTCCAGGGAAGCTGCTCCGGCGCTAAGTCGATATAATAAGCAGGTTTTTAACCTGCGGGCGTTGACGGTGTTGGATTCACCCGAATTGGCGAGGCGATTCGTGGAAGGTGCCACACCCGGGAACAGCATCACGCTCCCCGCGCTTTCAACTCTCTCTTCGGAGGCCGCGAAGATCCTCGGGGCGGGATCGAAGTCGATGTACCTGGGACTGACCGTGCTCGATTCTCCCGCGGTCGCCAGGGCGCTGAGCAAGTCGCGAGAAGGGGTCAATCTTCCGCGACTGCGAGCGGCCACACCGGAAGTCATGGCTATTCTGAAGGGAAGCAAGTCGATCGAAACACCCTCACTTGAATCGTTGTATGTTCTGTCCGAATCCCGTGATCGTCCCTAACAGGACCGGAAGGCAACCGAGCAGAGTGGGCGGGAGTGTTCGTCCTGCTTTCGCTGCCGCCATCGGTCGCCCGACGGAGTCTGCATGATGTCGAGCCCCCTTTGCCGTCTCGCCGGGGTGGTGACCTTGGCTGCGTGGTGTTGGATCACCGCGGTGGCGAGGTGCGAAGAGCCGTCAATGGCTTCCACCGGAGCCACGGCCGAGCAACTCGTCGAGCAGCTTGGGGACGCTTGCTACCAGCAGCGCGAACGTGCGGGCCGGCAATTGCTGGAAATGGGCCTGGATGGGAAAGCGGCCCTGGACGACGGCATGCGGCACCCCGATGTGGAGATCGCCTTTCGCTGCCGCCGCTTGTGGGACGAGGTGCGTTTGCTCGCCGGTTGGCGGCAGGTGAGCCAGATCGTCGGCGACTCGCCCGCGGCTCGCGCGTTGTATGACAAGATGTTCTTGGCCGACCCCGCTTTGTGGTATGAACTCGCCGAGGATCCCAGACCGCTCGCGGGATTGTTTCCCGAGCGGAGAGCGCAGCTACAGCAGGCGGTCAAAGAACCAGAAGTTCCCACGGTTATTTTGGAAGGAGCGCTGGCCAATGCGTTCTACTTCGGTGTGCTGGCCAAGCGGGCGAAGCCCCAACAGGAACTCCAGACGGTGGACGACCTGCTCCGCGTGGGACGGTGTCGGCAGGCACTCAAGGACAATAAGGACCTAGGCGACCTGTGGAACCTGTGGGCCAACGCCACCGACATGTGGGCCAACGCCACCGAAAGCGATGGGCCGGCACTGGATCGGCTATTAGCCGCCCTGCAGAACAAGCGGCCTGAAGCGCGCGACATCGCCCGCGACATGCTGGCCAATAAACGCATCCCTGCCGGGCAACGGCAATATGCATTGCTGGCCCTGGCCAAGATGCAGAACCCCGCGGATGACGCGTTGCTTCAGAAGACCCTGGACGATGCGTCGCCGCTGGACACCTTGTTCACCCGGGGAGTTGTAATGAAGTCGCAACTTCGTGACGTCGCGCTGGCGGCCACGATTTACCGCGCCGGGCAGGATCCCCGGGAGTTCGGTTTCGAGTACGCGAAACCCGATCCTACTAACTTGTATTCCCCATCGACCTTGGGATTCAAGAACGACGAAGAACGCGCGCGGGCCGTAGAGAGCTGGACCGAGTTCTTAGCCAAACAACCCGGCGCGGAAAGTCGCGAGGGTACTTACTGAGACGGAGTGCATGTGAAGGGGAAAGTTCCCCATGAGCGGTCACGTTCGTTCGTGTGACCGCGCTGCCTGCCGGTGGGAAACGGTGTTCACGACCGGGCGACGGTCGCCCATTGTATTTGGAGAGAGACATAATGCGAGGTATCCGGCGTGACTTGCGAGCCGTGGCAACGTGGATCGTGTGCAATGCGGCCGTGGTGCTGACCGTCGCGTCGTCGCTGTCGGCGCAGGCGGTTCCGGGAAGCGGTTCCATGTTTGCTCGGCCCGATCGCCAGTTGCTGCGCATGTTGGACCTTTCCCGAGAGAAGCTCGATCGGGGGCGCTACTCCGAGGCCGTCCGACTGTTGGCCGCGATCCTGGAAACGAAGGAGGACTATTTCTTCACGCCGGCAACTCAGGCAGACGGCCCGAAAGCAGGCCGTCATTATCGGAGTCTTAAGACCGAAGCAAGAAGCGTCTTGCGCGACATGCCGCCTGCCGCGCAGGAGGCATACGAACTGCAGTTCGGTGCAGTCGCCCGTGAACTACTGGATGACGCCTCGGCGACTGGTAATATCGAGCAGATATTGGAGGTACACCGCCGCTACTTCGGCAGCATTGCCGGTTACGAGGCGACGTATCTGTTGGGCTGTGTTTCTCTGAATCGAGGCCAATACTTGACGGCGATGCGACACTTCCAAACAGTCCAGTCCAGCAAAGCGGCTGCGCGGTACGAACCGCAACTGTTGTTGAAGCTGGCGCTCTGTTGGCAGTGGGCCGGCGAGCCGGATCAAGCAGAAGACGTGCTGGTCGAGTTGCAGAAGCGATTCCCCCGGGCCCGATTCACGGTCGGCGGGCGATCCGTCGAACTGTTTCAGCGTTCGGACGACGGGCTCCAATGGCTGCGGGACATCGCCGGTGACCCTCCGGTGGCGAATAGCTCGCCAAGCGGTCCGTGGACGATGTTTCGCCCGGCCCCGACTCGTCCAGGGCGCGGCAGCGGCGGGCCCAGACTGTTCATGCAACCGGCCTGGCGACAGGCGGTCGCCGACCGCTTCGACCTGACGCTAGCACTGCAAGCTCAGCGGGGCGAATTGTTTCGGGGTTCGAAAGCAGCCATTCCCACTCCGATGCCGTTGGCCGTCGATGACATCGTCGTGATGCGTACGGCACAGCAACTGGTTGCAGTGGATCTCAAGACCGGGAAACGGCTCTGGCAGGTGGACCAGCCCGTGCAGGCACCCGGTGCGGCGACGCCGGCGGCGCCGGACGATTCGCGCTGGTCAGATTGGGACATGCTGAAACAACGTTCCTGGCGGGATCTATCGTACGGTTCCATCAGTAGCGATGGCCGCGCCGTGTTCGTGCTGGAGAGCACCCGCGCGCCTTCCAAGGCGCAAGGGGAAGCTTTGGTTCGCGGCCTGCGGGAACAGCGGCACACGGCCGTCAGATCGTACAACCTGCTTTCGGCCTACGAATTGCGCAGCCGCCAAGGGAAACGTATTTGGTCGATGGGCGGGGTGGCCGATGCAAAGGCGCCGGACGATCCGTTCGTGTTTCTGGGACCTCCACTTCCGCTCGGTGGACAGTTATTTGGCATTGCGGAAATCGCGAATGGAGTCCATTTGCTCGCGTGCAGCCCGATGACCGGAGAGTTGCCTTGGTCCCAGCAGTTGGCGGGGATCTCGCCGGACCGACGCGCTCGGCCAATCCATC
>CAYPWB010000196.1:0-8034 GCA_964414315.1 uncultured Planctomycetaceae bacterium | reverse complement strand
TGGTCCCAGCAGTTGGCGGGGATCTCGCCGGACCGACGCGCTCGGCCAATCCATCACATCAGCGGGATCAGCCCTTCCTATGCCGCCGGGATCTTGATCTGTCCGACCGGCGTGGGCGCCGTGGTTGCCGTCGACCTCGGCACTCGACGCCTTTTGTGGGCCTACGAGTATCCGAATCGGGCGACACTGCCTGCGGGACAAGCGATCGACGCGAGCAGAACTTGGGCGGATTCGCGTGCCGTAATTTCCGGCCGGCGCGTCCTGATCACGCCGGAAGAGAGTCTTCAGATGCACTGCCTGGACCTGATGGATGGAAGTCACCAATGGTCCCTGGACAGCCGCAGTTTTACGTTTCTCGCCTGCGTGGATCGCGACGTGGCCGTCGTGGTCGACAACCGGCAACTGACCGGCATCGAATTGGACACGGGGAAAGTCGCCGCCGGCTGGCCGCTGCCGTTGCCCGAGGACGGCCTGCCCAGTGGGCGCGGCTTTTGCGCCGACGGACAGTATCACTTGCCTTTGAATGTGTTGGGCGAGGGCCAAGTGGCGACGATCCAACTCGATCCGCCTGCAATCATCCACCGCTCCCGGTGGCTTCCCGGCGCGATTCCAGGCAACCTGATCTGCCATCGGGGACAGATCGTATCGCAAAACGTGGACTGGCTCGAGTCGTTTCACCAAGCTCAGCCGCCGGATGGGGATGCCGGTCTTTGAAGTTGCGCACATTTGGCGCCGGGCTTCAAGAGGCCGTCGTTTGCGGGCGCAAAGCGGGCATCGCCCACTCTCAGGTGGATGTGTCCGTATCGCGACTACGGTGCCGGCCTCACCATGCTCCTGGGCCCATTGCAAGACGGCAGCGCACCGTCTTGGCCGGTGGCCACATCTGGAACAAGAGGGGGCTGTGGCGGCCTTTGCGCACTTACCGGCATGGAGGCACGTCCAGACACAAACTGCCGCAGGCGCGCCGGGATCGTCAGTACTCACCTGCCGATAAGACTGCGTCGACGGTACGTGTTCAAGCCGGCGTCTCGCCGAGTTGCTCCTCAGCATTGTGGTTGCGTGGCTATGCGGAGTTGGGGACTGCGGGCGTGGAGTCCTCGGTCAAACGGACATATTGTTTATTCGGACAGGTGTGCCTGTTTCTTGGATACCTTGCCGGGTTTCGGTTCACAACGAGCGACGGAGTTGGGGACCGTGAAGGTGGACTTCTCAGTCAAACGGCCATCTTGGCCATTTGAACAACCCGGTACTGCTCAATCGCATCGGCCCGTTCTGCCCTCTGTGTCAACAATAGGTGAGAAGCTGGAAGCTTGTCCTGGTCGGGCGCGGCTGGTCGTCACCACAACTTTACGCGACGGCGCGGCGTCGCGAAGAGTTGAAGACGGACACGGGCGTCTGAAGCCTGCTCGCGATGGCCTCTCTCTTCGTAAGTAGGCTTGAAAAGCGGCTCATTCTGGGGCCTTCAGTTTTGCGAGTTCTTGGGTAAACGTATTGAAGAATTTTACGCACTCGGCACTTTCGGGAAGATTGTCGGAGTAGTCGTACGAATATTCGAGACCGATCAGGGTCGGTCGAATTCCGAGGCGGTGAATTTCCTGGAGTTGTTCGGCGAAGCGCCCCTTACCGGTTCCCCAGGGCACGTCGTGGCCTTCAGGCGTAATCTCATTGAGATCGTGCGGCTGAATCGTAATCAGCCGGTCGCCCAGCTTGCGGATTCCCTCCACCGGATCGATTCCGCTGCGGAGCCAGTAGCCCGTGTCGGGGCACGCGCCGATGCGCTTGCTCCGCCCTTTGCAGACCTTGAGGATTCCTTCCGGTCGCCAATAGACAGGGGACGACTTCGGGCCGTGGTTGTGAATGCCCAGGTTGATGTCGTATTCGTCGCAGAACCGTTCGATCACATCGAGCGATTGCGGCGGCGGTTCGGAAATGAACGTTTCGATTCCCATCTTTCGGCCGAACTCGAAGACCTTGCGGCAGCCGGTTTCGTCGCCGGGGATGGCGGCGTAGAAGCAGGTCGGCATCCGCAGGCCCAGGTCGTCCATCTTCAGGCGGATCTTGATGAGTTCCTCGTCCGTCAGATTGGCGTCGAAGCTCTTTGGGATATCCTTGCTCACCTTCTGGAAGCTCAGGCCGCCGACGTAATTCAATCCCAACTCGCGCGTCTTCTCCAGCGTTTCAAAGAGGGTGAATTCGTGGAGTCCCCATGCGGTCAGTCCGATACGCCAGCCGAGTTCCTCTTGCGCAATGACGGCCGGCGTCAGGGCGCCGCTCGGCGTCGTCGACCCGTCAATGTCGCCTAGGATAAACTGGATGGCACCGAGATAGAATTCGAGCATCTTCGGATTCATGAAATCTTCCGGCGAGTGCCCGATCGTGCAGTAGACGACACGGCCGCGGCCGTAGTTGCGCGTCCAGGCCAGGGCATAGTCGTTGTCCGCGCGAAACGCCCTTTCCGGGAGTGGGGTCTTGTCGTTATCGATACTGAAGAGAACGCGGACGCGGTCTCGCGAATAGGGGCCGTGCACGCGGAAAAACTCGCTGACATGCTCGAACGGTTGTCCGCCGAACGGCCGGTTCAAGGGATGGTCCGGCGAATCGAGCTTGACGACGACCCGTTCATCCGCCGCCAGATGGGACGCACCGCGACCGGCGATCATGCGCCCGAATTCGGGCCAATCTTCCTTGGCTCCCTGTTTGAAATCGGTGAACGCCACCGTCGTTCCGTGAATTCCGAGCAGTCCGCCTCCGCCGAGGACGAATTCGACGAGGTTCTTTCGGAGAGTCGGGTCGGTGAACAGATTGCCGACCGTATTATTCAGGCAGACGGCGTCGAATTGCTTCAGGTTCTCCCAGTTGAAAACGGCCGGATCGCGGCTGATGACAACCGTGAACGCACCCGTCTTCTCGCCCATCTTGGCAAACGCGTAGTTGGCATATTCTATGGAACCATGGCCGGGGTAGTCGACGTTGCGGTCGAAGATGAGCAGCTTGCGCGGTGCGCGGGGCTTGGCCTGGGCGGCCGGCAGGATCTTGTCGACCCTATCTTTCGCCGCTGGTGGAACCTCGCGGCGCGGACGTTGGCCTTGGGCAAAGGCCGTCGCCGGGATTGCGACGGCGAGAAGAACGAGGGCCGACACGGCCGAAATGGTTCCAGCGAAACGGGGCGGGGTCTTCATGGGGGTTCTCCAGTAGCGCGGAGGCGGTTTGACGTGCGACGGCTCAGACGTTCCAGGGTTCTCGGCTTGCCCGGGCGAGAAGGGAATTCGCTTCGGAATCGTTGAAGAACTCTTCCTTGACCGGGTCCCAAGTGAGGGCCCTTCCGGTCCAGAGGGCGATGCATCCCAGGTGGGCGAGGATGGTGGAGCAGGCTCCGATCTCGACGTCCGCCCTGGGGCGGCGCCGGGTGTGGATGCAATCGATCCAGTCTTCATGGTTTGCTCGGACGGAGTGAGCCTTGGAAAACGGCCGGTCGAGGATGCTCTTCGGATAGCAGTTCAAAACGCCGAACCGCTCCACGTGCACCCAACCCTTGTCGCCGACGAAGAGAACGCCGAAATTCCGAATGGGCGTTTGCGGATTCCAGCCGTTCGGGATGAGGTGCTTTCCCGGTTCCAGACGCGTGGCGCAGACGATTCGCGTCCCGTCGGCGTACGTGAACGTCAGTGACGGGGCGCCGTTGACGCCGCGCGGCGTAATCGCGATCGGCCCGTCTCCGTCTTTTCGCAGCCCGGCGTGGGCGGAATCGAGGTTGTGGACAAGACCGCTGGTCATTCCACCGGCTCCGAAGGCCCGATTGCAGCTCCACGGAACGACGTTTTTCGGTTCGCCGGCGTGGTGGTACGCGTAGTTGTAAGGATATTCGGGGCACGGTCCCAGCCACATGTCCCAATCGATCGTGATCCCCTTCGGAATGGTTTGTGCGGGGAGATTCTGGTATTCGCTAACGCCGCTGGCGTTGACATAAGCCAGTTTGACCTCGCCGATGCGCCCTGCGTCGACCAGTTCGAAGGCTTTCATATACTCGGGCGAGTTGCGTTGCTGCAGTCCGGTCTGGAAGACGACATTGTGTCGCCGGACCGTTTGGGCCATCGTTCGGGCCTGGCGGATCGTGAGAGAGATCGGTTTTTCACAGTAGATATCCTTGCCGGCCGCCGCGGCGCGGACCGTGATGGCGGGATGCCAGCGTTCGCCGGTGACGACGGTCACGGCGTCGATGTCTTCGCGAGCCAGCAGATCGCGGAAATCGGTGTAGGCCTTGAATCCGTTGAAACCGCCGCTGGGTTGTCTTCGGCCATACATCCCCTTGAGGACGTTCGTTTCGTTTTCGCGCCGCCAGGAGTCGACGTCGGCCAGGGCGACGACTTGGACGCGCGGGTTTTCGGCCAGGATGCGAAAGTGACCGCGGCCCATGCAACCGACGCCGATCGCGCCGACCGTGATGCGGTTGCTCGGCGCGGCGGCACCGCCCTTGCCAAGCACGTTGGACCAAACGACCAGCGGAGAGGCCACGGCCGACGTGGCAATGAGGCCCCACCGGAGCGCTTCACGACGATTCACGCGGGTGTTTGCGAATTCTGGCATCGATGGGATTCCTATTTGGTGGGGGCTTGTTTTCGGGCGTCGATGTCGCGAAGGACCTTGCCGGTCTGCTGCAGGATCGCCTCGTCCTTGGTCAACTCACGGATTCGCTTCAGGGCCGGCTCGGCCAGGTCGGGGTGCGACTGGCTGAGGCCCTTCGCCGAGAGAAACACCGCGCCGACGGCGTCGTCCTTCAACTCCACGTCGTCGAGATACGTCAGAAGCAGTTCCAGGGAGGCGGGCGTTCGGACCGCGGCGAGCCGCGAAACGATCAACCTGCGATCCTCCAGCCGCGTCGCCAGGTCCATGGCCGATTTGAGCATGCCAAACGCTTTCTCCGGCGGGAAGGCCTCCGGCAAGGCGACGACCCGTGCGTAGGCGCGAAGCGACCAGATTCGGTAGGCGTCGTTGTCGCTCGTTTTGGCGATCTCAAACAGTGCATCCGCGACCGTGGCGTCAGGCCAGTTCGCGAGGGCCCGATAGCCGGCGTCTTTGAGGCTTTTGTCCTCACTCTTCATTGCCGCGTAGACCGCGGCCAATCCCTTCTCGCCGCCGATTCTGGCAATCGAAGGCAGAATGGCGGCCTTCCCGGCCGTGTCGGCCTTCTCGTATCCGGCGAAAAGGGGCTCCGTTCGCTTGGCCGGGTCGGCGATTTTCTCGCACGTCATCCAGACCGCGCGACCGGCCGCCTCGCGTTCCTCCCCGGGGGCGGACTTCGCCAAGATGCCGACGAGCATCTCGGCATGTTTCGGCTCGGCCATGACTTCGAGGGCTTCCAGGGCGATCTTTCGGACGGCGGCGTCGGACGATCCGGCTGCGTCGAGAAAGGCGGGAACGAAATCGACGGAGCGTCGCGCGAATGCGGCTTGCAGAAGGGGCGGCGTCCGCGTTTCTTCCGTCGACAGGAGTGAGAGAATCGCCGTATTTGTCTCGGGATGGCGCATCAGCCGCAGGGTTTCGAACGTCGCCGTCCGGATGCTCGAATCGGGGTCGGTCGCGGCGAGTTCCGTTAGCCGGGGCACATCCTCGGCCGTTCCGGCGGCAATGAGGACGCCCAGGGCCGTCGTGCGGAGCCCAGGGTCCGGGCCGTCGAGAGCCTTTAACGCGGCGGTGCGAACTGCAGGGTCTGTCTTCTCCTGTAATGCGTGCAGGGCGGCGATCCGTCCGGGTACCGGCAGTCCCGTTACCGCGTCGGCAACGGCACGGACGTCTTCGGCGTTTTTCAGCGTGAGAATACAATCGGCCGCGACGGCCCGCTTTCCCGCGTCCTCACTGCCCAGGCCGGCCACGATCAGCGAGACGGCTTTGGAGGGCTGTGAGAGGACCAATCCGCGGAAGGCCGCAAGCCGAACCCGCGCTGGGCTGTCCGACTGCGCATCGGCCAGGACGCAATAGGCCTTGACCGCCGCGTCGCGGTCTCCACGTCTTACGAGGCGTTCCGCCGCCTGGAGTTCAGCATTGACGATGGCCGCCTGAAGATTTCCGGAGGCCTTCGGGTGGAATTGGTGCAACGCGTCAAAGGCAGCCTGGGTGCCAATGCGTCCCAACGCGACGACCGTCGCTTCCTGGATTACCGGTTCCGTCGTGGATAGAAGTGGGATTAGAAGGTCATCCGCATCCGAATCGGCCATTCGACCCAGTGAGATGACGATGCCCGCCTTCCGACGCCCCTGGGTCTTCGCAAGTGCCTCGCGGAGGGTTTTCTTGGCGGCCGGCGTGCCAATTCCTTCAAAGGCGTAGCGAGCCATGTAGGAAAGCCGGGGATTCGGCAGAAGCCCGGCCAGAGTGTCCAGTGCGCTATCGGAGCCGACAATTGCCAGTTGGCGGCACGCGTAATCCTTGGCCAGATCGGTGGAGTCGACGCGGAGCGTGTCAAGAAGGCGGGTCTCCAGGTCCTTCCGGACCGACTTGTTATTGTGCGACTGAAGGACGGCCAGCTCAATCGGACTGAGAATTCCCAGATTCTGTCCGAGTTCCAGGTGTTGCAGTGCGACAAAGGCATTGTCCAGCGGGGAGGGTTTCTCCTCGGCAGGCTCCGCAGCAATCGCGGACGAAGCGTAGACTAGTAGGATCGGTACCACACCAAATACAAGCGGGCGTACATAGCGTCGGACGCGGCGGGCCGTCTTAGGAAGCATCCGTCAATTCTCCTATCGAGAGGCCATACTGGACAATCCAGCGGCGGGCGGTAAAACTCTGGCGTGACTATATATCAATGAAGATATAGAACGCGTCGGGCGGGGGATAGTTGGTTCCGCACGGCATTGTCAAGGCGTTTGCGTTCAGGTAGTAACGCGTGTCCACAGGGCCACGCCCGCCGACGCGGCCGCGGCCACCGGCGCAGGTCGGCCGTCGTGGCGTACCGCCCGGTTACGTTCTTCGCCAGGCACTTCAGGCACACCCGTTCCAGTTCGGCTGGAACGTGGTCGTCCACCTCCGAAGAAAGTACTCGGCCAGCACCTCGTCGGTGGGATCATCCGAAGGTTCGGTGGGTGGCTCGGCCATGGCAATGGCTCCGTAGCTTGCGGCACGTCGGCCGGGCTCGCGTGAGCGCCCTGATGGGCGGGCCCATTATCGCCAAAGCATACCATCCGTGCAACCCAGGGCCTATCTGAAGGGGGCATCGGTACGATTGGAGACGGGCGAGTTGAAGTCGCCGTCGCGGGTCGGGACGAAAAAAGGCCGGTCGGGTGCGCTAGTCCAGCGATTTCCGGGGTCGCTGCGCGGTGGTCTACCGAGATTCGGTGAGCAGGATTACTGGGCCTCGCTCCAGCGGATGGACAACTCGGAGAACGAATCTCATTTCATTTTCGAGCGTAAGACGGCGTTGACCACAGTCGCCGTCGCCGTGCTGGTGGACGTTGACAAGTTCGGTGCGGGCCAGTCTGCCATTCGGGTTACCCTTCTTCACCGACAACTCTCCGGCAGTTGGTGGAGGACTACAGCTACTGGTTCTGGAACTGCTGAGTCCTTGGACTATTGGATTGCCGGGCTTCGCACAGGATGGCGTATTAGTCGCCGATCATGGGCTCATCATTGGGGTACCCCAAACCCGAAGTCTCTGCCCGGAGCCCCCGTTTCGGTTAGCGGCAGGGTGACTGCGCGCCGGGCCGTGCAAATCCCAGAGCGCCTCGGAACCCGATGGAGTCGAATCTTCGAGAACCGTGGTGGAGCACACGTCGTACCCGTACCCCTAGCCGACGAACAGAGCGACCGAAACCGCAGCCTTCACAGCAAGGCCATATTGCGGCAAGACGAGAAGTACGAGATGCTCATGGTGGGTTCGAGCAAGTTCCCGTGGCGCTTCCAAGCCGCGCGGCGATCTGCTCCGGCGATGTGCCTGGCCTCCGGGGCAATCCGCAGCATTGGGCCGAAACTGGCGGCGAAGATCGTCGGCCGGTAACCGTTCACGGGGGACTGTCCCGATTTTCGCGGCACAAAGGGCGATGTGCC
>CAYPWB010000195.1:0-11846 GCA_964414315.1 uncultured Planctomycetaceae bacterium | reverse complement strand
AAAATGGGACTGTCCCCTTCGCATACAGCGGAGAAAACAGCCCGCGCCGCCGACCGTGAACGGTGACCCCCATTCTCCCACCCCCAGGAGTGCAGGATATGATGGCCAAAAGAACCGATCGTCGCGATTTTCTGGGCAAGACCTTCCTTGGAGCCGCCGGCGTTGCCGGGGTGTGCGGTTGGGAGGAGCAGATTCTGCTGGCCGCCGAGCACGACAGTGCCGTCGACGGCACCACCACACGGCCCGCAATGAAACCGGACGATATGCCGCAAGGAAAAATCGGCAAGGTTGGCGTCAGTCGGCTGTTGATCGGCGGGAACCTGATTGGCGGCTGGGCCCACGCCCGCGACTTGATGTATGTGTCGACCCTGCTGAAGGCGTACAACACCGAGGCCAAGGTGTTCGAGACACTTGAGTTGGCCGAGCAATGCGGCGTCAACACGATCCAGAACGATCCCGCGTGCAACGCCGTCATCGAGAAATATCGGCGGGAGCGGGGCGGCAAGATCCAAACCATGGTGTGCATCCGCCCTCAGGCCGACGAGGCGAAGATGCGCGAGCACATCAAGATCATGATCGACCAGGGCGCGACCCTCCTGTACACGCACGGGGCGGTGACCGACAACCTCACCATGACCCAGAAGGTTGACATCCTGGGCAACGCCATCGACATGATGAAGGAGCAGGGCGTGCCCGGGGGCATCGGCAGCCATTCGCTCGAAACCCCCATGGCCTGCGAGGAGGCCAACCTCCAGCCCGACTACTACGTGAAGACGTTCCATACCGACCGCTACTGGTCGGCTACGCCGGAGGAAAACCGCGAAGAGTGGTGCTGGTATAAGGGGCACAGCCCCGAGCATGGCAAATACCACGACAACATCTGGTGCCTCGACTCCCAGCGTTGCGCCGACTTCATGGCCAAGGTCGACAAGCCCTGGGTGGCGTTCAAGACGCTTGCCGCGGGCGCCATTCGTCCGAACGTCGGCTTCTCCTATGCGTTCCGAAACGGCGCCGATTTCATCATCGCGGGCATGTTCGACTTTCAAGTAGAGCAGGATGCGAAGATTGCCATCGACGTTCTCCGGAAGCTCAACGAGCGACCACGCCCATGGCGCGCCTAGCCCGGATGCGCCACGATACGTAAGGGTTGCGACAAACAAACCACCGCCTTGGTGGGACCTCGGTCGTTTCAGCCGCGGTCAGTTGCCCAGCGACTGCAGCGGAGCGGGAATACGCCCGCCGAAGTGGACGAAGCCCTCGCTGGCACCGGCGTTGCGTACCGCCATGACCGGCGCCTTCCCGAACAGGCCCCCGAAGTCGACCATGTCGCCGGCCTTCGCGCCTGGCACGGGAATAAGCCGGGTGGCCATGGTCTTGTTGTTGATGACGCCGATGGCCATTTCGTCGGCAATGAGCGCGGCGAGCGTTTCGGCGGGCGTGTCACCCGGTACCGCGATCATGTCGAGCCCGACGGAGCAGACGCTCGTCATCGCTTCGAGCTTTTCGAGCACCAGGTGCCCCTCGGCCACGGCCTCGGCCAGGGCGGCGTCTTCGCTGACGGGAATGAATGCGCCGCTCAGCCCGCCCACCGAACTGGAGGCGAACAGCCCGCCCTTCTTCACCGCGTCGTTGAGCATGGCCACGGCGGCGGTAGAGCCGGGGGCGCCTACCTGCGTAATGCCGAGCATTTTGAGGATTTCGCCCACGCTGTCGCCCACCGTCGGCGTGGGGGCGAGCGACAGGTCGACGATGCCGAACGCCAGTCCCAACTCGGCGGCCACCTCGCGGCCGATCAGTTCGCCTACCCGGGTAACGCGGAAGCTGGTAATCTTGATCTCCTCGGCCAGATCGCCCAGCGTCAGCTTCGCGTCGGTGGCCAGGCGGCGGCGCAGGGCGCTGCCGACCACGCCGGGCCCGGAAACGCCGATGTTGATCGTCGCCTCCGGCTCGCCCGCGCCCATGTAGGCGCCGGCCATGAAAGGGTTGTCCTCCGGGATGTTCGCGAAGATGCACAGCTTCGCGCAGCCGAACCCCTGCCGGTCGGCCGTGGCCGCGGCGATATCCAACAGCGTGTGGCCCATCAGGTGCACGGCATCCATGTTGATGCCCGCCTTGCGCGACGCCACGTTCACCGAAGCGCACACGCGGCCGGTTTGGGCCAGCACTTCGGGCAGCGAGCGGATGACCACTTCGTCGCCTGCGGTCATCCCCTTGTGGACCAGCGCCGTGAACCCGCCGACAAAATCGACGCCGCACTCGCCGGCTGCCGCGTCGAGCGCCTGGGCCAACCGCACGGCGGCGCTGCGCCCGTGGCCGGCCAGCAGGGTAGCCGCCGGCGAAATAGCCAGCCGCTTGTTGATGACTGGAATACCGTACTTCGAACCCACCCGATCACAGATTTCGACCAGCCGGCTCGCCCGGGCGAAAATCTTCTGCCGAACCTTTCGGCACACGTGGTCGATACTCGGCGCCGCGCAGTCGTCGAGGTTCAGCGCGAGGGTAACGCTGCGCACGTCGAGGTGCTCGGCATGCAGCATGTCGATGGTCGAGAGGATTTCTTCCGTCCGAAGCATTCAGAGGCCCTTAGTTTGTGTGAGAGAAGCGGGACAGGTCCGATTTGCCGGAACGGCCCGGAGGGTGCTTCGCACAAATTGAGGAAAACGGGACAGGTCCGATTTGCCGGAACGGCCCGGAGGGTGCTTCGCACAAATCGGACCTGTCCCGTTTTCCTCCTGTCCCGTTTTTCCCGCCGCTCACGCTGATCGGATGAAACGCAACTGGTTGGTCGCCACGAAGACGTTTTCGTGCTGGAGCTTGACCGTGAATCCCAACTCCTGGCCCAACTGTTCCAAATCGGCCTGCATCATGCGCACGTCCCATCGGGTGGGCACTTCGACCTGGCCGATGAGCACGAATTCCTCGGCCTCGCGGTGGCCGTACAGGTCGACGATGTTGATGTCCTTGCTGGCCAGGTATTCGCTGAACCGGCGGACGATGCCCGGCTGGTCGTCGCCGAACGCCGTGATGACGAACCGTTCGGTCGGCTCGGGCACGGCCGATTTCGGCTGCGGCTCCCAGCGGTACACCAGCACCTGGTAGGGCCGGCTGGCGCCCTCGGCCGTCCGAACCCGTTCGGCCAACTCCTCGGCCGGAATGCGTTCCGGCAGGCTCACAATCATAATGAGCGTGAAATACCCACGCAGCACCGTCTGGCTGCACGAGTCGATGTTCCCGCCGAGCGACTCGACCGCCTGGCTCACCGAGGCGACAATGCCCGGATGGTCCTCGGCCATCACGTCGAGTACGTACGCGTGTTGGTTTTCAGGCATTCGCTTTGTTGTCTCCGGTACATCCGACTGGCCTTGCCTTGTCTTCTAGGGACTCGCCGGGACTGCGTATTTCCACTCACATGGGGGCCCGTTTTCGCCAATACTTCGGCCGTCGCTTCACATGCGCAACGGCCACAACGAAAATTCGCGCGCCTTCGTCATTCGTCACGAAAGATGACCTGAAACGGAAACTTCCGGACACTGCATGCCTTGTGGCGCGCATCGATTCGGGCAAAGCAGCCGGGATCGTCCGATATCTCTTTCAGGGCTGCATCAACCGCTACCGCAAACCGTTGCGCAGCCGCCTCACTCCGTATGGCGTACCATTTTGCAGATTCCTCTAACTCTGCCGTAGCGGCCGGGTGAAAGTCAATCTGCACCATGGACACGGTGCTCCCGGAACAAGCGCTCGCGAATTGCCGGCCACGGTTCAGCGGTTACGGCTCCAGAATCGAGGTCCGCCGACCGACGCTCGATCTCGGCCAGCCATTCACTCGACAGGGCCGGCGGTTGGTCGTCTGGAACGGAGGACGCCAAATCGTCGATCAGGCGAAGCCGATCAGGCAACGAAAGCTGCACGGCCGCAGCCAAAACAGATTCGTATTCGGACATGGGGATTCCTACCTGAGCAAAGACCTGTTTCGCCCACGCATGGGCGATTATAAACCGACCATGCAGTCCGGGCAATGGGCAGGAGCAAACCGGCCAAGATAGCAGGGCAAGGGCCTCCGGCGTCGGCTATCCGATGCTTCTGCGAACACGACCGGCATCACAGCACAGAGCCTTCTGATGAGGGGTACGGCATGCCCGAAAGGCGGCCGGCAGCGTTGTGCCCGGTCTGGTGCGGACGCGAGAGCCTGCCATGACGCAGTTCACTGAACAACCCAAACTACACCTGCACCGCCGGTGCTCTTCTCCAACGGGAGAAGGAGAACATGCTCTGACCCATGTGGCAGACTCTTGCGGTCGCGTTACCCAATCGCAATCTTGACAAGCAACGCCTCCCCCGTGATACTGGGAAGTGTTTTCCGCTCGCCCACGGAACTGACCGAACTGGGCGCGCACGACGCGTTCGCCTTGCCCGACATTCTGCCCGGTTTCACCCTGCCGCTTGAGGAGCTTTCCGCCTGATTGCGGCATCATGGAGCCGTGTAATCCACGGGGCAGATCATCCTTCCTGGCAGTGCCATGTTCCCCCTTCCGCCGCGGGAGGAAGCGCCCGGCCGGCGGGCACTTCCGGAATACGAACTCATCGTACGCCCCGGCTGGCACGGAGCCGAAACCGAAGCGATCGAGCGGGTGGTACGCTCGGCGTGCGACGAGTTGATGCAATTCTTCCCGAATCGCAGGTTCCGGCCGATTGCCGTCGCGTTTCGCCGGGACGGCAGCCCGCAGGTGGTGTATGAGGGCGGGCCGCGCGGGCGTCACACAACCGACGTGATCCTGCTGACCGCCCGCAGCCGCTTCTGGTGCCAGTACATTTACCAGTTCGCGCATGAGCACTGCCACATCCTGCACAATGCCGACCTGGCCTACCCGCACGAGGCCGGCTGGTTCAGCGAAAGCCTGTCGCAGATGGCCTCGTGGTTTGTGTTGCGGTCGCTCTCGGAGCGATGGAAACAGGAGCCGCCGTTCCCCGGCTGGGAAACGTTCGCCCCGGAACTGCACCGCTATGTGGAACCCATGCTGCGCGAGGCCGCCCTGCCCGCACACGTGACGCCGGCCGATTGGTACGCCGGGCACAGGGAAAAGCTTCGTTCCGATCCGATCGATCGGAAACTGAACGCCGTGGCGGCTGCCCGGCTGCTTCCATGGTTCGAGAAGCAGCCCGAGCGTTGGGAGGCCTTCACCTGGCTGTTCCGCCGTCGGGCTTGTTTCGAGGACCGGCCCCTGACATTCGCCGAAGTTCTGGTCGAATGGGAGTACCACTGCCCGGCGAGGCACCAAGGGATCGTTCGACGCATCGCAGTCGAGTTCGGCCTGCGCAAGCCATGACCGTGGCGACGTAACCGTTCCCGAACGACACGTCAATTCCACAACGACTTCGTCCGGCGACGTATGGTGTGGCTGTGCAGTTCCGTACGCAGGGCACCGGGCGTACTGTCCGGCTGCGAGAGGCCGGTCGCTTGCTGCTCGAACTTCTCCTGGACAGGCCGGGGCAGGAATCGGGTAAGCTGGGCAAACCCGTGGGCGTCACTCGCGCCGGGGCGATAGTGGTAACGGAACGGGCAGCAAACGTACAGCCACTTCTTCGCACGTGTCAGGGCGACGTAGAAGAGGCGCCGCTCCTCCTCGATCTCCTCGCTCGATTTCGTGGCCATGTCGGACGGGATATTGCCGTCGGCGGCGTGGATCACGTACACCGCGTCCCATTCGAGCCCCTTGGCTGAGTGGATCGTGCTGAGCACGAGGTAGTCGTCGTCGAGGTGCGGTGGGCCGGCAAGGTCCTGCGTGGAACTGGGCGGGTCGAGCGTCAGGTCCTGGAGCATCCGCTGGCGGTTTCGGTATTTCGAGGCAAGCTGTTCGAGTTGTTCGAGGTCGCGCAGTCGCGGTTCGGGGAAGTCGTACTTGATTTCCAGCAACGGGCGGTAAAACCTGCGCACCCTGCCCACTTGTGCAGAGAGTTCGTCCGACGGACTCGCCAGCGACCGGAACACCTCGACGAGGCCCGGCCACGTTTCCTTGGCGGCGGCCGGCGGCTGCCATCGCGACCAGGCGCCGAAATCGCCGCCCGATTCCAGAAGCATTTGCATGAGTTGCCGCGCCTTGGCCGGCCCGATGCCGGGCACCAGCACCAGAACCCGGTTGCCCGCAACCACGTCGCGCGGGTTTTCCGCCAGGCGGAGGAAGGCCATGAGGTCCTTGATGTGCGCTGCCTCGACAAACTTCAAACCGCCGTACTTGTGGAAGGGGATGCCGCGGTGGGCCAACTCGGCCTCGAGCATCATGCTATGGTGCGAGGCGCGGAACAGGACGGCCTGCCGCCGTAAGTCGATACCGGCTTCGCGGTGCGTGAGGACTTGCCGGCACACCCATTCGGTCTGGTCGTCCTCGTCGTCGCAAAGGACCAGCCCCGGCCGCTCGCCCTCGGCACGCTCCGACCACAAGTTTTTCGTGTACCGCTCCTTGGCCAGCCCGATGACGGCGTTGGTGGCTTCCAGGATCGGCTGGCTGCTGCGATAGTTCTGTTCGAGCGTCACCACGGTGGTGGCCGGATACTGCTGCGGGAAGTCGAGGATGTTCCGCACCGTGGCGGCGCGGAAGGCATAGATCGACTGCGCGTCGTCGCCCACGACCGTGAGCCCCTGCCCGTCCGGGCGAAGCCGGCAGACGATTTCGGACTGGAGCGTGTTGGTGTCCTGGTATTCGTCCACCAGGACGCAGTCGAACATGTTGCGGATCGTTTCGCCCGCGGTCGCGTCGTCGAGCAAAGCGTGCCAGTACAGCAGCAGGTCGTCGTAATCGAGCACGCTGCCGGCCTCCTTCCGGTCCACGTAGGCGTCGAACAGGCGTTTCAGTTCGTCGGCCCACTGCTCGCACCAGGGGAAGTGCTGCTGAAGCACCTGCTTCAGTTGTTGACGGGAATTCACACACCGGCTGTAGACGGCCATACAGGTTCCCTTGTGGGGGAACCGCTTGTCGGTCTTGGCCAGTCCGAGTTCCGTTCGAACCACGTTGAGCAGGTCTTCCGAGTCGCTGCGATCGTGGATGGAAAAGCCGGGCGGCAGGCCGATCGACTTGCCGTAGCGCCGCAGCAGGCGCGTGGCGATGGCGTGGAACGTACCCCCCCATACACGGGAAGCCCGGCCCGCGTTCTGTCCACCGGATGGCGTGGGCTGCCGCGATTCCAGTTCGGCAAGCTGTCGCAGAATGCCGTCGACGCGCCGAAGCATTTCGGCGGCCGCCCGCCGGGTGAACGTCAGCAGGAGAATCCGTTCCGGCTTCACCCCCTGGGCAATCAGCCAAGCCACGCGCTGCACCAGCGTGGCGGTCTTCCCGGTGCCGGCGCCCGCGACAATCAACAGCGGCCCGTGGGCATGGGTGGCCGCCGCGCGCTGCTCGGGGTTCAGCCGGGCGAGGATTTGGGCGATGGCGTGCTGGTGCGACATTGGCGACACCGGGTTTTCTTTCACGAAGCGTGGCGGTATGCTGGGGTTTTCCCATACGCGAGCCGGGAGCAGCCCGCGAATCGGAAACGCTCTTTCCCGGGTTTTCTCAGCCACCGCGCTGGAGCGACAGCCGGGGCGGGCGGTGGCGACCTTCGAGTACTTTGGGTAGCGAATCTCATATAGCCCGGAAGGGGCAGCTCCAGACGGGAAAGGAAGCCGATGCCGTTTCAGCACCCAAACGCCCCGTCCGGTTGCAGTTGCCCGCTCAAACGCGAGGCTTTCCCCGGCTTGTCTTGCCGGTGCAACCGGCAAGCCCGGCAAGGTTGCATTGTGGCAGGAATGGGTTGGAAAGCCAAGGGGCGCAGTTACTTGCGCCCAGTCTTCCCGGCTTGCGCAAATCCACATGCATTTTTCGTACGTGCCCATTGGGGTATCGACAAACGGGTTAGTTCTGGGTATGCTAGAAATCACACCCCGAGCGTTGGGGCCGGTCCCGCGACGGCCGCATCGACACCACCCACCCCAGTCCCACCCAGTCACCATGATCCCACCCGCAACACGCATGATCCGTAAAGAAACCAGCGAGGGTATCGGCTATAGCGTCGTTGAGCTTGGCCAAGTCCGTCATGTGTTCGCCAGTGCCGTGCCCCGGGGCGGCGGCGACTTCGAACAGCAAACCCACGATGCCTTGAGGACGATCGAGGCCGTCATCGACGAGGAGGGAACGCACGGCTCGATTGTGCAGCAGGCCGTGTTCCTCCGCGACATCGAGCAAACCGAAGCCTGCCGCGCGATCATCAAGGAGTTTTACGGGGTGGAGCTTCCGGCCACCAGCTACATCCACCAGCCCCCGTGCAACGACAAGCTCATTTCGATTGAAGCGCTGGGCGTGGGCCGCGGGTTCGACGGTGTCGAAATCCGCCGCCTTTCCGAACGCATGGTCGTGACCAGCCACGACGGAATCGAATGGGTGCATCTGGCCAACATCACCCCGCGAACCGAAGGTGGCACGCTTTACGACCGTTCGCTCGACGTGTTCGAGCAAATGGCGGCCGGACTGGAAGCCCAGGGTTATTCGTTCAATCAGGTGATTCGAACCTGGCTGTACCTGGGCGACATCGTCGGTCCGGAGGCCGACACCCAACGCTACAAAGAACTCAACCGGGCGCGAACCGACTTCTTCCGCAACTGTCGGTTCGGCGGCAATATGCTGCCCGAAGGGTGGAAGAACGCGGTGTACCCGGCCAGCACGGGAATCGGGTCGAATGGCCGCGGCTTCATGGCAAGCTGCGTGGCGCTCGTGACCGAACGCCCGGACGTGAAACTGGTACCGCTGGAAAACCCCGTGCAGGTTTCCGCTTTCGACTACGGCCAGTGCTACAGCCCGAAAAGCCCGAAGTTCGCCCGGGCCATGGTCGTGGCGGCGGGCGATACGGCCACGACGCTCGTTTCCGGCACGGCGAGCATTACCGACTCGGAAACGCAGCACGAGGGCAATGTCGTGGCCCAAACGCACCAGACGCTCGACAATATCGCCGCGCTCATCGGCGAGGAGAATTTCGTGCAACACGGCATGCCCGGCATGGGGGCCACCCTGGACGACCTGGCCCTTGTCCGCGTGTATATCAAGCGGCAAGAAGACTACCTGCGCACCCGCGCCGTTTGCGAGGAACGGTTCGGCGACGTCCCCACCGTGTACGCCGTCGCCGACGTGTGCCGCCCGGACCTGCTGGTCGAGATCGAAGGCATCGCCTTTTCGCAGCGGGTATAAGCGAGTTGCCGCACCGGGTGTGTGCGGGTACAATTGTCTGTTTTCCGTGCGAGGCGGTTGCCGCGACGGGTGGCGGTATGCGACAAATGCCGCGGCCCAAAGGGGGCAAAAGCCTCGTCTTCTGACCCTATGCCCCTGAAGCGGCATGGGCGGTGCGTTTCCCGGAAAGTTTTCTATGGCGTGGCAGTACAGCGACAAAACGAAACAGCTATTCATGGACGCCGTTCACGGCAAGCCGGGTACCCATCTGGGCGAGATTGACGACCCGGACGGCTTCGGCGAACACGGCTCGATTGCCTGCGGCGACGCCATGCGGTTCACCTTCAGGGTGCGTCGCCACTCGAGCGATCCGACCCAGGACGTGATTACCGAGGCCCGGTACCTGACGTTTGGGTGCACCTCGGCCATTGCGGCGTCGGAGGCGCTTTGCACGCTCATCGAGCAGGGCCAGTTCACGCCCATCGACGCGCTGAAGGTAAGCAATCACGACATTGTCGATTTCCTCGGCGGCCTACCCGAGCAGAAAATCCACTGTTCCGTGATGGGCGCCGAAGCCCTGGAGGCCGCCGTGTTCAACTGGGCGCAGCACCGGGGCGTCGATCTGCAGGCCCTGGGGATCGACTTGCACCTGGACGAGGCCGACGAGGGACGCATCGTCTGCAAGTGCTTCTCGCTCTCGGAACCGTATATCAAGCGGAAGATACGCGAATTGGGGCTGCGGACCATTCCCGAAATCACCCATGCGATCAAGGCGGGGGGGGCCTGCATGTCGTGCCACCACGTGCCCGGCGGCCTCCAGGACCTGCTGGACGAAGTGTGGCACGGCGATGGCAACGCCCAAGTGTCTAGGGTTTCCTCCATCGCACCGCTGAACGGTGCCGGAACCGTGGAGGCACCCCCCAAAGAGACCGACCTCTCCCCCTACCAGTTCTCGAAGAGGGTCGAGCAGACCGTCGCGGAGTATATCCGCCCCATGCTGGAAAGGGATGGCGGCGACATCGAAATCGTCGACATCAAGGACCGTCTCGTCTACTGCCGGCTGACCGGCGCTTGCCAGGGCTGCTCGAAAGCCAATCAGACGCTCACCATGATGGTCGAGCAAACGCTCAAAGACACGGTCGACGAGACCATTCGCGTAATCGCGGTTTGAACCATGGCCCGAACTGTCTATGCCGACAACAACGCCACGACGCCCATCGCCCCGGAAGTGTTCGAGGCCATGGTGCCGTTCCTGACCGGCGAGTACTTCAACCCCAGTTCCATGTACGAGCCGGCGCGTCACGTAGCCGACGCCGTCACGGCATCCCGGCAAACTGTGGCCCGGGCCTTCGGAAGCGTCGACCCGAAGCAGTTCCTGTTTACCAGTTGCGCCACGGAAAGCAACAACACGGCCATTTTTGGCACGGTTCGGGCGAACGCCGGGCGGCGACACATCATCACCACCCGGGTTGAGCACCCGGCCGTGCTCGAAGTGTGCGAGGAGCTGGAGCGGCAGGGCTACGAGGTCACGTGGCTGGGCGTCGACCGGCAAGGAAACCTCGATGTCGCCGAGTTCATCCGTGCGTTGCGGCCCGATACGCTGCTGGTAACGATCATGCACGCGAACAACGAAACGGGGGTGATTTTCCCCGTCGAACAGCTCTCGCGACTGACCAAGGAAACCGATCCGGCCATCGTCTTTCACACCGACGCCACGCAGTCGGTCGGCAAAATGCCAATCGACCTGGCCGCGGACTACCGCTACGTCGATCTGCTTTCGTTTTCGGGCCATAAAGTGCACGCACCGAAGGGCATTGGCGTGCTGTACATGCAACGGGGAACCCGATGCCGGCCCTACCTGATCGGCGGGCACCAGGAGGAAGGCCGCCGGGCAGGAACCGAGAACGTGCCGTACATCGTCGGGCTGGCCAAAGCGGTGGAACTGGCCGTCGAGCACCTCGACGATGAGGCCGTCCGCGTCCGGGCCATGCGCGACCGGCTCGAATCGGAACTGTCGGCCCGCATTCCCTGGCTGCAAATCAATGGCGAGGGCGCTCCGCGTTTGCCGAACACGTCGAACGTGTCGTGCCACTTCATCGAGGGCGAGGGCATGCTCTTCCAACTGAACGACTGGGGCGTTTGCGCCTCGAGCGGCTCGGCATGCACGAGCGGTTCGCTGGAGCCTTCCCACGTGCTCCAAGCGATCGGGGTGCCCTTCACCGCGGTCCACGGGTCGGTCCGCTTCAGCCTCAGCCGATACAACACGGAGGAGGACATCGACCACATCATCGAGGTATTCCCTCAGGTGGTGGCCAACCTGCGGCGGCTGTCGCCCTACTGGGACGCGGTCGGCAACGAGCCCCGTCCCGGCAAGTGGCTCGAAGAAGCCGCGCTGAGGTAGCATCGCTGTTCGCGCATGTTGGAGTTCACGCTTTAGCGTGCGAAGAAGTAGGTGCGATGTCCGGCACGCCGCAAGCGTGAACTCCAACAGGTGCGACTCGCCGCATCCCCATGCCGCCCCCCCGCTCTTCGCCACGGCACATTTTCGCTCCTCCCGCTTGATCCACGTCAAGGCAGGTTTCCCGGCCCGGCCCGATAATACAGGTGTCGCGGGGAAAACGGGACAGGTCCGATTTGTCGGAACGGCCCGAAGGGTGC
>CAYPWB010000194.1:0-11895 GCA_964414315.1 uncultured Planctomycetaceae bacterium | reverse complement strand
GAAGAGAAACCCTACCATGCGATGTCATGCCTGCCTTGCGGCATTCCTGGGACTATACGCCTTTTCTGCCTCGCCCGTTGTGGCCCATGCCCAGCCACCGGTGCGCTGGGCGGTAGAGAAAGCCACGGGGCCCGGTACGGCCGCCGGCTTTCCGGTGATCGACGGAATCGAGCATATCGAGCTGATGCGCGTCACGCCGGACACCGGCATGTACAGCCACCACGCGCACATTTTGCACGACGGTGAACGGTTTTTCGCCACCTGGTCGAACCATCGTGTAGACGAGGACGGACCGGGCCAGCGGGTCCTTTTTGCCACCTCGACCGACGGCCGGAAGTGGAGCGAGCCGGCCGAGTGCTTCCCGCCGCTTGGGCCGGCCGAGCCGGCCGGCGGCCAGGCGAGCCTCGTGTTGACCTCGAACGGGCTTCACCAGGTCGGCAACACCGTGTACGCGGTGGCGGGGATCAACGACACGGGTTCCCGCCGGTTCGGCAGTCGGCGGTGCTTTGGGAACGTGGCGCGGTCGGTCGGCTCCGACCGAGCGCTGGGCCCCATGTTCATGCTCGGGGGCAAGCAGCCGCCGGCGTTCGAAGGCTTCGAGCACGACATCGCCCCACCCGGCAATCCGCGCTTCGCCGCCGTGGCGGCCGATCTAGTCGCGCTGCGTTACCGGCCCGACAACTGCCCTTCGTGGAGCTTCCGGCCGGCCGGGCCGGGCCACGAGGATTACGCGGTGGGCACGGGCAGTTGGAAGAGCTTCGGCCACAGCATGCTGGCGGCCGACGGGCACCGCATGTGCGAGCCGACCAGCTACCGGCGCCCGGACGGTGTGGTGGTGCGCCTGTTCCGCGACCTGAACCCATCGCGGCGCGTGTACGCGTCGGTTTACGACGAAGCGGAGAAAACGTGGAGCGTGCCGTTGCGCACCAACATTCCCGATTCCCCCTCGCGCGCCGTGTCCGGCCGCCTGCCCAACGGCGGCGTATACCTGGTCGGCAACCAGACGTGGGCGGCGATGGAGGGCCGCGGCGGTCGCGACCCGCTGGTCCTGTCCACCTCGCGCGACGGTGTCACCTTCGACCGGGCGTGGATCATTCGCGCCGGCGCGCCGAAGACGCGCCACCGCGGACGGGCCAAAGGCCCCGGATTCCAATATCCCCACGCCACCGTCGTCGGCGACGACTTGTGGGTTGTTTACTCCATCAACAAGGAAGACATGGCGGTCAGCCGCGTGCCGCTCAGGACGGTTCTGGCGGCCATGGCGGCCGACGCGAAGGCCGCGGCCGAACGGGGGCGGTAACGGGTACGGCCGACAGGCGACCGTTCGTTCATACCACCGCTGGGTGCGGCGGCAGCGCTGTTCACACAAGGGAACTCCCATGCGACGAGCTTTTACTCTGGTTGAGTTGCTCGTGGTCATCACGATCATCGGCATTCTCATCGCCTTGCTCCTGCCGGCGGTGCAAAGTGCCCGCGAAGCAGCGCGGCGATTGCAGTGCACGAACAACCTGAAGCAAATCGCCCTGGCGCTGCACTCGTACACTGCGGCGGTGGGGGTGTTTCCGCCCGGCGCCATCCTCGATGCGCCCGACTATCCGAACGTCACCTACGACGTAATCGCCAACGCCCGCTCGGGGCGGCACGGCACCAGTTGGATGCTGCAAATCCTGCCGCACATCGACCAGTCGAACGTGTACAACAGTTGGGATTTCACGAAGAACGTGGTCGGCAACCGCAACGTTGCGGAGCTCGACATTGCCGGGTTCTATTGCCCTACGCGCCGCCGCACGGTGCGGTCGAGCGACCTGCCGATGAGCCCGCTGGAGTTCACCGCCGGCGGCAACGATTACGGCGGTTGCATTGGCCGGGCGAACGCGTGGCACAACGCGCTGCCGCACGCTTTCGCGCCCCGGACTAAGGTGTTCGGCGGAAAGACCAACAGTTCGGGCATGAACTACGCCGGGATCTTGATGCCCAACAGCGCCACGAGTTTCGCGGAAATTCGCGACGGAACGTCGAACACCATCCTCGTTGGCGAATTGCAGCGCCTCTGGGGCGATACGGACGAGACGGGGCACGACGGCTACAAGAGCCTTGACGGCTGGGCAACCGGCGGTGTGGGAACCCTGTTCACCGCCGCCTTCATGCCGCCCGATGAGGTGTACCTGAACACCGGCGGCGTCAACAACGGATTCTTCGAATCGCCCGGCAGCGAGCATCCCGGCGGTGCAAACCTGGCAACTGCCGACGGCGCTGTCCAGTTCTACAGTGAGAACATGGACCCACGAATACTCGACGCCATGGGCAGCCGCGCGGGCGGCGAACTGGTGTCGAATTGAACGCGAATGACGAAATCATGATGAAACCGTGCCCTTCAGACTACCTCCAACCCGGGCGGCCGTTCACCGGGCGGCATATTCAGGCGGCGCTGTGCCTCACGGTGCTCGCCGCGGTTATGGCGGTCGGCTGCTCCCAGGGCGACCGTCCGCCCTTGACCGAGGTCCACGGCACAGTTACGCTCGACGGTCAACCGTTGCCGCGAGCCACGGTCACCTTCCTGCCGGTTGACCAGGGGCGTGCATCGCGCGCCATGACCGACGACGCCGGGTACTACGAACTTCGCTACCTGCGCGATATTCGCGGCGCTATGATGGGAACGCACCAAGTGATCATTACCACGGCCAGCGAGGAGGTGCCCCGGGAATTGCTTCCGGCCCGCTACAACGAAGAAACGACGCTCACCGTTGAAGTGAAACCGGACGTGGAGCGGTACGATTTCGACCTGACATCGGGCGGCGCTCCGTGACCGGTTGCATCACCGCTCGAGGAAAAACGTCCGTCTTTGCCGGCGGCATCGCCAATGATCGATCGAAGGAGAACCCCATGTTCCGATTCCGACGCGTATTTTTCCAGGCCGCCATCCTATGGATCCTCTTGGCGCCGGGGTCGGCCGCACCGACTGCCGAGTTGGAGAAGGCGCCACGGCCGAATATCCTCCTGCTGATGACCGACCAGCAGCGCTTCGATTCCCTGAGCTGTTATGGATGCCCCGCCCTCGAAACGCCCCACCTCGACCGCCTGGCCCGGGAAGGGGCCCTGTTCGAGCGATGCTACGCGCCGTCGAGCATCTGTACTCCCGTGCGGGCCAGCCTGATGACCGGGAAACCGCTCCCCGGCCATGGCGTGTACCGGCTGCACGACATCCTTCCCGACAGTGAAGTCATGCTGCCCAAACGGCTCCAGGCGGAAGGCTACGAAACGGCTCTGGTGGGCAAGCTACACGTGTCGGGCCTGTGGCAGGAGGCCGAAGTACGGCACCCGAACGACGGCTTCGAGCACTACCTGTGGTGTATCGACCCGGGCCTGAACTTCGACAGCCCCTTCAACGCCTACGCCCGCTGGGTGGAGGCCAAAGACCCGCAGTTCTACGAGCGGCTGAAGCGCGAGGGGAAGCAGTTGCGGCACTTTCCGGCCGAGCTTCATTTTTCGACCTGGGCAGCCGAAACGACGATCGAGCTGATCGAAAACCGCGATAAGGAACGGCCGCTGTTCATCCACACAAGCCTGTTCGATCCACACGACCCCTACTACGACCATCCCCTCCAGGCGGCCGAGCGGATCGACGTCGCGGCGATTGAGCCTCCGCAGCCGCTGCCCGACGATCCGGCCCGGCCCGAAGGCGTGCAGCGCGAGTTGGCGAAGTCGCGGGCCGTACTGGCCCGCGAGGACGATCCGAATGCGGCGATTGGACAGGTTCGCAAAGGCTACTATGCGTCGATCGCCTTTTTCGATGAGCAACTCGGCCGCGTACTCGATTGCCTCGACCGCGAGGGGCTGACCGAGAACACCATCGTTGTGTTCATCAGCGACCACGGCGATTTGCTCTACGATCGCGGCCTATTCACCAAGGGCGCCTACTTCTACGACCCGGGGGTTCGCGTGCCGCTCCTGATGCGGTGGCCGGGCCGCATTCGGCCGGGCGTGCGCGTGCCGCAGCTTGTACAGCACATGGATGTTACCGCCACGCTCGCGGCCGCAGCCGGCTACAGTCGCAAACAACTCGACGCAATTTACCCGCACAGCATGGACCTGGTCAAGCTTATCGACCAAGGCAGCGATTACGACCGACTTCGCCCTTGGGCCGTCTCGGCGTTTCGCAACTCCGGCTACGGACCCGGCGGCACGTACTTCGACCCCCCGATCCACGCCACCATGCTGCACGACGGGCGCTACAAGCTTACCGTCTACCACAACCCGCAGCTCAACGGCCGGCAGTTCGAGGGCGAACTGTACGATATGCAAGACGACCCTGGGGAAACGCGGAACCTGTGGGGCAACCCCGCTCATGCGCGGGTGAGGGCGGCCCTCTTGCATCGGCTTCTGGACCTTTCAATCGAAAGCGAGATCCGCCTGGGCGGCTCGCGCGGCGGTGAAAGGTTCCGCCGCTCGGTCATGAAAGAGTACGAAGACGACTGAGCCGACGAGCATGACGGTCTTGCGGAAATCGGGGGAATTTGGGCTGTCCGGTACTTTTTCTGGGGCGTCCCCGGGGCTTACTGGTTGACTGAAGATTGGGTTCGGTGGTGGCGCGCTTCACCCAATCGGGATCGCCCGGCGGTGCGCCACGGCGGATGCTGTTGCTGATTCGGTCCTGGTCTGCAACGGCCAGCTTGCGACCGACCAGTTGCGTCCGGCTTTTGGGAATAGGCAGCGGGCCGTTGCTTGGAGCGAAGGGTTTCTCCAATCCCTTGCGGGCGGCGAAACTGGACCACGTGAGAACGCGATAGACGTATCCGCGCAGCGTTACCCGTTTTGGCCTTCCCATTCCAGTAGGATAGCAATCTATCGCAGATTGTCCGACGCCCGGACGGAAAGCTGGTTATTGCCTATTACTGGAATCACGCCCTGCGGGCCGACCTGCCCCGTTACCGGCACATCGCCGCATCGATATGGGAGCCGAAGAACTGAAAGGTTCGCGGGCTCACGGCGCAATTTCACCCGACGCTATGCACAGAAAACGAGGACCATGATGATGTCATCCGGCGAGTCTACAACCTGGCTGTATCGCCTTTCTGGTGTCCTTCTCATAGGACTGATCGGAGTTTCCGTTCCACGGGCTGCGATTTCCGAAACAAACGGGCAGGAAACGCAAGCCCGGCCCAACATGTACGACAACTCCCTTCGGGTTCCCGCCATCGTCCGCTGGCCGCGGCGTATTCGGCCCGGCACGGTCGTCGCGGAAACGGTGACCTTCTTGGATTGGTTCCCCACGATTCTGGCGATGACCGGCGTGCCGAAGCCGGATGGGCTGCTGCTGCACGGCCGCAATGCCTTGCCGCTGTTGCGGGGCGAGCAAGCGACGTCGTGGGATAACGATCTGTTCGCCCAATACCGAAAGCTGCGCGCCTACCGCACGCCCGATTGGAAGCTCGTGCGCGATTTCGGGCCCCACCGGCGCGATGAACTGTATCATCTGACCGCCGACCCAACCGAGCGGCGGAACCTGATCGACTCGTCCGACCCGACCGTGCAAACCGCGCGGCGGGAACTGGAAACCAGGCTGCACGCGGCAATGCGGCACATTGGCGATCCGCAAAAGGAAACGCGATGACCCCTGCTCCAACGCCGCTGCCGCGCGGCATTGCGTCGGTTGTGCAGCCACCTTCTGACGCCCATGGCAAGGTCGATGTTGGGAGTCTGGAGCGGCTTGTGCAGGACGCCGTCCAGGCAGGCATTGCCGGATTACCCGCCCCGGGGGCGGCCGGCGAAACGGCCTACCTCTCGGCCGCCGAGCGCAAAGCGGTGGTGCGCCGCATGGTCGGAACTGCCGCGGCGAGACAAGGCGTCTCACATCGGGTGCGCGATGCGCAGACCCTTGTCTCTTCGGTGTCCTTTTGGGTCGATGTGGCACGATAGCGAACTACCGCCGTTTCTTCCCAGCCGTCAACGAACACGGACGGCACCGTCTTTCGGTCGCCCGAATTGCGGGCCACGTTGGCTCACCATGATGGCAGTGCTGGAGTCGTGGCAGGCGCGTAACGCCGGCATAGCCGCCAATGCAGCGTGTAGTTGCTCCAAATGGCTGGGCGGCAACGGATGAAGCGGCTCGGCGAGCGCACCACTGCAAATTCCCAGTCGCTCCAAGGCGGCCTTGAGTCCTTTGATGACGCCCATGCTGTTGTCGTCGAAACGATACAGGGCGTCCAACTCAGCAAGGCGGCGTTGCAGGGGCGTAAGGAGGTCGTCTCGTTCAGCGACGGCCGCATCGTAGACGGCAACGAGCAATCCCGGAGCCAGGTTGGCACCGCCGCAAACGCCGCCGTCGGCGCCAAAGCGTATGGCGTCGGCAAGGAGCAACTCGGGTCCGACAAGCACGGAGAAGTCGGGCCGCCGCCGCGGCAGCCGGCAAAGCCTCTTCAGGTATGCGGCGTCGCCCGAACTATCCTTGATTCCAACCACGCCGGGCAGTTCCATGGCACCCCGAACCGTATCCAAATCATACGCCACCTTCGTGTGGCTCGGCATGTTGTACAGGAAGACGGGCAGATCCATGCGCCGGACCGCCGTTCCCACGTACTGCCGCAAGTCGCCGGGGCCGGTGGGGAAGTACGGCGGGGGCGCGAGCACGACGGCCTGCGCGCCGCTCTCGGCAGCATGGCTCGCGAGGGCAACCGATTCGGCAAGCGAGGTGTCGGTCACCCCGACCAGCACGGGCACACGACCGTCGACAAGCACACATGCCCGGGCCACCAGTTCTTCGCGCAACCGGTAGCTCAGGCTGGGGCCCTCTCCCGTAGTGCCGAGCAAGAACAGACCGTGAACGCCTCCAGCAAGGATATGTTCGACGAGGCGTTCGAGGCCCGCTACGTCGAGGCGATCAGGATCCAGCAGGGGAGTAATCATCGGCGGAATGATGCCGGCAAGTCGGTTCGGCTGGTTGGACACGTTCGTTGGTATTCCTTTCTTCCGTGGCAAGTATTTAGTGTTGGCTCAGTCGCCGGCACCACTCGACGGCTTCCAGCACGCGGGCGTCGGGCACGCCGGCGTCGATATCGCCCAGGACGATGTCGCACGGGCCGCAGGCGGCCGCAACGCGCGACAGGTCGTCCTGGAATTCCAAAGCCGGCTTGTTCGCAAGGGCCATGGGGGTAATCATGACGGCGCGGCGGGCGCCAGGAAACAGCTCCCGCGCACGCCCAAGATCCGAATCGATGCCCATGTCGATATAGGCGACGTTCGGCACTTCGGCGTATGCCTCCAGATACGGCGTGGCATTCCAGGCGCAGTTGTGGATGCCGATGGTCCCGAACTCGCGAGCGAGTCGCTGGTCGAACGGCAAAAGCAGTTCGGCGTACTGACGCGGCGAGATCATATTGACCAGGCAGTTGCTCACGGTGAAGAAGTCGGGCGCAGTTCCGTAGCGCCGCTGTCGGGCGTAAACCCGGCGTGCCGCCTCGATCATGGTTTCGGCGACGCAACGGAACAGCCGCCGGCATCGGTCCGGGGCGTCGTGCAGGTCGGTCAGTAGGCTTTCGCCGCGGAGCCGATGGGCATTGTTCAGCACGCCTTGCCAGTTGAGATATCCGGAAACCTGTCCCTCCGAATCGCCAATCCAGTCGAGTTGCTCCAGAAGTCGCTGGAAGAACTCGTTCCGGTCCAGGTCGGGCGGGTCGATCCGGTCGACCTGTTCGTCGGTCAGGTACCGCGCCTCGCAAATGGGCCATCGGTCGGGCGCGAATCGGATGGGCAGCCCGAAAAGGCCGCCTACGGTGCAAGCACCGAAGGTCCCCGTCAGCAGGTCGAGCGGGGCTCCTGCCCGGTCGACGCTTCCGACCGCGGTGCCCGGAAACCGGCGCGCCAGTTCCTCCCGCATGGCAAGGACGGCGACGCGCCGGTACGCCGGGTCGGCATGCCAGCGCCGCCCGAAGTCGATGTCCAGGTGCTGCCGGTACCAGGCGGGCGTGAAGCCCACTTCCGGCCGTACGCGAGGCTCATCGCCCCGCGCAGGGCGCCGCGTGGCCGGAGCCCCTGGAGCAATATAGTTGATTAGTTGTCTAGTCGGTGTTTCGTGCATTAGTTGGAGGGGCCTGGGTCTGTCGTGTTATTTCGCAAGTCTCTGCCAAGTGCCGGCTGGGGCAGCGTTATCCTGCCGGTGGGCCCGAGTCGCGCCGTCCGATGAATCGACTCACCAGAAGGCCCGCGAGCAGAATGGAAAGCGTGCCGACGACAATGACCAGGACGTTGTGAAACGGGCTCCTCAGTGCCGCGACCGCCTCGGGCCAATGGTCCGTGCGCGAAAGGGTCATCCACACAATCACCAGCACGCCGAGGACCACCCCCGTCACGGCGGCCGGGTTGCCGGCTCGGCGCGAAATCAGCCCCAGCAGGAACAACCCCAACATGCCGCCGCTGAAGATGCTCGCCAGGGCCCACCAGGCATCCAGGGCCCCTCGGACTTCGATCATCAGCAACGCCACGACGGTGCCCAGCACCCCCCATAGAATCGTCCCGGCATAGAGCACCGCCATCGACTGCCGTTCGCTTGCCTGACGGTTCACGTAGCGCTGGTAGTAATCGCGCATGATGAGCGTGGCCGAGGAGTTCAGACTCGTCGACACCGTGCTCATGGCCGCGGCGAACACGGCGGCGATCAGCAATCCGGTGACGCCTGCGGGCAGTTGGGAACCGATGAACTGCGGGAAGGCCTTATCACCCAGGTCCTTGTCGGTCAGTTCCGCCTCAGTCTGCGCAAGCGTGGCGGCGTAGCCGGGCGCCGCGGCGGTAATTCCCTCGCCGGCCAGCTTCTGCACGGCCACGGCCCGGCGGAGGTCGGCCAGATCGTCGGGCCGTGCCTGATAGTACGCGAACAGCGACGTGCCGATGAAGAAGAAGACGGCCGAAACCGGAACGTACAGCAGGCCGCCCAGCCAGATGCTTTTGCGGGCTTCCGCATCGGAACTGGAGGCGATGTAGCGCTGCACGTAGCTCTGGTCGATGCCGAAGTTCTGCAGGTTGATGGTCAGCCCGTAGATGAGCACCACCCAAAAGGTCGACTCGGCCACCGACGGGCCGAAGCCGCCCAGCGAGAACTTCCCGTGCTCAGCGGCGATCGTGAAGACCTGCGCCGGTCCTTCGGGCATTCCCGCCAGCATGACGCCCACGCAAACCAGTGCCCCGCCCATCAGCACGATCGCCTGGAGGGCGTCGGCCCAGATGACCGCAATGATTCCGCCGACGAACGTGTAAAGCGTGACCGAAACGCCCGTAATGAGAATCAGCACGCGGATGTCCCAGCCGAGCAGCACGCTCAGCGGCAGGGACATCAGGTACATGACGGTTCCCATCCGGGCAATCTGCGTCAACAGGTAGAACACGCTGGCATACATCCGCGCCCACGGCCCGAAGCGCCGTTCCAGGTGCGCGTAGGCCGAGACCTCCTGGGTTCGCCGATAGTAGGGCAGAAACCATCGCACGGCAATCCACGTGGCCAGCGGCAGGGAAAGGCTGAAGACGAATCCGTTCCAGTTCGTCGCGTACGCGCTGCCGGGCAGGGCCAGAAAACTGATGCTCGAAAGGTAGGTGGCGAAGATCGACAGGCCGCACACCCAGCCGGGCAACGACCTTCCGGCCGCCGTGAACCCTTCGGTCGAACGGCTCCGCCGCCAGAAGTAGAACCCGATCGACATGGTGCCGGCGAAGTACGCCGCCAAAACGAGCCAGTCGATCGGTTGGAAATGGCCTTGCGTGGTCGTATTCATTTTTCGGGTGCGACGAGCAGCAATCCGCCGGTCCAGTTGCCCTCGGGAATCGCCACGCGATCGCCCGCCCGAACCTCGCGCCGGAACACTTGCAGCGGGGTGCGCGCGTGGTCGGTATAGCGGAACGCAAGGTCCGGCTCCGGGGTCCAGCCGCTCGTGTCGATGCCCCGCAGGTGAGCGGCCGTGGCCATGTACAAGGTCGTGTCGCGGGCGGCCGTGGCGTGCAGGTCCGCCGCCACGCCGCCGAGGGTTTGCGTGTAGCGCCAGCCTTGCAACTTCTCGGGCACCTGCTCCCACACGTAGGTCCGGTTGCCGAACGCCACGCCGCCGTTGCGGAGCGTACCCACGGAGAACATCTGCCCCTCGACCGTCACCGCGCCCAGTTCTACTTTCCCCGGACCCGCCGGCCGAATCGATTCAGGATCGACGGCCGAGTCGGCTAGGGTCAATTTGCGGAAGTCCTCGAAGCGGTGGAAGGTCAGGTAGTTCGCGTCGTGCGCGTTGCGCGCCCCGCCGATGCCGTCGTCGTATGCCGTGCGGATAGCGGCGATCATGTCGTCGCCGTCGAAGACCCAGTCGGGGTACTGGAAGCCGTGATGCGCCACGTCGGGGTGATACAGTAAAATGCACCGCATTTCCCACGTGCGCAAGTCTTCCGACCGCATCAGGGCCAGCGTGTTGCGCACCGAGTTGGCGTTGCGGTCGGTGTGCTTCATCACTGGGTTGGTGAGTGTCCAGTACGCCTCCGACTGCGGGTCATACCGGATAGTGAACTTCTTCGCCGCCCCGGGCAGGTCGATGAAGCCGGTTTCGGGGTCGAAGCCGGCCGCCCGGCCGTCGTCGCCAATGCGTACAACGGCCGCCTTGCCCGCAAGACGACCGGCCCTCTCGACGTTCACGCGCAGGATATTCACCACCCGGCCCTCGGGGTCGAGCACGGCGTTGCCCTCCAGCCATCCGAGGAACTGGCCGTCGAGCCAGGCCGAGTCGCGTGGGACGGCCTTGGAGAAGGTCCAGTTCGACGCGACGAGCAGATCGGCATCGAGCGGGGCCGACATCATCATGGCGCGGTACCGCGCGCCCCACTGGGTTCCGCCTCCGGCGTCCTCGAACGCCCTCCACAACCGCCCGTTGTGGATGAGCATGGGCACGGGGGCCGTGTGGTACGGCCCCGATTCGGTCAGGCGGCCGGAGCGGGCGTCGTCGGCGTCGGTCCAGGTGCGTCCGCCGTCGTCGCTGCGGCAGATGACGATCCGGCCGTGGTTCGCGTCGGTTCCCATCATGTACACTGCGCCGCGATGGTGGAAAATACTGGCCCAAAACAGGCCGTCGACTTCCGCAATGTGCTCCCAAGACCGGCCGCGGTCGGCTGAGCGGTAGACGCGGGTTACGGCGCTTCGGCGTTCGACGCTGCCCGGACCGAACTCGTCGTGCTTGGCCAGGTAGGTTCCGTCAGGCAGAATAACGATTCCCGGCGAACCGATATAAATGCCCGACGCCTGCGGCGAGTGCGCCACCACAACACCCGGCACGCGGCTGTGGTCGGGTTTGGATTGGCCGGCCGCGAGGGGCGGCACGCAGGCGGCCACGACGGACAACAGGACGGCTGCGGAGGCGGGATTTGTTGGTTTCATCGGTCCATTTCTCCCAGAAGATTGTGGAGGCAAAGGCGCGGGCCGAAAAGGCGGCGCCGTCAATCCACCACTTCGACGGAGCCCTGTGCTACCGCCGAACGGTAACCGCAAACGAAGATCAGAAGATTCCCTCCCCTCCCTGGCGCCTATCGCAGGACTGCCCTGCCCGCGCGAGGAAAAACGCAAACGGCCCTACCGCACCGTCGAACGACTCGCGACAGTGTGCCGGTTATCGCCGCCGCAACTAACATGTTACTGAGTCTAGCAGGCGGTCTCACCTGCGTCAATCACCTTTTCGGAAACAACCGCTCATGCGTTTCGGCGGGCCGCCGCAGGCCCCCTCCTGCGGCGGGATCCTGCGGCTCGCACTGCAATGCAGGACGCTTGCAAAACGGCGACCCCGAAGGCCATCAGTCCCCCGGGTCCCAAATCGTCGCGCCGATGTACCGATACCGCGGCAGGTCCTTTCGCAACGCGTGGTTCCAGTAATAGGTCAGCACCAG
>CAYPWB010000193.1:7197-11923 GCA_964414315.1 uncultured Planctomycetaceae bacterium | reverse complement strand
GCACATCCACACGTGCAAATGGCGCATGTTGCGAAACTTGGCTTCAAGGGGACGCATGAGTCTTCAGTCAACCTCACGAAAGTAACGGTGAGTTTCAGCGAAACTACAGGGACTGATGTATTCCTGGTCGCATGGAGAAGCTCCATTGTGGAATGCGGGGCAGAAACAGGGGCCTGACGGCCCCCGCTCGCCTGCCGATCTGAGCCGTTGGATCATTCCAGTTCGTGGACCACGAGCATGTTGTGCGCTGTTACGCTCAGCCCGGTTCCGGCCACCAGGACGATTCGATCGCGGCTTTCGAGCATCCCCCGCGCCCGTGCCCAAGCGGTCACGTGTTCCAGCAGTGCGTGGCTTTCCACCGTGGGTGCGCCGGCCATCGGAATTATGCCCCAGTAAAGGCACATGCGGCGCAGCGTTTCGGGCGAGTCGCTCACGCCGATGGTGGGTACGAAGTGCCGGTTCTTCGCCATGCTCAAGGCCGTGTGTCCGCTCGCGCTGGCAACGACTACCAGTCTCGCATCCAATTCTTCGGCCATCCGTCCGGCGGCGAAAACGGTGGCTTCGGTGATGGGGTTGATGCCCTCGCCCTTCAGGTCGGGCAGGCGCGTGCGCGGCTGGTTCCTGCACAACGGCTCGGTGGCCAGGGCAATGCGGTGCATCATCTCGACCGCCTGCCGCGGGAACCGCCCGATGGCGGTCTCGCCCGAAAGCATACACGCGTCGGTCCCGTCGAGAATCGCGTTGGCCACGTCGGCCACTTCGGCTCGCGTGGGAACGCGCGCATGCTGCATGCTGTCGAGCATTTGCGTGGCCACGATGACCGGTTTGCGCCGCCGGTTGCATTCGGCAATGATCTGCTTTTGCACCACCGCGACGCGTGCGATATCGATCTCAACGCCCAAGTCGCCGCGCGCGACCATCACGCCGTCGGTCGCCTCGACGATTTCTTCGAGTCGCTCGACGGCCTCGGGCTTTTCGATTTTGGCGATGACCTGAGCCGACGAGCCGTGCTCAGCCAGCAGGGCCTTGAGCGAGCGGATTTCCTCCGGCGCGCGGACGAAGCTCAGTCCCACGAAATCGATGCCCGCCTTGGCCGCCCAGACGGCGTTCTCATGATCTTCCGGACCGAGGGCGGGCGCACTGAGCTTCACGCCCGGCAAGTTCACGCCCTGCCGGGAACGAATGAGCCCCGGCTGCACCACGCGGCATCGGGCCCGGCCGTCTTGGACGGCCTCGACCTCCAGGCTTACCGTGCCGTCGGCCAGCATCACCCGGTCGTTCGGTTGCAACTCCTCGATCAGACGGGCATAGTTCGACGTCAGGTAATGGACCGGCTGCTCAGGGTTCGCGGAAGGGCACGATTCGGCGGCGGCTTGTTGATCTGCCGCGTCCGGCTTCGGCACCAGGTACACGGTTTCGCCCGCATCGAGCGTCAATTGGTCGCCGGGAAGTTCGCCGAGCCGGATTTTCGGCCCGGCCAGGTCGGCCAGCACCGCTGCCGGGTGGCCCGCCTCCTCCGAAGCCGCACGGATGGCCGCCAGCCGGGGCTCCTGATCGTTTGGCTTGCCGTGGGCCATGTTGAGGCGGAACACGTCGACGCCGGCCAGCAGCAGTTCGGCCAACCGCTGCTTCGAGTCGCACGCGGGCCCGACGGTGGCCACGATCTTCGTTTGCGAAGGCCGCGGCGGCTGGAAAGGATGTTGCGCCATCTCGGTCCCTTGGCTTCATAGTAGCGGGTAAACCGGCATTCTAACCGAACCTGGACAAGCAATCGAGGGAGGCGGCTACTGGCAATCGGCCCCCGGCCTATGCTAAAATGCAGTTTGTGGAACCCACCCGTCTTGTGCCCAGCGGCTACCGCCGGGCAGACGCCAGCCCCCATTTTCGGAGAAATGTGCCATGCGTACCGCGCCAACCACTCGCCGCAGCTTCCTGAAAACCACCGCCGGATTGGCCGCCGCCGCCCCCTACTTCTGGACCGGCCGCCAGGCCGGGGCCGAAAGCGCGAACGACAAGTTCAACGTCGCCGCCATCGGCGTCGGCGGCCGGGGATCGGGCATCGGGCGTCAGGCCGGTGGGCTGGGCAACATGGTCGCTTGCGCCGACGTCCACCTGGGCAACGCCAACAAGTTTGCTGCGCGTTACGAGGGCAAGTGCGAGGTCGTCCAGGACTACCGCAAACTGCTCGACCGCAAGGATATCGACGCCATCACCTGCGGCACGCCCGACCATTGGCATACAAAGATCTCCATCGACGCCATGAAGGCCGGCAAAGACGTGTACTGCGAAAAGCCGCTGACGCTCACCATGGAGGAGAGCGAGCAGATTACGAAGGCGACCAAGGAAACCGGCCGCGTCTTCCAGGTGGGCACACAGCAGCGGAGCGAGAATGGACTGGTCTTTCTGAAGGCCATCGCCATTGCCCGAAGCGGCCGGCTGGGCGACAAGCTCCACGCCCTCAGCTCCGTGGGCGGAGCGACCAGCGGCGGTCCGTTTCCCACCCAGGATCCTCCGCAGGAACTCGACTGGGACTTCTGGCTGGGCCAAGCGACGAAGGTGCCTTTCTGCCCGAATCGCATCGGATGGAACTTCCGCTGGTGGCTCGAATACTCCGGCGGCCAGGTGACCGACTGGGGCGTCCACCACACCGACATCGCCCTGTGGGCCCTTGGCGGCGAAGAGACCGGCGCGGTTGAGGCGGCTCCGGTCGAGGGTGCATGCAACTTCCCCCTCGGCCGCGAACTGATGCTCGACACTCTCCTGGGCCGCAAGCCCTTCGAGGATCTTCCGGTCAGCTACAACGTGGCGAACAAGTTCCGCGTCGATATGAAGCTGGCCAACGGCAACGAAGTGACTCTCTTCAGCGGTCCGAACGAACTGATCATCTCCGGCGACAAGGGGCGCATTCGGGTCAACCGCGGCGGCCTCACCGGCAAGCCGGTTGAAGAGATCGAAAAGGATCCCAAGCAGAAGGAATGGCTCGACGAGCAGGTGCGCTTGCTGTACCGGGATATGCCCCTTTCCGGTCACATGGCCAACTTCTTCCACTGCATGAAGACTCGCGAGAAGCCCATTTCCGACGTATGGACCCATTGCCGGTCGGTCGATGCGTGCCACATGGCCAATATCGCCATGCTGGTCGACCGCCCGGTCAAGTTCGACCCAAAGCGGCACCAGTTCCTCGACGACGCCGAGGCCAACGGCCTAATCTCGCGCAAGCAGCGGGCGCCGTACCAAACCACCTAGTCGAGCACGAGGCGCGAAAGAGTCACTTGGGGGCGGAATGTCGTTCGCCGCTGGGCATGTCCTGCCGGCGGCAAGCGGCGTTCCGCCCCTTCTTTTCTTCTTGTCGGGGGCTGCCGTTGGCCGCCTGGGGGCGGGCTGCACGCCATCTGCAACTGCATGCCGCAAGCCCCGCCGGTATGCGTCAGACGCAGGGGTTTCGGACGGTCTCCCTCCGAATGGAAGGCCTTGCGAATCGCGCAGCATCTCCGACACTCTGTCGCCTCGTCGCGACAACTTGACCTGTCTCGGGTTGCCCACCGTTGTCGCTGCTGGACGCCAAAGGGAAGTCCTGTTTTCACGGCGAATAGGGCGTAATCCGCGAGGAATACCGAATCCGCCGCGAAGACTGGGGCTTTTCCCCGCGAGGGATGACGTGGCGCGCCGTTTGCACGGTGTTTCGGTCATATCTCGACCACTCCACAGGAGACGATGCATGGATCCACAACAGTTCAAAGGCGACTGGAATCAAATCAAAGGACGCGTCAAAGAGACATGGGGGAAGCTGACCGACGACGACCTGTCGCAAATCCAAGGGATGCGCGACCAACTGGTGGGCAAAATCCAGGAAAAATACAGCATCGCCAAAGAGGAAGCCCAGAAGCAGGTCGAGAAGTTTGAGAATACCTGATGGTAACCGTTCCCGGGCCGGCCGAATGGGACACTCCCACGTGAACGGTTACCACTTGATGGGTCCGTGTCCCGTGGTGGGCACCTTTGTGAGAACTGGTACGCACTGACCTTGTGACAAGGAGAGCAGTCGATGAAACGGCTTTACTTGATATTCAGCATGCTGGCACTTGCGACATGCCCACCCTTGACGGCCGCGCAATCGGGCTCGACGGATCGGCCCAGCCGCGAAGAGGCGTCTGAGCGACTAGCCGTGCGTGCGAGTGAATTGATCGGGATGGATGTTTACAACTCGGAAGGCGATGCGCTCGGCTCCGTGTACGACATCGTCATCGATCCACGGAGGGGAAGGGTGCGCTACGCCGCGCTGTCGTACGGCGGATTTCTCGGGTTCGGCGACAAGCTGGTTGCGGTTCCTTGGGAGGCGTTCACCGTCCAAAGCCTTCAGGCGCGCGGCGAGTACCATCTGGTGCTCAACGCTACCGAGGAGCAAATCGCGGGGGCCAGCGGCTTCGATCAGGACAAGTGGCCGAATTTCGCCGATCCCGAGTTGGCAAAGAAACTCGACGCTCACTACGGAATTGAGCGGGAGGACGACGGAGGGGTCGATGTCCGCATCGGACCCGGCGGGGTCGACGTTGACGTCGAGCCGCCGGCTGGTGGCCGTGAACGGTAGTTCGTCTCGATGACCTTGTAGCCCCAAGGCGATGTGGCCCGGCTCAAGAGATGCTCGCCGGAGATTGCGGGCGAGTTCGAGGGCGGGGGACATGGCTGTTTTGTCAACCGGAGGTTCCCGATGGATGCCATCTCGCCA
>CAYPWB010000193.1:0-7097 GCA_964414315.1 uncultured Planctomycetaceae bacterium | reverse complement strand
CAGGGGTTTCGGGTCCTCATCCGAGAGTTTGGCGAATCAGGCGCCCGGCGCGTGACCGAAGCGCGCCGCGAGGCCGTCGGGCAAATGCGCGCCTGGTCCTCGAACGCGAGCGATTGCGACTTTGTTTCGGTGCCGGCGTTCTTCTACGCCGAGGCACCCGGTGACGTTTCCATTGTCGAGGAGGAGTACGACGCCGCGCGTCGGGCTGGAGTCGAGGCCGGTCTGGTGGCCGATGTTCCGCTTCCGTTTCAGTGCGCCGCGGCACTGCGGCTGGAGAATCAGGCACGGGTGCAAATCGCACCCTATTTGCGGCTGCTTGCGGCGCGCGTCCACGGCGACGGGTCCAGTGTTCACGAGCACTCTCGGGTGATCCAGCCCCCGGAAGACGGCTCGCCGTGCATGGTGCCCACGGCCCGCGGCCACGTCGTGGCCGACGAGGTGGTCGTTGCTACACACTCAGGCTTTTTCGGAATTTCCAACATCGACCTGCGCGTAGCGCCTTACCAATCCTACGTATTGGCTGTCAAGGTAGCAGACAAAGTGGAGGACGCGCTCTACTGGGACACGGCTTCTCCGTACCATTACACGCGCGTGGGCTCGTCGGCCTCGCCGGGCAAGCTGATTATTGGCGGTGCCGATCACAAGACGGGGCAAGCGGATGAACCCTCCCATTTCGCTGCGCTCGAGAAGTATGTTGTCCAGCGTTTCCGCGTCGAATCCATTACGCACCGCTGGTCGGCAGAATTGTTCGAGCCGAGCGACGGTCTTCCTCTGATTGGTCGCATGCCCCTGTCGAATCACATCTACGTTGCCAGTGGGTTTTCGGGCTCGGGACTCACCTGGGGGACTGCGGCGGCCCGGATTCTGACCGACCTGATCGTGGGACGCCCGAACGAAACGGCGGCACTGGTTTCACCTTCCCGGTGGAAACCCGTTGCCGCTGCCTCGAGCTTCATCCAAGAGAACCTCAACATTGCAAAACGTTTTGTCCTTGACCGCCTGACAACCGATGCGCTGGACCACGTCGAGGAGGTCCCTGGGGGAGAAGGCCACCTTGTGCGGAGCAAGGACGGCCTGCTGGCGGTTTACCGTGATCCCGCCGGAGCGGCTCATATCCGCTCAGCCATGTGCCCCCATGCCGGGTGTATCGTCCAATGGAACGGAGCGGAAGAGACATGGGATTGCCCTTGCCATGGAGGCCGCTTTGCGCCGGATGGCGAACGCATTTACGGACCGCCGTCGGACAACCTCCACGCCGGCCCGTCATGATCCACGTTCCTCGCCAACAGCACCACCTAACGTGCCACAACCACAGTAACACAAGGAGTCAATCATGTTCATGGAAACTATCTACACGCCGGGGGTGGCCCATTTGTCCTATATCCTTGGCGACGGCAAAGAGGCCGCTGTGGTTGATCCGCGGCGCGACACGAGCATTTATCTGGAAATCGCCCATCGGCATGGAGCGAATATCTCGCATATTTTCGAAACGCACCGGAACGAAGATTACGTGATCGGCTCGCTTGATCTGGCGGGACGCACCGGGGCGGCCATTCACCACGGGAGCCAACTCGACTTCCGCTATGGCCACTCCGTGGACGAGGGCGACGAGTTTCAACTGGGTGAGGTGAAACTCTCGGTCCTGCATACGCCCGGCCACACGATGGAAAGCATCTCGCTCGTCTATCGCGACCTGGCGTTTGGCGATGATCCGCTGGGTGTCTTTACCGGCGATGCCCTGTTCATCGGCGACGTGGGTCGAACCGACTTTTTCCCGGACCGGGCCGAAGAGGTAGCGGGCATGTTGTACGACAGCATCTTCCAGAAACTGCTGCCGCTGGGCGATCACGTGCTCCTGTGGCCTGCCCACGGGGCCGGATCGGTTTGCGGGTCGGGCATGGCCGACCGGAACTTTTCCACGCTCGGCTATGAACGCAAGCACAACCCGGTGCTCCGGTACGGGGACCGAAAAGGGTTCATCGCCTACAAGCTGGGGGAGGACCACTTTTACCCTCCCTACTTCAAGCAGATGGAGAAGTACAACCTCGAAGGTCCGCCCCCGCTTGCCGAACTGCCCCGCCCGAAACCCCTCGTGCCCGACGACTTCGCCCGGGCGATGGAAGACGGCATGCTGGTGGTCGACGTTCGCAGTCCCGAGGCTTACGCGGGTGCGCATATACCAAACAGTTTCTCGTTGCCGCTCGACATGGTGCCCGCCTTCGCCGGCATGTTTCTTGAGTATCACCGTCCGCTGGGACTGGTGGTGGAGGATTACGCGCAGATCGACGATGCGGTTCGAGGCCTGATGCGTGTCGGGTACGACAACGTCGGCGCTTTCCTGGCCGGCGGTTTGCATGCATGGGAAACAAGCGGTCGGCGCTACGAGCAGGTGCATGCCATCCACATCACAGACCTGGAAAAGCGGATCGACGCCGGCAAGAAGTTCACCTTGCTCGACGTGCGCAGCAAGGAGGAGTTTTATTCGGGGCATCTGCGCGGTGCGGAACACGTTTACGTTGGCGAGTTGCCCGGAAAGCTTGACCAGCTTACCGACGGGCGCCCCGTCACCACGTACTGCAATAGCGGCCAGCGGGCGATGATTGCCGCGTCGCTGCTGAGACGCCGCGGCATCGAACCGGTGGAGAATTGCCTCGGCTCCATCGCGGCGTGCAAGAGTTTGGCCTGCGAAATGACCGACGATGATCCGTACTCGGCAAAATGAACAAGAAGCACGGGGAGAGTCGTGCCGTCCCTGCGGTGCGGTAGTCAGTTCGGGCAGGACAAACCATGCCCGTCACGGACCCAAACATGAAGGAATGACCGATGGCCGGAAAGACCCCACTGTTTGCTGTGGCGATCCTTGCCGCGGCCCCGCGGTGCGCGCTGGCCCAGGCCGAGCAGGTCGATCCCGGCACGACCGGGCCGGCCTGGTCGCCGTACGTGGTCGGCGCGCTGATCGGCGTGTTGAGTATGCTAACCTTCTATTTCAGCAACAAGCCTCTTGGCGCCTCGACCGCGTATGCCCGGGCTGCCGGCCTCGTCGGCCGGCTTGTCGCCCCTCGTCACACCGACGCGTTGCCCTTCTACTCGAAGAAGGCGCCGGAGATCGATTGGCAGGTGATGCTGGTGGGCGGAATCGTGCTCGGCGGCTTTCTGGCCGCTTGGACGGGCGACGAGATTACCGGCCGCTGGTTGCCCCCGATGTGGGTCGCTCGCTTCGGCGAAGCGGTGTGGCTCCGGCTGGTCGTCGCCTTCCTCGGCGGCGGCCTGATGGCCTTCGGCGCACGGATGGCCGGCGGCTGCACCAGCGGGCACGGCATCAGCGGTACCTTGCAACTGTCGGTCGGGTCGTGGATTGCGCTGGTCGGCTTCTTCGTGGGCGGAGTGGCCGCGGCGACGCTCCTGTTCCATGTGTGAACCCCGAAGAGAAAGAGGAGGAATTTCCAGATGAGGAGCGAACCACCTGACAGGCCGGTTGCCAAGGAAACGACGTCGGCGGGCGGCCTTTCGCAAAGCCGGGCGACCCAACTCGTGCTGGGCCTGCTGTTCGGCGTTATCTTTGGGTTCCTGCTACAAAAGGGGGGCGTTGGAAAGTACGAGGTCCTCATCGGCATGCTGCTCCTGAAAGACTTCACGGTCCTGCAGGTGATACTGTCGGCGGTCGTCGTGGGCATGCTCGGCATTTGGACGCTGCACGCCTTCGGTGCGGTCAAGTTCCACGTCAAGCCAACTCGCTACGGAGCCAACACGCTCGGCGGAATCCTGTTCGGCATTGGGTTCGGCCTGGCGGCCTACTGCCCCGGAACCAGCGCTACCGCGCTCGGCCAGGGAAACTTCGACGCCGTGGCTGTCATGTTGGGAATGATGGCCGGTTCCTACATATTTGCCGAGGCCTCGGGCTGGATCGCCCGCACGGTCAACCCATGGGGCGAGCGCGGCGAGTTGACCCTGCCCAAGCTCCTCGGCATACGTCCGGCGATCTTTGTGCCCCTGTTCGCCGTTGTCGTCGTGTTGTTTCTTGCAGCAGTTCATTTCTATATTGTCCCGAAACTCTGAGAATTACCCAAAGCCGATGGTCGATTCCATCTGCCACCACTATCTTCACGAGAGGGAGGACCGAGTCATGAAACATGAACTTCCCGAACTGCCTTTTGCCGAGACGGCCCTGGAACCCCACATTTCGGCCGAAACGCTCCAGTATCATCACGGCAAGCACCACGCCAAGTACGTTTCAAATCTGAACGAGCTGCTGCCCGGCACGGAGTTGGAATTGCAGTCGCTTGAGGAGATTATCCAGCGAGCTTCCGGCAAGCTGTTCAACAACGCCGCGCAGGTGTGGAACCACACGTTCTATTGGAACTGTCTTTCGCCGGAAGGCGGCGGCAAACCGGAGGGTCCGCTGGCCGCCGTAATCGAGCAACAGTTCGGCTCGCTCGACCAGTTCAAGCAAAAGTTCAACGATGCCGCCAAAGGCCTGTTCGGTTCGGGATGGACCTGGTTGGTCAAGGACGCTTCCGGCAACCTGAGCATCGAGCCGATGAGCAACGCCGGCACGCCCATCCAGACAGGCGGGACGCCCCTGTTGACCTGCGACGTGTGGGAACACGCCTACTACATCGACTACCGCAATGCCCGGCCCAAATATCTCGACGGCTTCTGGAACCTCGTGAATTGGGAGTTCGTTGCCCAACAATACCAAGAGCCCTCGCCGGCCTAATGGAAAGGACTCGCGCAATGGGTCATGCGAATCACGAGCACGCCGGCCCCGAGCCGAACCGCCAAGCGGATCATGACGGCCACCGTCATGAGCCCGCCTCGGCGCATGCTCCTGAGCCGCCGTCCGAACACGGCCACCATGGCGATCACGGTGAGCACGATCACGAGGGGCATGATCACGGCAAACACGCCGGGCACCACGTGGCGATGTTTCGCCGGAAGTTCTGGGCGGCGCTGGTGCTGTCGATTCCCACGCTCGTTTGGAGCGAGCAAATCCAGGTATGGCTCGGTTACTCGGCCCCCACCTTCCCCGGTTCGGCCTACATGCCCGACCTGTTCGGGACGATCGTCTACTTCTACGGCGGCTGGGTGTTCCTGCAGGGTATGGTCCGCGAGTTGCGCGACCGGCTGCCCGGCATGATGACGCTGATCGCCCTGGCCATCACGGTTGCGTTCGTGTACAGCGTGGCCATCACGCTCGGCTACCCCGGCATGGCCCTCTGGTGGGAGTTGTCCACGCTGGTCACCATTATGCTCTTGGGCCATTGGGTCGAAATGCGGTCGGTCGCGCAAGCTCAAGGCGCCCTGCAGGCCCTGGCGAAGCTCCTGCCCGATATGGCCGAGCGAATCGTCGACGGCGACCGTACCGAAGAGGTGCCTGTTGGCGAACTGGCCGGCGGCGACCTCGTGTTGGTACGTCCGGGCGCGAACATTCCGGCCGACGGCATCGTGCGGGAGGGCGAAAGCGCGCTGAACGAGTCGATGATCACCGGCGAATCGCAGCCGGTTCCCAAACAGCCCGAGAGCGAGGTGGTGGCCGGCACGATCAACGGCGACGGTTCCCTGAGGGTCGAGGTGCGGGAGACCGGCGAGGGGACCGTTCTGGCGGGAATCATGCGCCTGGTCGATGAGGCGCAGTCATCCGAATCGCGGGCCCAAACGCTGGCCGACCGATCGGCCTTTTTCCTGACCCTGGTTGCCATCGCCGCCGGGCTTCTGACGTTCACCGCATGGCTGGCGGTCGGCCGCAGCCTCGATTTCACCATCACGCGAACGGTAACCGTGCTTGTGATCGCCTGCCCGCACGCTTTGGGTTTGGCTATCCCCTTGGCTTTGGCTATTTCCACGACACTGGGCGCTCGGAACGGCCTCTTGGTTCGCGATCGGCGGGGCATGGAGGGCGCGCGTAACTTGAGCAGCATCGTGTTCGACAAAACGGGCACGCTGACTTTGGGTGAGCATCGGGTGGTGGCGACGACGACGGACGATTCGCTCGATGCCGACGACGCGTTGCGGCTGGCCGCAGCCGTCGAAGGCGATTCCGAGCACTCCATCGCCCGCGGCATTCGCAAGACCGCTGAGGAGCGCGAGTTGGAGATTCCCGCTTCGCAAGACTTCCAAACCATTCCCGGGAAAGGAGCGCAGGCCGAAGTCGACGGGCGGCGGTTGTTCGTGGGTGGCCCGGCGTTGCTGGAGAAAGCGGATGCCGAACCATCGCCGAAGCTGCGCGAGGCCGCCGAACAGGCGGCGGATCAGGGTCGAGCGGCCATCTACCTGCTGGAAGAAGGACATGCCCTGGCCGTCTTTGCCGTGGCCGACGCCGTGCGCCCCGAGTCGCATGAGGCGGTCGATCGGCTCCACGAATCCGGCATCGAGGTGGCCATGCTCACCGGCGACGCCTCGGCGGTGGCCGACGCGGTTGCCGAGGAGTTGGGCATTGATACGGTGTTCGCCGAGGTCCTGCCCGACCAGAAGGCCGACAAGATCAAGGCCCTGCAAGCCGGGGGAAAAAAGGTGGCCATGGTCGGCGACGGAGTGAACGACGCCCCGGCCCTGGCCACGGCCGACGTGGGCATTGCCATCGGCGCCGGTACCGACGTGGCGGTGGAAGCCGGCGACATCGTCCTGGTACGGAGCGACCCCCGCGACGTGGCGCGAATTGTCGCCTTGAGCACGGTGACTCACCGGAAGATGGTGCAGAACCTGTGGTGGGCGGCCGGGTACAACATCATCGCGCTGCCGCTGGCAGCCGGCGTGCTGGCCGCATGGGGCATCCTGCTGGCTCCGGCCGCCGGCGCCGTGCTGATGTCGGCCAGCACGGTCATCGTAGCCATTAACTCTCAACTCCTACGGGCCACCACCCTGTAGGCGAAAACGGGACAGGTACCTTTTGTGCGCAGCACCCGAAGGGCCGTCCCGGCAAAAGGTACCTGTCCCGCTTTCGCCGTGGCACTCGGGACGGTGCCTCTTGTGCGCAGCACCCGAAGGGCCGTCCCGGCAAAAGGTACCTGTCCCGCTTTCGCCGTGGCACTCGGGACGGTGCCTCTTGTGCGCAGCACCCGAAGGGCCGTCCCGGCAAAAGGTACCTGTCCCGCTTTCGC
>CAYPWB010000192.1:0-11930 GCA_964414315.1 uncultured Planctomycetaceae bacterium | reverse complement strand
GGATCACAAGGTCCCCTCTCCCTCTGGGAGAGGGTTAGGGTGAGGGCTTTTTGAACCGGAAACGGTTCGCCTTGCTTGACTGGATTCGCTATGCCCTCACCCCCGGCCCCTCTCCCAGAGGGAGAGGGGAGAAGTTTGCAAGAGTCCACAACTACTTTAAGCTGGCCCGTCGAGGCAAGATGTGCCGATAACGCAAAGGCTGCCGCCTCCTGGCTTCTCGATTTGTTGCTCTCATTCCGTCGTCGCTCTTCCGGGTCCTTGCGCAAACCATGTTGAGTCGGTCTGCTTACCACCCAATCTGCCGGTGCCGTGCCTTTTGCAGGCAGACACGGTCGTTGGCACTGGCGATGCTCCTTTCGCTGCTGGTTCTGTTTGCGCAGGCAGGCCGCAAATGCTTCTCCGAAGCGCCGGGACCAAACTCCACTTCGGAATGCCGCGCAATGTGTGGCGATGCCTTCGCAGAAAAGGGAGGCCGTCTGGCACCGGAGTTGGTCTACTCGCCCTCTCCGGACATCGCGCTGATGGGCGAGGATGGCGCGCCGGCAGCCGGGGCGACGGCGTACCGGCCGTCGAACGCGTCGCCCGACCGCTTTGTCTTCGCCAACGCGCTTTTCTGGACCCTACGGGAGGGAGGCGCCGACAACTGGGCCCAGATCATCACCCCGAACGGCCTGCTGGGCACCTATGCCGGCGCGATTACGCTCGTCGACACACCGTTCGATTGGAATACCGGCGTTCGCGTCGGCATGGGATGTCGGCACGCGAGCGAAGGGATCGAGGGTACGGTGTCGTATACGAACTTCAGCACGCGCGCGACGAACCGTGCGGCAGGCGAGGTCTATTCCGCGTTCCTCGGAAATTTCTTCGTCGATAACCCGGACGGCGACACCTTCGGGCCGCATTACCGCAGTGCCGACATCGAATGGGACGTCGACTTCCACACGATCGATCTGGAAGTCGGGCGCACCTGCAAAATGGCTCCGAACCTGATCGTGCGACCCTTCGTGGGACTGAAGGCGGCAATCATCAGCCAATCCATCCATTCCAATTGGCGGCAGCCCATCGACACGCTGGGGCACCTCTACCTTTTCGACTCGGCCACCGAGGACCTGAAACAGGACTTCTGGGGGATCGGCCCATCGGTGGGCGTGACCATCGAGATGCCGCTTTGCACGCGGCCGCGCTACAAACTCAAGCTTTTCGGCACGCCTTCGGGATCGCTCATGTACGGACACTGGACGTTCAGCGACGTCTACACAAATGACGGCCCGACCTCAATAATCATCCCAACGCCAACGTCCATTGCCATCAGGACGAGTCCCATCAGCGGCGCCGCCACCATGATCAGCGGGGCGATGGGCATCGAATGGACTCAAATGTTCGCGAGGGCGACCACGACGGTGCGGCTGGGCTACGAGGCCCAGGTATGGCTGAATCAGATGCAGTTCTACTCGTACAACATGGGCCGGCTCAATAACCTGATGTCGTTGCACGGCGGCACTCTGGAACTGCGCATCAACTATTAGCGCAAACACACAATGATGCTGCTTGTTCGCATAACGCTCCTGCTTGTCCTTCTGCCGGCCTGCTCCCGGGCACTCGCGGAGGGCGTCACTCCGTTTGCCGACGTGCTGCTGTGGCACGCCTCGCAGCAAACCTCTTCCGTTTGGTCGAGCGTCATCACGAAGTCCGAAGCCTACGACACTTTCTCTTCCGAGAACGTCGATTTCGGATGGGACCCCGGATTCCGCGTCGGCTTTGCCCACGATCCGGGCGAACTGTCGTGGGACACGAAACTGTATTGGACCCGGTTTCGCACCGCAGCCGAGGCCTCGCTCCCGCCCGGCAGCGGAACCATCGCTCCGGAGTTCTTCAGCGGGTTCGTCAACGTGACGGCCGGCAAAATCGAAGAAGCAGCCCTGCGCTGGGACCTGATGTTCAACACGATCGATTTCGACGTGGGACGTACGATTGCCGTGGGCGAGTCGGTTTCACTTCGTCCCTCCATGGGTTTGAAAGCGGCGTTTATCCGGCAGAAGATTCAGGCGAACTGGAACAGCACGTCCGGCAGCCTGTCGGCGACCGAGCGTATCGACCACGACTTCCGCGGCCTCGGGCCGGCGTTCGGAATCGACGGCCGCTGGAAGCCCTCGCGACTTGCGAACCTGAGCGTGGTCGGCACCTTTTCGGGCGCCCTGCTCTGGGGCGTCTGGAACGTTGACGACGCGTACGAGAGGAACGACGCGGAGTTCCCGCTTCTCGCCTACGGCGCCTTGACGACCAGCATGAACAATTCGAGCCTCGGCACCGTCAACCTGAACTATTTCCTCGGCCTGGAATGGTTCCGGCCCGGAACCATCACCATGACAGGGCGAATCGGATATGAATTGCAATGGTGGGCCAACCAGCAGCGATTGTCAACGTTTCAGCAATTGCCCATGCACGGCGATCTTACAGTACAGGGTCTGACATGCGGTATCTCGGTCGGCTTCTAGGTAGCCCAAGCTGCGCCGGCGGCGCCTCGCGGTTCCGAAGGGGAATTGCGGTGTGCGTTCGGCTTCCAGTGGTGGCGCGCCGAGCCACACAACAGCGAGGGGGATTCCGTGGCCGACGCGCCGCGGTTCGCCGCGCCGCCACAGTCGCCTTCTTCTGGACCTCCCTGCTTTCGTGCCTGCTGCTGCCGCAAAGGGCCCCGGCGTTCGAGGTGTTTGCCGACTTTCTGTATTGGCGCGCCACGGAGCCGGTGGACTGGGTTCTCAACACCAACCGGCAGCCGACGAATCAGTTCATTGCGTACGAGACGATCGATTTCGACTTCGCCCCCGGATTCCGAGCCGGTATTGAGTTGGACGAGACGTGGGGCACGAGGCTCTACTACACGCGGTTTCACACGACGACCGAACATTCGGTGTCGGGCAACCTGACGCCGGCCTTCCTGGGTGGGAAACTGGCTTTGTCGGATGCGCCTGCGTCCACGCCGCCCTACTTCGACGAAGGACGCGTGCAGGCGGTGATCGACTACAATGTGCTGGACTGCGACTTCGGCCGGCGGTTCTATCCGCTCCCCTCGCTGCAACTCCGCCCTGTTCTCGGAATACGCGGCGCATGGATCAACCAGCAGTTCGACTCCGAGTTCCAGGATCGTTCGGTGTCCAAGAGCATCAGCGAGCACATGGAGAACAACTTCTGGGGAATCGGCCCCAAGTTGGGCATTGAGAACGCCTGGAATGTTCGGCGCGGCGAGACGTGCCGGATTGACCTTGTGGCGAACTTCTACACGGCCTATCTGCTGGGCCACTGGGCCGTTCAGGACGTGACCCGACTGACGGCCGCGCACGATTCGCAAACCATCCGGTCCGAGCGGGTTATCCCCATCCGCGACCGCGACTTCGGCGCCTTGACCTTCCAGGTGCTCGTTGGCGTTCGTCTGGAATACGGGCGTTGGTCGGCGATGGCCGGTTACGAGATCAACGACTGGCTGAACCAATGCCAGATCTTCGACGACGCCACAGGGCCGCACAACAACGACCTGCTCCTCCAGGGCTTGACGGCAAGCGTCCGTTGCCGTTTCTAACGCTTTTCCCGCAGCGATTTCCGGCGCCGCCACATTGGTCCTACGAACCAATCTTCGCCCGGGTCGCGCCGCGAAAGGGGGCCCTATTGCACCCCCAATGCCTACGGCCTAAACTGCCGCTACAAGGAAAGCGTACTTTCCGCCCCTTTTGTCGATGGCACGGTCCCGCTCGCATGCATGGTGACGTGCGAAGCACCGTCGGGCCGTTCCGGCAAACCGGGCCCGTTCTGCTTTCCCCCGTCGTTCGGCGCGCCGCCGGCCCGGGACCGATGACTCGACCGTGGCGCCCCCGCCTTCCACCCTCAGGAGACTTCGATGATGAGAAACGCACGGATTGGTTTTGCGATTGGTGCTTTGGTTCTTGGGGCGGCGCATGCGTGGCCGTTGCCGTGGGCCGGCGCGGTGGAGAATGACACGGCGGCCGCGGCTTCCGCCGCGACGAAACCCGATTGGCAGCCCCCAAGGACCGACGGCGGCTGGCTCGACCTGAAGGCCCTGCTGGTGCCCAGCGACGGCAGCCGCGTACCCGGCAGCCGGCGGCGCGAGGACCCGCGCGACCAGGGCAGCAAGCTCGTGTTTTTCGATCCCGACCATGGCGATAACGCCGCCGGCGAGGTGTACTGGTGGGACGGCAAACGCATTGTCGATTCGTCCGGCAGCGCCGTCAACGAGGCGGGCGCAGCCTACGGCGACAACCCGCTGCTGCCCAACGAGGCGGCCGTCAAAGCCTTTGAGTTCCCCAACTCCGACCCGCGGCTGCAAAACAGTTGGGGATATCCCGACTGGTTCCTGCTGCGTCGCGGGCGACGGCACGAGACGTTTGAAATGGCCTTCAACGGCGGGCGAAGTCAGGCCGAGCCGATGGTGGTCACGGCCTACGGACCGCTGCCGGAGGGCCGGGCAATCGTCGCCCCCAAGGAGAGGTCGCCCTTCGGGTCGCATACCGGGGGAGATACGCACGTGCAGTTTCATCAGGTCGTTGCCGGCCTGGAGATACACGCGACACTGAGCCACCTGGGCATGCACGCCGGCTGCACGTCGCCGGGCGCGCCCGGCGTTCCCACGTGGTACATCGAAGACTGCAAGATGGTCAGCACCCAGATGAACTACCTGCCGATCGACACCACGCTGCGCCGGTCCGTCAGCGCGTTCAATTTCAAGGCGAAGGGGCACAACCAGGGTTACTTCAACAGCGGCTTCGACGCGTCGCCCACGTTCGAGGAAGTGATTTTCTATAAGAACGGCTATAAAACCGACCCGCGGATCGACCCCGATCCCAGGCGCACCATTTTCGACCGGAATATCTATCAGGGCGGCGGCGCGCAGATGGGCCACACCTACCGCAACATCATCTCCGCCGACGGCGGTTCGGGCGGCCCGCAGATGCGGCTCGGCGGCTTGATCGAAAATAGCCTGATCGTGGAGGGATACTGGTTCAGCTCCACCGGCAGCAACAAGCCGGTCAATCACTGGCTCACCTCCAGCGGGCAGGAAGGCCGCTCGGCGGTGGTCCGCAATAACGTCCAGTTGATATTCCAGTATCCCAGCCCGAACGATCCCGACACACACGACGCTTCCGACAACCGCGCGCAACCGGGGCATGGTTATGCACTGCAGGGCGCCAGCTTCGGCGCCGTGGTCGAAGGGAACATCGTCAGCGGCGCACTGCTTACCGATGACCTGGGCTTCGCCGAGCACCGGCATGGCAGCGGCTTCCAGTTCGGCTGCAATTCCACCGAGTATCAAGACGACCGATACTATACTCAGCGGAACAACACGGTGCGCGGCAACATCGCCTACCGTACCAGCACGGGCTTGTCGCTGGGCGGCGACTGGACGGACGTGCAAGGGAACGTCGCGGAGAACAACGTGTTCGTCGCCGAAACGCCCGTGGGCACCGGGCGCAATCTCGCCGCGCTGGAGTCGTCGTCGCAACTGAACGTGCAACGCAACCGGTTCTACTCCGACAACAGCCTTCCCGCCGCAGATTGGATAGGCGAGAACAACACGGTGGCCCCGTACGCCGACGCCGCAGAAGCCGAGGGCTGGCCCGATCCGGACCGCACGCTCAAACGCTACGTGTTGGAAGTGCTCGGCCTCGCGCTGCTCGACTGGTCGGACGATCCCCTGCTCGACCGCGACGAAGCGGCCAGGCGAGCTGCTGCGGGCGAGGCGTACGATCCCATGGGACTGAAGACATTCATGGCCGTCGCCACCAACATGCGCCGGGGCGGCGCGGACGACATTCCCACCTCGGGCAAGCCGTCGTGGACGGGCGACTACCCGTGGGACGCCCGGTTTACCGGGCAAGCGGTGGTGAACTGGATTCGAGAAGGGTTCGGCGTTGAAAAGATTCCGGCGTCCCAGTCGCCGCAATGACGATGGGTTGCCTATCGTTTCCTTCGGCTGCCGCCGGCCGCTGCAGCCGGACGTGGGCAATGCTCACGTTAGGATTCAGCGGGCGGCGGCCGGGCAGGGTTGGATTCAGGATATCCCTGGCCCGCCGCTCCGTTGGATCGCCTGATTCGTCGTCGCTACGAGATCGCGTTTCGGCAGCCGGACGACCCGACGACCCGATTCAGCTTGACGGTGTCGTAACCGAGCACCAATGCGGCCAACGTCGTTATCGCATTCCGCAGCGAGCCGGTGACGAATCGCGCGAATGTCTTCGGTGATTGGATTACGTACCATCTTCTGGCCCCATCAGTTCCCACCAATCCCGAGTCGCCCGTTGCCTTGCGGAGACGAAAGGATCGGGATCGAGTCGGCCGGCAACATGCCCCACAATCATTGTTTCGAGATAAACGGTATCCATCATGCTGGCCTGTTACGACGAACGATAAGAATCACCCTCAAAATGGACCTCGCAAGGCGAGGGTCATTTCGCAGGTATGGATTCGGTTGTTCGGGATTCCTTTTTCAACCATCGCACTGATACTGGCATGAGTACTCCCCAGTCGTGTCTCTTGCACTCGACAAGGAAGAAGTCTCCCAGTGACCGAATGACGATGGTTGGGTTCGTCTTCCCGTTCAGCCTGTAGTATTTGTCGGGAAGGGCTGCTTCCAGCAGTGCCCTTCTCCCATAATCGGATGGACCGAATCTTCGAGAAAGGGCTGCCGCCTTGGCGGTCTGAGCCACGCGTGTGGGTTGCCACCCAAACACAATGAGAAAGCCTTCAAGTTGCGGAACAGACAGGTCGGATAGGTCAAAATCCTGACGGGTGGCCTCCGACGGTAACTCGGAAGGCTCAAGGGGTGGAAGTTCGGCAAGGTTCTTCTCTGTTTCCGCAGCGATCACCTCCGTGTGATTGCTGAAGACAGATGCGGCAGCCATCGTGATCTTCTCTTCCATCATGTGGGGCGGCACGTTGGTTGCCTTTGACAAGGATATGATCTTGTCTGCGAACTGAGCTTCGAGATTCGCCATGGATGGTTGATCGTCGGCCCAGGAGACCCCGGCGACGGCTACGAATGCGAGCATGAGTGTCTTCTTCATCTTCTTGTCCCGAACTTGTTATTCCACCCCAATTACCCTTTCCCGGAAGGGCTACCCCCGGAAGCCATGATTCTAGCCCGTCCAGGGGGCCGCTGCAAGCGGTTCCGGCAGGATTCCGCCGGAATTCGCAGGGATGGGCGGCCGCGCGACCAGGGCTGGCGCGAGCGGTTACACGAGGTGCTGGAGGGGTACGCCCCGTTCCTGATTGAGAAAGACCTATCGAGCCGGAAGGAGTGCCCGTAACTCGCGGGGGGTAAGCGAGTTTCGGTTTTTCCGTTTCCAGGTGCAAGCCATTCGGCCGAACGGCTGCGTTCTGCCCGATCAAGCGGACGGCACGACGGAGCGTGCCTGCTACTTTGCCGGGCTTTGCACCCAGAAGCGGAAGCCCCCGAATTTCTCCTCTTTGCCCGGTCGCATGGTGGCGTTACCTTCGGGCAGGCACTGGACCTATTCCGTAGCTCGGGCGTCGAGTTCCTCAAGCTTCAGCCGGTTCGCCGCAGTTCCGCCCTAAAGCATCGTAGGGCTAGGGTTCTCAAACTCAGTATTCAGCATGAACTCGCGACAGGTCTGGCTCGGTTGCTCGAACTCTGATGGGGCCAGCAAGACAAGAGTTACGATGTCAGCCTGGGTTAAAGGTGGCAGCGAGTCGATGGACGGCTCGACGATCGTGTCGCGCTCTTCACGAGGGATCGATTCAAATCGTTTGTCAATCACTCGCACACGAAGCGAAGCCGAGTTGTATCGATACGCATCGACCCTTTCAAAGCCAGCTTCGCGCAAGCTGTCTTCGACCATTCTGGATTCATCCGTCCGTTTATCTTCCCAGTTGGATACTTGCTTCGTTGTCATTGTAGTTGGCCTTTCACCCAGTCGCGGATTTCGACACAAGTCCGCAGGAAGCCCTTGGTTTCGCCTCGGACGCGCCGGCCCGTTTCGTAACGTAAGTCAGTCGTCCAGTCAAAACGCCGCATTCTCTTCGCCAACTCCGGCGTCAGGCGAACGCCTAGAGTTCGTAGTTCCTGCAACAATGTTTCCGGTTTGTGCATTGTAGCTCCAAACGAGATCCGAAGCAATTGACCAGGCCGATCGGCGGGAAGGGTCCTTTCCAGAATCAAGGCTTTCAGCGAGCATTCGACAGCGTATCCGCCTACATACTGGGCATCAAGCGTCAAATCCGCTGCAAGCAACGCTTCGGCCGCATTGAGGCGTTGCTCGGCAACCTTCAGGAAATCGCGACTCGTCTTCGGCTGCATTCTTTCAGATCGCGAAAGCAGTGATGGGAATTAGCGGCGCACTTGTCAACCTCCCGCGATTACCCTTTCCCGGAAGGGCTACCCCCGGAAGCCATGATTCTAGCCCGTCCAGGGGGCCGCTGCAAGCGGTTCCGGCAGGATTCCGGCGGAATTCGCAGGCTTCGGTGGCCGCGCGACCAGGGCTGGCGGCGAGCGGTTACACGGGGTGCTGGAGGGGTACGGCCGGTTTCCGGTCGAGAAAGCTCCGATTAGGGCCAGCCCTGTCGGGCTTGTGTTTTGTGTTTGTCCCCCAACCCAGGGTTGCGCCTCGCTCGCACCACTCGCGATGGCTCCACCCTGGGCTGGTTTAGGCTCGTCCCTTCGGGACTGAGATACTGAGTGGACTTTTGCAAACTCCTCTCCTCTCCCTCTGGGAGAGGGGCCGGAGGTGAGGGCATAGCGGATCCAGTCAAGCAAGGCAAACCGTTTCCGCTTCAAAAAGCCCTCACCCTAGCCCTCTCCCAGAGGGAGAGGGGACCCTGTGATCCCGATTTGTAGAAGTCCTGATACTGATTTCTTCGCGCCCCCGCCAAATCGCAAACCGGTTTTCCACTGCCGCGGGCGGAACAAAACCGGGATTACGTCAGGCACAAACGGAACACCCCGCACCGGACCTATTCCGCGGCCCGCGCGTCGAGTTCCTCGAGCTTCAACCGCACGCTCATGATGTACGGCGCTTCGCCCTCGGTCCAGTGGCCGTAGGTGGTTACGACGAAGGTGCCGTCGGGCAGCACTTCGACGCCGGGGTAGGTGGTGTCGTGGCCGCGGTGGTTCTGCTTGAAGCGGACGACGTACTGCCCCTCGCGGCCGTGCACGATGTCGTCGTACGTGCCGACCCAACCGGCCCAGTCGGTTTCGAACGGGCGCTCGGCCCGCTTCGCCGTGGGCGAAATGCAGCGGAAACTCATCAGCAGCCGCCCGTCGGGCGCGTACTTCGCGGTGTGCCGGTCGCCGGTCAGGGCCAGCGGCACTTCGCGGGGCTCGGTCCACGTTTTGCCCTCGTCGTCGGAGAAGATCACGTGCGAGTTCTTCCGCCGCGCGTTCTCGCGCAGCAGCACGGCAAGCTGCTTGCCGTCGGGCGAGCGGATGCAGCCCGGCTCGCACAGGTGAACGTCGCTGCCCTTCCACACGGCCTCGGGGTCCGACCAGGTGAGGCCGCCGTCGTCGCTGAGCGTTTTGTAGAGGGTGAACGTATCGGTTCGCGGGCTTGCGGGCGAGCCGTGGATGCTCAACGGCCCGCCGCGAATGAACCGCCCGTCGTCGTGGAACATGGCCAGGTACCGCCCCGGACCGGTTCGCAGCGCCTCGACGAAGCCCATGACGACCACGCCGCCCCATTGGCCGACGGGCTCGAGTTCGCTCCACGACTTGCCGTCGTCTTCGCTCACGGCCAGGCGCGCCGGGTAGAGACCCGACCACAGGATGAGGCGTTTCGTGCCGTCGGGCCCGACGACGCGATGGATGGTGGGCACCTCGCGGCTGGTGGCCCAGCTTTCGGGCGTGGGAAGCCGATCGCTCCACGTTCGCCCGCCATCGTCGCTGCGCTTCATCACAATCGCCCCGCGGCCGTGCCCTTTCGGGTACACCGCGTAGATGGTCTTGCCGTCTTCCAAGAGCACGGTGGTTACATGGCCGAGGTATTGGCCCGGCTCGCGGTCGACCACCACCTGCCGGTCGGTCTCGGCATCGAGGTCGATGGCCGGGATGGTGACGCGGTCGATGATGTCGGCCGCGGCGACCGGGCCGACCAGCAGCATCGCCGAGAGGACGCATAGGGGCTTCATCATCGGGCATACCTCCTCTTGTGGGGTTGCAAATGGGGCGATTCGTTCCGGCTCTTCCGCTTCTAGCTGCAAATGAGTTGGCCGAACGAAGGAGTTCTGTCCAATGAAGTGGATGGCACGACGGAGCGTGCCTGCTGCTTTGCCGTGGTTTGCACCTGGAAACGGAAGAGTCTGCGTTCCTCGCGATTGTAGATGGGCGACGGGTGAAAATCCACCAGGGAAACCGGTTTTTTTGCACGTCGCCCAAGTTTGCACCCCGTTTCGGCTTGGGGTAGAATCGGGAGCATTGAGCGGCAGGCGTTTTTCGGTGGGCGGGGGCCGCCCCGGCGGGAACGACGCTTGCCCCGGTTTCCGCACAACGGCTGCACCATTCCAAGGAGTTCTCCGATGCTCGACAAGACGACACGACGCCGCTTCCTCGCGGCAGGGGCGGCAACCGCCGGGAGCTTGGCGCTGGCCGCGCCGGCCGTCCACGGGGCCGAAAAGACCAAAAAATATCGCACCGCGCTCGTCGGCAGCGGCTGGTGGGGAATGAACATTCTCAATTGCGCGATCGAGGCGGGCGAGTCGGACGTCGCGGCCTTGTGCGACGTCGACCGGAACATGCTCGACAAGGCCGCCGCGAGCGTCGCCGAAAAGACCGGCAACGAACCGAAGAAGTACGGCGATTACCGCGAAATGCTCGAACGCGAAAAGCCGGAGATCGTCATCGTCGCCACGCCCGACCATTGGCACCCGCTGGCGATGATCGACGCCGTCCGGGCCGGCGCGCACGTGTACGTCGAAAAACCCATCTGCCACACGATCCGGGAGGGGACCGCCATGGTCAAGGCGGCCCGCGAGGCCGAGCGGGTCGTCCAGGTGGGCACCCATCGGCGGGTGTCGCCGCACAACGTGTCGGGCATGGAGTTCCTCAAAAGCGGCAAGGCGGGGCAGGTCGGCATGGTCCGGTCGTTCGTCCACTACGGCGGCGGGCCCGGCGAACCCACGCCCGACAGCGATCCGCCCCCCGGCCTCGACTGGGATATGTGGTGCGGCCCCGGCCCGCTGCGGCCGTTCAACAGCCGCATCCATCCGCGCGGCTTCCGCCAGTTCCTCGACTACGCCAACGGGCAACTTGGCGACTGGGGCATCCACTGGATGGACCAGATCCTCTGGTGGACCGAGGAGAAGTGGCCCAAAAGCGTCCACTCGTTCGGTGCCCGGCACATCCGGCGCGACAACACCGACGCGCCCGACACCCAGGTGGTCAACTTCGAGTTCGACTCGTTCACCGCCGTATGGGAACACCGGTATTTCGCCGGAAACAATGCCGAGAAGCACAACGTCGGTTGCTACTTCTACGGCACCGGCGGCACGTTCCACATGGGCTGGCGCAACGGCTGGACCTTCTACCCGGTAAATGCCAACGCGCCCACGCAGCACGAGGAGCCGCAACTCCATAAGCCCGACGACCAAAACATCCCCGAACTGTGGGCCGACTTCCTCCGGTGTGTCAAGACAGGCGAACGGCCCGTGTGCGATATCGAAATCGGTCACCGCTCCACGGCGATGAGCCTGCTGGGCATGCTGTCGATGAAGCTGGGGCGCAGCATCGACTGGGACGGAGAGCGGGAAATTTGCGTCGACGCCGCCGGCGCGCCCGACGCCGAAGCCAACGCCCTGCTCACCCGCGAGTACCGCGCCCCGTGGACCTACCCCGAAGTGTGAACGACCCTAGCACCAGGCACGCCGTGCCGTCCGCCATAGTAGCAGGCACGCTCCGCCGTGCCGTCCGCCATAGT
>CAYPWB010000191.1:1257-11946 GCA_964414315.1 uncultured Planctomycetaceae bacterium | reverse complement strand
CAATCGGCCGCCCGCTACGGCCGCGAAAATGGGACTGTCCCCCTCGCATGCAGCGAGCTGTGAGCGGTTACGAACGTTGAACGTCGAAAATCGAATACGAGGCTGCGATGCTGTTCTCTTGGTTGAAACGCCGGCGGCGGCGGAAACTGCTGTCCGAGCCGTTTCCGGACGAGTGGCTTGGCTGTTTGGATCGTAACGTTCGGCAGTACGCGTGCCTGCGGGACGACCAGCAGGACCGGCTGCGCGACCTGCTTCGGATATTCGCGGCCGAGCGTACCTGGGTGGGGTGCGCGGGTTTCGAAGTGACCGACGAGGTGCGCGTGACCATCTCGGCTCAGGCGTGCCTGCTTCTTCTGGGCATCGACGGCGACTGGTGCTTCGACGCGCTGCGGAGCATTCTCGTCTACCCCGACGTCATGGCCCTGCCGCCGCAGATGCAGCGGCACGCGGTGATCGTCGATGAGGGTTTGCCCATCTCCGGCCAGGCGTGGTATCGGGGGCCGGTTATCTTGTCGTGGCATCATGCGCTGTCGGGCGGGCGGCATCCGCACGACGGCCACAACGTGGTGCTGCACGAGTTCGCGCACCAAATCGACGCGCTCAGCGGCGAGATGGGCGGGTCGCCTCCCCTGCCCTCGCACGCCCAGCACCAGCGATGGGAGGACGTGATGGGCCGCGAGTACGCCCGAATCGTTGCCGATGTTCGCCATGGGCGCCGCACCGTGCTCGACGAATACGCCGCGGCCAGCCGGGCCGAGTTCTTCGCCGTGGCCACCGAGCACTTTTTTGAGCAGCCGCACCGCGTCCGGCAGCACCATCCCGAACTGTACGGAGTGCTCCAGATGCTGTATCACATCGACCCGGTCCAGTGGCCGCAATGCCGGCGGCGGGCGAGCGCCGTGGGAAGCTGAAAGAAGCCGTGTTGTGGGCGCCTCGTGGGGTTGCCGCCCTTATTCCGGCAGTTGTTGGGCCGAACGTCCTGCCGTTCACCCGGCCCAGGCCACCGGCCGGAGTGAGGTTACTGCGTCTGACCTCCCCGATGAGGAAGTGAAGATGCCGGCTACTGCTGCCCGAGCTTGTGGGCTTCCCCGCCGAAGCACATCACCCGGCCGTCCGTTGTGGAAAACAATAATCGACCGGGTGTAGCGATCAGTCCGTCGAAAACCGGCGGGGCGTCGAGCGGATAGGCGGCCTGCTGCTCACCGTCCTGGGCGGAAACGGCCCAGAGCAGCCCTCCGGCGCGCCCCTCCCACGCGGCAATTGGGTCGTCGGCAACCGAAGTCGCGCTCGGCCCGGCGATGAACAGCGTTTCGCCCGCCAGCGCCATGGCCCGCACGACCGGATCCACGCGCCGCTGCCAGAGCACGGTTTCCTGGCCTGCGGTCCGCCGCGGGTCGACCGCAAGATTGCGGGCGAACAGGCGGTAGTCGGCCCGTCCAAGTCCCACGTGGCTGCCGTCGCGGTGGTACCGGTCGCGGCCGAAGCCGTACACCGTTTGCCCATCGATCACCAGCAGCCGCCCGCTGGGAACCCGGGCGCCCATGGCAGGCCAGCTTCCCCAGCCACCGTGCATCTCGGTGCCAATCATCCAATACGTGCGGTGCCACCACGAGTCGTCGAGGAAGCCGGCCGGGCTGTGAAGATGGGGGAGAGTCTTCTCCTGCGGGCTGCCGTCGAGTGTGAACCGTAAGTGCCGCATGAACACCGAACCATCTCGGGCGGAGAGCACGTCGTTCAGCGCCCCGGGGATACTGAACCCTGGGGCCGGTCGAGGCAACGGATGCGGCTGCTGCCGAGTTTCGGGATCGTGGCTGTCGACCACGGTGCGCGACAGTTCTCGCCCGCTCTCTGCGTCGAGCCGAACCAGCACGATCCCGCCGTCCAGGTAGCCCGACCGGCCGGTCGCGGCGTACACAACGGCCTGCGACGGTTCATCCGGTGCGGGCAGGACGAGGACGCCGCCGTGGACCGGCCACGCCGATTCGAGCTGCCCGTGGACGGTCACCAAGCGTTCCTCCGGCGCCGCGCGGTACCGCCAGGCCGGCTCGCCGTCGGCGGCCCGCAGGCAGTAGACCCAGCCATCGGCCGAGCCGAACAGCACGCGGCCGTTCCACACCGTCGGCGGCGAGTCGATGCGTCCGCCGGCGGTGAATTGCCACGCCTGCTCGCCGGTGTCGGCATCGAGGGCATGCACGGTGTGCGTATCGATCGACGCCACGTACACCCGGCCGGCCGCGGCCACGGGCCCGGTGAGCGGCGCCGGCAACTGGATTTGCCAAGCCGGCTTCAAATCGGTCGGGACGTTGGCGGGCGTGGCGCCGCCACGGGTCGGATCGCGCCGGTAGGTGGGCCAATCGCCGGCTTCCGAGGGCTGGGGCTCGACCGAGTCGAACGCCGGCCCTCGTTGCAATCGGTCTTCATTCGGTTCGACTTCCGACAGATCCACCGGATCGCCCGGCGCCAACGCGTGGAACGAGTTGAGCTTCGCCAGAATGAAGCACGCGCACGGGTGCGGCGGGGCGTACAGGAGCCCGTTGCAGGGGATGACGCCGTATTGGCACTCGCCTCGGACCCAATGGTGGGCGATGGCCTCGCCGCTCTCGACGTCGACGAACTCGGTGCCGCTGCGGCCGGTAACCAGGTACCGGCTGGTGGCCTTGTGCCGGTAGCAACGGGCGTGCGCCATGATGGGCTGGTAGAACTCCTGGTCGCGTGGGCGCGTGCGACGAACCTCGCCCGTGTGCAGGTCGAGGGCACGGATCATGCCCGGATCGCGCGCCCCCACCAGGTTGCCCGTCCAAACCAGACCGTCGACCACCAGCACGTCGACCGGCGTGTTGTATCCCTCGCGGCACGGTGCCGACCAGAGTCGCCGCCCGTCTTCGGCCGAGAAGGCGATCAATTCCCCGACGGGCGCGATGCCGCCCTGGCTGGTCACGGTCCACTGCACGTCCGTCCCGTCGCCGTCGCCATCGGCCTTGGGCGCTTCGCGATCGGCCGAAAGCACGACGCCGTCGTGCACGACAAGCGTGGGGGCGGTCCACGCGGGCCGGCGCCGGCTGACGGGCCGTTCAGCCCGCCACAACTCCGCGCCCTCTTGGGCGTCGAGGCACATCACATGCCCGGGGTTCTGGAAAAATACCTTCCCGCCGGCAACTGCCAGCGTGGTGGGCATCACCTGCTGCACGTCCGCCCCCTTCTTGCTCCACAGCGTGCGGCCCGTTTCGGCATCGACCGCCAGGAGCCGGGTATTCGGGCGCGGCTCCTCGTAGATGGGCCACCACATCCAGCTCTGGTCGGTGCGGGCGGCGCGGCGGGCCTGAGCCGCCGGATCCGGCGCTTCCTCGCCCACCAGCAGGTACAGCACGCCGCCGGAAAGGACGATCTCCTGAGTGTTCTCTGTTTGGTCGAATTCGCGGAGCGTTTCCCCAGTAGCTGCGTCGAGCGCCGCGACCGGCTGCCCGTAGCCAAGGGTCACGTACACGCGATCGTCCACGGCCACCAGCCGGCGAGCCAGGTCGGCCGGGCCGCTACGGAACCCGCGCAGCCGCCACTCCCACGTGCCAAGAGAACGCTGCCAGAGCGGCACGCCGCTGAAGGCATCGCGGGCAACAAGGGTCCATTGCGGCGGCATGGTCACGTCGGCCGTCGGGCCTTCGTCGATGATATAGAACAACCGCCCGGCCGCCGAAACCGCCGCGCTGAGTGTGGCCAGGTGTTCGTGGCTTCGCGCCCACAGCGGCGGGGCGATCCACTGCACGCGACGTGGTGGACCGACCACGGCGTCGTCGGCTACCGCGTTGTTGCTCGGGCCCTGCAGGAAGTGCGTCCACTCGTCGATTTCTTCAGGCCGCGGTTTGACCGTCTTCGTCCATTCGCCATTGTGTTTCCGCATCGCCACGCCGCCCGGCGCCAGCACGCGCAACGCTTCGGCCGTCGACAACTCTCCCGGCTCGTCGGCCACGATCAGATTCACCAGATTGTCGGCATACGGCAAACGCTTGCCGTCCCATGCGCCGACGGCCACCGGGCCGTACAGCCCATGCTTGTGTACATGCATTTGCGCCTGCTTGCGCAGTGCCGGGTCCTGCTCCAGCCCATGCACCACATAGCTTTCCCCGGCGCGCAGCGCTGCGGTGATCCGGCCGTCGCCGCAACTAAGATGCACGACTAGCCCGCCCTGTACGCCGCTTTGCTGCAGAATATCCGCTGCGGCCTCTCCCGCTTCGGTGCCGTCGAGGCCGGGCACGAGCGTATTCCCCAAGGAGCTTGCGGATCCGGCGATGGTTATGGCTAGCGAGAAAATCGCGACTGAAAAGGGCAACCGGTAAACAGAAACAGTGTTCTTCATCGTTGAACCTAAGGGGCTGGATAGTCGTCTTCCGTCCGTCCGGTGTGCGCGTGTCATCGACCGGGGACCGTGGTCAGGTCGAAGTCGGCCGAGTCGGTGCCCTCCGGAGGAACCTCGACATTGAGTTCCGTTTCGACATTATAGCGTTTGGGAATGCGTTCCGGGCGAATCGGAACAATCTGTCCGTTGGGACCTTCCTCGGCCTGGAATGTGCGTACCCAAACGCGGTGCATTCCCACCACCGCCCCGGCCCGGCCGTCGATTGTTGTGAGCCGATAGCGACCGTCGGCGTCGGTCACGCCGTAGCTGCCCGGCCCCGCATCGAGCCGTTCACCCTCGCGGACCGGTTCAAAGCCCACCCGGGCTGCTTCGAGGGGTTGCCCGTCAAGCGTAATCCGGCCGGAAACCGGGGCCACGGGAAACTGCCCTCGTCCGCACCCGGCCAACAAAACAACGCCGGCAGCCAGCGCGACCGGGCGAAACAGGCCGGTCGTCGGGCCGCCGCTTCGCAATATCCGTCGAGTCAAAGTGCGTTCCCTCCTGGAACCGTCAGAAGCCGGTCACGACTTCATGGCCGGCAATGGTGGCAAGATGCTGGAAGACCGTCCCGTCAATGTTCTGGCTCAGTCCGCGCACCGACCCGTCGGCCAGGCCCACATTGAACACACCGCCCGCGTGCAGGCTGGCCGACGCCCGGTGGCACTGCCAGAACATATTTCCGTTGGCCTGCATGCACACATCGAAATCGGGAACGCGGGTATACGACTCAAGCTGGCAACTGGCCAGGTTGTGGAACGAGTGGGTGCTCGCCCAGAACGCCTTGCGCTCGGGCGCGGTTTGCGTATGGTACTCGGCGAAGAGGAGGGTGTTCGACGTGCCGTCGCGAATCTCGGCGACGGTCACGACGTCCATGCCGCCCACACCCACCACGGTAAATGCTCCGCGGTGCCGGATATTGCCGGACATGCTTGTGTGAAACGGAGGGTAGTCGAAAAACCCATTCTCGTTTCCCCAACGGCTGCCGGAAATGGCCTTGTAGGAGCCGGGAGCAATCTCTTCATCGGTCGGGCCTTGCCCCGGCTTCACAAGCCGCCGAGCGTCGGCATCGGTCGGGCAGATCATCAGTCCGAGCAGGGTCTTCAGAACAGGCAGGTTGTCGGGGTGCGAGTTGTACAGGTCCTGGTCGTACTGGTCGAACAGGGCCTGCTGCTCCAGGTGCGGCAAGATGCCGATGGCCCAGTTTCCCATCGCTTCAGGCCGCGTGTTGCCCGTGCCGGTGTGGATTCCACCGGGGGGGAGCGTCGACCAGGCCGACTCGTAGTTCAGCACGGCCAGCCCAAGCTGCTTCAGGTTGTTTGCGCATTGCAACTGCCGCGCCGCCTCGCGCGCACTCTGGACCGCCGGCAACAGCAACGAAATGAGGATGCCGATGATGGTGATGACCACCAGGAGTTCGACGAGGGTAAATCCGGATTTCGCATTTCGGACTCTGGAATGTGAATTGTCGACAAGCATCGTTTTCCTCCGTGCCGTGACTGCAATCACTTCACCCGAACGAGGCGCGGTTCGCCCACACACCCGCCAAACTCACTCCTCTCCACTCAGGCCTTCCCCTCCCCGCGTCGCCGCAACAGCAGTCCGCAGGTCAGCGCCGTGAGCAGCAGCAGCCACGCGCCGGGCTCGGGTACGGCGTAAATCCGGGCGTTTGCAAACCCGGCCCCTTGGAACTCGTTGCTCGTGCCGAAGATCACATAGCCGTTATTCGCCTTTGCGCCGGTCACCCAGTCTCGTACGTCCGCAGTGACGTCGACGAACATTGTTTGCGGCGGGTCGGTCGACAGGACATTGTCGACCAGGATGTGATCGGCGCTACCCAACTCCACCCACTCAGCCATTGGATAATCGCCGGAAGTGGCGGTCCAGGCGTTTGCATCGTCAACCACGTCCATTCCCACCTGGAGATTGTTCAGGCCGTTTACCCGGGCCTGATAATCGATCGCAAATGTGGCAAAGAAGTCTTCCCCGTTGACGATGGCGGGAGTCAAGTCGCTGAAGTCGAACCGGAGATAGGTAACCCCGCGCGCACCGGTCTCGCTGGGATTGCCCCGTTCGCGGACTGCAATGTCCTGAGGTGTGGTGGTAGGCCTGAAATCGGACCCCGTCGTGCTTCGGTCCATCGGTTGGTTCCAGGCCACGCGGACGACTTCGGTGGGGTCCAGCGTGATGGTGCCGGGAGAGAAACTGGTTGCCGCCAAATAGTGGTTCTGAATGTCGGCGACGGTCAACGCCTTGTCAAACACGGCCACCTCGTCGATCCAGCCGTTCACGCCGACACCGATCCGTCGCAGGGGATTGTCGTCGATCGTGTTCACCGTCTGCGTGCTGCCTGCCAAATTGACCGCATCGGCCGTCCGATCGACGCCGTCGACCACGAACTGCCACTCGTCCGACTGCGTTGCACCGTCGGGGAAAATGACGCCGAAGTGATGCCAACCGTCCGACAGCCCAAGATTGTTGACGCCGAAATTGTGCCCGCTCACGGCCACGGCGACGCGATTTGGACCGGCCGTGATCGAATTTCGGTTGGGCGTTGCATCTCTTCCATAGTTCAGCCAGCCCTGAGCGGAATTGCTGGTTTGCTTGAACCAACCCGTGAAGGTGCGAGGGCTGCTTCCGGTTGGCAGGAAACCGGCGGGCATGGCAACGTGCCCGTTATCGCTGAAAGCGACGGCCAAACTATCTGCCCCCATTCCGCCGAACCCGTCTCCGGGCTGTGGGCCGGGAACGCCGAGGGTCAAGCTTCCGGCATTCTCGTACGATCCGTGCCGGTCGAAGCCGCTCGCGTCAAGTGCGCCGGCCGTGGTGACCAGTTCATTGAACCGCCAATAGGCAGCCGGCCCGTCGGCCAGTACGGCAAGGCTGTACGCCGCCCCGCTACAGCGGGGAGACAGCAAAAAAGCCATAAGCACGGCCGAAACAACGACCGTTCCGCTCGGGAGACATCGCATGTCGGTTCTCCTGCAAGAAAAGGCTATTGCGCGAATACCTGGGGCAAGCGGGCCTGCTGCGACTATTCTCAGGGCGGCGGGGCCGCCGACCAATGCGAGCTTCCGCTCGAAGGCAGGATCCGCGCTTTGTGAAAACTATCACAATCTTGCGTATCCGTAGTACAGTACGCACATATCGCCGGACGCACCCGGCCATCCACAATTGGTCTTATTGTAGCAGGCGAGGGAAGATAGATCAAAGGTGTCGGTGCGCATTTCCTACTTTGCCATGGTTCGCACCTAGGAAATGAAGAGCCTTGTTTCGTACGAGGTAGCGCGGCGCGGAGGTGGGCTGAAAAAGATCGTCGGGGCGACGCGAATTTGGGCCTTCCGAACGCCGCCGCGGCTCGTTGCACTGCGGATTCCCGTCGATTTGCTCCTGTTCCGACGCGGCGTGCCGCAGGAAACTGCCGGCGTTATTGAACACCCCGGAGGGCGGCATTACAATGCAGAGCAATGCGAGCCCGGGACGCCTCCGAGCTCAGCCCCAGTGGGAAACCTCGGTCTGCGACAGTGGGCGATTCAGGAAGACGCCTTCCCCTCCGCAGCATCGGCAAGAGCCGAGCGTTTGCGGAAAGGCCGGCAAGCATCGCCCCGATTCTTACTCAGGAGCCTCTCATGCCTGAAACTTCCGCCCTTTCTCGACGTCGTTTCTTACAGGCCACCGGTACGGCGGCCGTGTTAGCCAACGCCCCGGCGGTCCTGCGCGGCGCCGAGGTGCAGGACGCCCCGGTGCGGATCGGCCACATTGGAACCGGCACGCGCGGCTGGTCGCTGGTCAAGGGGATGGCGGCCTCCGAGTTGGCCCAAGTGGTTGCCGTTTGCGACGTGTACAAGCCGCATGTCGACCGCGCCGTCCAGGCGGCCCGCAACGACGAAGTGCGAACGTACGTCGCCTATCACGATCTATTGGCCGACAAGAACGTCGAAGCCGTATGTATCGCCACGCCCGACCATTGGCACGAGCAGATGGTCCTCGACGCCGCCGCGGCCGGCAAGCCCGTGTATTGCGAGAAGGGGCTGACGTCGTCCGTCGAGTCGGCGAAACGGATGCGCGAAGCGGTGAAGAAGTCGGGCATCGTCTTCCAACTGGGCCACCAGGGGCGGCAGTTTCCCGCATACGAGGCGGCGGGCGAGATGATTCGCGGCGACGAGATCGGTCCCGTCACGTTAATCAAGACGGGCCGTTACTTCAACGGCACCCGCGAGCGAGCCCCGTGGCGATGGTACGGTTGGTACAGCGAATACACGCGGCCCGACCCGCGGCAGGTTCTCGCCGACCTCGATTGGGAGAAGTGGCTGGGCCCGGCGCCGAAAATCGATTTCGACGAAGAGCACTTCTGGCATTGGCGTTGCTACTGGCCGTACGGCACCGGCCAGGCCGGCGACCTCCTCTCGCACGAGCTCGATCAGGTGCAATGCACACTCGGATGGGGCATTCCCGATACGTGTATGTGCCTCGGCCACAACGCGTACTATCACGACGGCCGCGAGGTTCCCGACACCTGGCTGGCAAACTATACCTTCGAGAAGCAGCACGCTTCCGTGATGTTCGAAGGCTGTATGAACTCCCATCGGCAGCAGCCCCCGGAGTACATCGGCAAGAACGGGCGGCTCATTTTCAACAGCATCGGCCAGGCCGCGTCGAAGTTCTGCGTGTACGACGACGGGCCGTGCTTCCCGCACATGCGAAACAAGCCCTTGGAGCCTCGCTACACCTACGACCCCGCCACGGGCCCCCAATGGCCCAGCCACCTCAACGACTTCCTGCAGTGCGTCCGCACCGGCGAGCAACCGCGCTGCCACATCGACGAGGCTTTCATCGAGGCGGTAACGTACCTGATGAGCGTGGTCTCGTATCGCGAGCAACGCCTGGTGCGCTGGGACGCGGAAAAGGAACAAATCGTCTGATTCGTGCTGAGAGGCTGTCTGAAAACTCCCCTCTTCCTTTGGGAGAGGGGCTGGGGTGAGGGCTTGTAGAAAGTTCAGTAAGATCGGGGCAAGCCCTGTTGGATTACGCCCTCACCCTAACCCTCTCCCGGCGGGAGAGGGAACATAGAGCCACCCTTTCCCGGAGGGAAAGGGGACGTGGGCCAAGCCTTTTCGGGCAGTCTCTGACGCGGTTCACCGGTCGGCCGGCGCCGGTTCCCGATCGTCCACTCTCCGGTCCAGTTCATCGAGCCGAAAGCGGACGCTGACGACCGAATGCCGTTCGGCGCCGGGCCGGTACTTGACGTAGGTGGTAGCCACGAAGTGCCCGTCGGGCAACCGTTCCAAGCCGGCGTATCCGCAGTCGGCTCCGGCGTGGCTGTGCAGGAGCTTGACGCGGTATTGGCCTTCGCGGTTCTCGATGATGTCGGCGTATGTACCGACCCAGGCCACGAAGTGCCCGCGGGTGGGGCTTTGCCAGCCGCCGCTTCCCTGCCCCGCCTGGTCGCGCATCACGACGACGACCCGGCCGTCGGGCGCGTAGCGCACGACGTGGCGGTCGCCGGTGAGGGCGGCGGGCAGCTCGCGCGGCTCGGCCCAGGTTCGCCCCTCGTCGTCGGAGGTGGAAAACAGCGAGTTGAACCGCCGGCTGTTTTCGCGCATTAGCATAAGCAGTTGGTTTCCGGCCGGTGAGCGGAGGACGGCCGGCTGCGCCCAGCGGCCGGGCACCTGGAGTATCTTCCGTTGTTGTTCCCAGGTGAGTCCGCCGTCGCGAGAAACGCTGTCGACCACGTAACCCGGCAAATCGGACCACATCACCAGCCTTCGGCCGTCGTCGAATGAGAGGATCGTCTTGGGGGGAACCTCGCCTTCGACCCCGTTGGGCTTCATGGCCGACCATGTGCGTCCGCCGTCTTCCGACACGGCCTGCTGCATGGGATAAGGCGGCTTGCCGCCTCGTCCGTGCAGCCAACTAAGGCCGCCGCCGAACACGAACAGCCGCTCCGTCCCATCGGGACCGACCAAGCGGTGGATGGTCGGCGTATTGCTGGTGGTCCACCAGTTCCCCGGCACGTCGATCAACTCGGCCCAAGCCAAGCCGCCGTCGTCGCTCCGCTTCAACGGCCCGATATGTCGAGCATGCCCGATCGACCATGCCGCGAACATGGTTTTTCCGTCGGGCATCAGCAGGGTGTCGGTGTGGCCTTGGTAGGTATCTTTCGTTCCCCGGGCCACGAACACGTGCCGCCGGATTTCGCCGGAGATATCGATTGTGGGGATCGATATTTTGCGAGCAACGCCCGGCGTGCGTCCGGCAAAGGCGGGAATACTTTTGCCCGGTGGCGAGGCGGCGCGGCCTGC
>CAYPWB010000191.1:0-1157 GCA_964414315.1 uncultured Planctomycetaceae bacterium | reverse complement strand
CCGCCGCGGGCCTCGAAGTCGGCGAACATCTTCTCTCGCAACTCCTTGATTCTCTCCTGGTACGCGGGCACGTCGATCAGGTTGTGCCGTTCGACCGGATCGCCCTTGAGGTCGTGGAAGGAGTCGATGTCCCAGATGCCGTGGTAGTAAACGTACTTATATTGGTCCGTGCGGATGGCCAGCATCGTGGGCGTGGCGGGAAAGTTCCATTCCCAGTGATATTCATACAGGACGTAGTCGCGCCACGGGATCTCCTGCCCCAGGAGCAACGGCAGGAACGATGCGCCGGCCCAGTCGGCGCCTTCCGGCTCTTCCATGTTCATCGCTTCGAGCACCGTGGGGGCGATGTCGATGTTTTGCACCATCTGCTCGATGCGCGTGCCCGGCTTCACCAGGCCCGGCGCCCAAACGAGCATCGGAATGCGAATCGACGGCTCGAAGGCGGCCCGCTTGTCGTAGAAGCCGTGCTCGCCCATGTGGAAGCCGCCGTCGCTCATGTAAATGACGATGGTGCTTTCGGCCAAGTCGTGCTCTTTGAGGTAGTCGATCACGCGGCCGAGGTTCTCGTCGATCGAGTGAATTGCCTCGCAGTAGCTGTAGTACCAGTCTTCGAAGCTCGGCACGGGATCGTTGTCGTAGCGGCCGGTTTCCATGTGGTCGATGCCGTGGATCGAATACCGCCGCTCGCGCACCCAACGCGGCTGCGTGCGGTAGTTGCGCTCGGTGCGGGCCATCGTGTCGGGGTAGGGGATCGGCTTGCCGGCGTAGCGGCCCTTGTGCCGGGCGGCCGGCTGGAACGGATAGTGCGGGCCCTTGAACGCCAGGTGCAGGTAAAACGGGCGGTCCTTGGGCCGGTCCTCGCCCAGCCAGCGCAAGGCCTCGGTGGTCAGGACGTCGGCGTCGTAGCCCTCGAACTGTCGGCGTTCGCCGTTGATGTTCAACACCGGATCGAAATACTCGCCCTGGCCGGGGAAGCTGACCCAGTGGTCGAAACCGGGCCGCCGGCGGTCGTCCTCGTGGCCCATGTGCCACTTGCCCACCAGCGCCGTGGCAATACCCGCCCGCTGCAGATACTGCGGGAAGAACACGGTGCCCGGCGGCTCCGGCCGCTGGTTGTCGACGATTCCGTGCCGGTGCATGTACTGGCCGGTCAGGAT
>CAYPWB010000190.1:0-11949 GCA_964414315.1 uncultured Planctomycetaceae bacterium | reverse complement strand
GCAAGCCCCCGGCATGGCCTGGGACGACTTCAACAACAAGCGAATCCTCGGCACCGTGCCGGTTGAGCCGGACGGCAGCGCTTACTTCAGTGTGCCCGCCGATACGTTCGTCTACTTCCAGCTTTTGGACGAGCGGGGCATGATGGTCCAGTCGATGCGGAGCGGCACCATGGTCCGCCCCGGCGAAGTGGCCGGCTGTATCGGCTGCCACGAGGATCGGCGCTCGACCGTCGCCCCCAGAAATACGGGGACCGCCTTGCTGCGGGCCCCCGGCCTGAAGCCCTGGTACGGGCCGGCGCGGCTGTTCAGTTACACGGCCGAAGTTCAGCCCGTGTTCGATGAACATTGTGTGTCCTGCCACGACTACGGGCACGAGGCCGGAAAGAAACTCAACTTGGCTGGCGACCGGAACCTCGTCTTCAATACCTCGTACACCGAGTTGCGGAGCAAGAAGTACGTGAACGTGGTGGGCGCGGGGCCGTACCAGGTGCAGAATCCCAAGTCGTGGGGCTCGCACGTCAGCCGGCTCACGAAGGTGTTGCTGGAGGGGCACGGCGACCCGGAAATCGATCGGCGCGTCAAACTCGACCAAGAGGCATTCGACCGGATCGTCACGTGGATCGACATCAACGCCCCGTACTACCCGGAGTACGCGAGCGGCTACCGCGACAACCCTTACGGGCGGTCGCCCCTAACCCAAGAGGAACTTAACCGGCTTGCCGAATTGACCGGCGCAAAAGTGAAGGACAAGTGGAGCCACGGGCTGGTCAACTTCACCAGGCCGGAACTGAGCCCCTGCCTAGCATCGCTGGGGCCGAACGACCCGAAGCGGGAAGAGGCCCTGGCCGTCCTCCGCACCGGGCAGGAGCGGCTTGCCGCGCGGCCGCGGGCAGATATGCCCGGCTTCGAACTGGTTCACCCTGTTGAGATTCGGCAGCAAGAAAAGTACGATTCCCTTATGGAAGTGCGCGCGGCCATGCGTGCGGCCATCGCGGACGACAAACAACTGTTTCCACCCGAGAAGACCCTGTACCCTGAGGAGTGACTATGACGACGAATAATCCCAATCGAGTTTCCCGCCGTTCCCTGCTGGCCGGCGCTGCGGCCGCCGGCGCGGCGGCCGCCAACCCGTGGTCCCGGCCCGCCTCGGCTGCCGACGGGTGTACCAGCCCGGTCAAGACCTACACCAACGCCGATTTTTACGATGCGGACGGGAATCTTCTGATGGACAACGCCCGCGCCGCGTACTACGACATGTTCGAGCGTTTCCACTATCCGGTGAGCGAAACGCTGGAGAAGGAAATGTGGATTCTCGATTTCCACCTGGGCGACTTCGCCCGCGTGGGTATGGCCGGCATCTTCTGGCTGAACCGGCAGGACTATAAGTATTTCGGACACGAAATCTACCTGCTGCCCGGCCAGATGATTCCCGAGCACTGCCACGTGGCCACCGACAAGGGGGCGCCCAAGATGGAATCGTGGCATCCGCGGCGCGGCATGATCTATACCTTCGGTGAAGGCGAGCCGACGCCCGAGCTGATCGAGAAGATTCCCCCCAGCCAGCGCGACCTGGTGCATTCGCGCCATTGCACGCCGCTGGGCATCGACGAGATCGGGCACCTGAACCGACTGAAGGCATGGCACTTCATGGTGGCCGGGCCCGAAGGCGCGCTGGTGACCGAGTACGGCACCTTCCACGACATGGACGGCTTGAAGCTTTCCAATCCCAAGGCCAGCGTGTAACAGGCGATCCGGAAACTCCCCTCTCCCGTTGGGAGAGGGGCTTGGGGTGAGGGCCTGTGGAGTTCGGGTAAGACAAAGGCTAAGTCTGCGGTCCATGGCCCCTCACCCTAACCCTCTCCCGGAGGGAGAGGGGACATGGATCCGCACCGTCCCCTGCGAACTAAGAATACCAACGCGAAAGGAAGCTTCACGTGCCGGATTTATCTCTTTTTGATCTTTCGGGCAAGAGGGCGCTGGTTACCGGCGGCGCGGTAGGCATTGGCCGGGGGTGCGCCGTGGCCTTGGCCCGCGCCGGGGCCGACGTGGCCATTCTCGATCTCGACACGAACGCCGGTCCCAAGACGGCCGAGGAAATTCGCGCCACCGGCCGCAACTCGCTGTTCCTCTCCTGCGATGTCACCCAGCGCGAACAGGTGCAAGACGCGGTGCAAAAGGTGGTGGAGGAATTCGGGCGGTTGGACATCGCCGTGAACAATGCCGGCATCGGCATCCTCGGGGCCGACGAGGAGTTCGCTCAGGCCGACTGGGACAAGGTCATCGCCGTCAACATGACCGGCGTGTTCCTTTGCGCCCAGGCCGAGGCGCAGCAGATTCTCCGCCAGACGCCCATCGACGGCAAGATCATCAACATTGCGTCCATGTCGGCCAACATTTGCAACTGCAACGCGGCGTACAACAGTTCGAAGGCGGGCGTGGTGCAAATGACCCGCATGCTGGCCGCCGAATGGGGGCAGTACAATATCAACGTCAACTGCATCAGCCCGAGCTATGTCCTTTCGCCCATGCACGCCTCGACCCCCGTGGCGGTGCGGAAGCGCATCCGCGAGTTGACGCCGCTGGGGCACGTCGAGCGTCCGGAAGATTTGTACGGTGCCGTGATCTTCCTCGCCTCGGCCGCGTCGAACTACGTAACCGGGCACGACTTGGTCGTCGATGGGGGCCATACGCTCAACGCGTGGCTCACTCCGCTCGGCCGCTCGGTACCGCCCCGGGTGAACCCCGAGGAGGAAATCGTGCAACTCAAGCACGATCTGGACGTCATGGGGCTCCCCTACGACCAGGACGGCATCAACCCCGATGTCCACCCGGAAATTGCCGACGCTTTCAAGGGGGCGTTCGGCTCGGAGTGAATGTAGGGGGCCGAGTGAAGCGAGTCCCACCACCGTAACGTCGCCCTCCTACGGGAGACGCCCGTGCTATCAGAGGATCCGATGGACCTGACCCCCGCCCAACTCGCCCGCATGATGGACCTCAGCGCCGTGCGGACGGACGTCGACCTCGACGAGATCCGCGGCCTGGCCGAAACGTGCAAGCAGTACGGCTGCATTTGCGCCTTCGCCATGCCGTGCTACGTGCCGGAACTGGTGCGTCTGCTGGCCGACACACCGGAGGTGGGCGTTGGGGGGGTTGTGGGGTTTCCCTCGGGGGCCGTTAGCACCGCCACCAAGGTGGCCGAAGCACGCGAGCAACTCGAACAAGGGGCCGCGGAACTGGACATGGTGATGAACGTCGGCAGGCTCCGGTCCGGTTGCGATGATTGGGTAGAAGCCGACATTCGGGCGGTGGTGGAGGCCGTGCATCCGGCACCGGTCAAGGTGATTCTCGAAGCCCACTACCTGAACGCCGATCAGATCGTTCGCGCCAGCCGGTTGGCGGTCCGCGCCGGGGCGGCCTATGTGAAGACGGGCACCGGCTGGGCCCCGACCGGCGCGACGCTGGAGAACGTCCGGCTGATCAAGTCGGCCGTGGGCGACGCCGCGCAGGTGAAGGCGGCCGGCGGAGTGCGCGACTTTGCAACGGTTGTAGCGATGATTCAGGCGGGCGCCGTCCGGTTCGGCGTGGGGCTGGTTTCCGGTCGAAACATTCTGGATGAGTGCGCCGCGGCTTCCGCCCGGCAGGCTGCCCCTGCCGGCGGGCAAATCGGAGCCGCTTGACGTCATGGGGGGCTTCCCCGCCGTGCTGGCAACGCTTATATTGCTGGCGTTTCCGTTTCAGCGTGCGAGCGGAGTGGTCCGACCATCCTTCACCCAAAGGAGAGCGATTGTGGCGTCCCTACCCGACTATGTGGCAGCAGCCAAGCCGGTGCCCCAAGAGGCCCGGACGGCATGGTACAAGAGCACCGCGCAAACCTACGCCGGCATCATGCTATGGTTCGTCTTCTGGCAGGACGTGGTTTCCGGAAGCCCCACGCCCGGTGGAACGCTCGCCAGCGGCGTGGGCCTCGCGCTGTTGGGGCTGCTGATTGCAGCCCTGTTCTGCCACTTCCTCACCTATCTGGTTCCCGGCTTGCTGGGGATGAAAACGGGGCTGCCCCTGTCCGTCGTGGGAACCTCCACCTACGGCGTCGCCGGCGGGCGGTTCATGCCCGGTTTCCTGATGGGCGTGTTGCAGTTCGGCTGGTTGGCCGTTAATGCGTACTTCTCGTGTTACGTCATCGCCCTCTGCTTCGGATTCGAAATGGCCGATATCGCCCGGTTCCACCCGGTCCATGGTCCCATGACCATTGTCTTTATCCTGGCGGCCGTTTTTGTGGGCATCAATGGTATTCAGTACGTGGCCAAAGTGGCAACATTTATGCCGCTCATTCCTGTCGCCATTTTGCTCATCCTGTTTGTCAGCACCGTGGGTGGTTTGGGCAACTTCGATCCGGCCACGTTCGGCGAGGCCGAAGCCGTTGCCGAAGGTGCGGCCGAGGAGGGACCTTCCCCCCTCGGACCCCTGGCGGTCTTGTTGTTCATGTCGACCTACGTGGTCGGGTTCTTCGCGACGGCCGGCGCTGCGGGCGCCGACTTCGGCATGAATAACCGGGACGGAAAGGACGTGCAGTTGGGCGGGCTTGCAGGCGTCGTCGGCGCCACCTTCTTCGCCGGCGGCTTGGCGATTCTCATCGTCGCCGGGGCGCAAGGCGCCGGAATGATCACCGGAGAGTTTGCGGGACAACTCAATCCGGTCCGCCTGATGCCCGCCATCGTTGGTCCGGGCGCCGCCAACGTCATGTTCCTGTTGCTGGCCGTGGCGGCCTTCGCGCCGGCCTGTTTCCCGGCGTTCATCGCTGCGAACAGCTTCAAGCAAATGATGCCGAACATCAACCCGAACATCACCGTCGGCATCGGCGCACTCGTGGCGATGGGGCTGGCGGTCAGTGGAGTCGCCGGACAAGCGGTCGACGTGTTCAGCGTCATCGGCGCGTCCTTCGGCCCCATCTGCGGCGCCATGATGGCCGACTACCTGCTGGCAGGCCGGAAGTGGGCCGGGCCGCGAGCCGGATTCAACCTGGCCGGGTGGATTTCCTGGGCCGTCGGGTTCGTTGTGGGGGCCGTCGACCTGGTCGGCTCGAAGGTCGAGGCCCTGTCGTTCCTCCAAGTCGGAATCCCCTCGCCGCCCATGGCGGCGCTGATCACCGGCTTTGTGCTGTACGTCATCCTGGCGAAACTGGGGCTCGAAGGGAAAACCCTCGAGTTCCCAAGCGAATAATTCGTTCCCGCAGGGCATGCCTCAGTTTTCGGTCCGTCCGATGCTGAGGCGTGCCTTTGCGCAACCGTTCCTTCCGTCCGGCTTGGGGGCAAGTACCCTCCGTGCCGTCTCGGAGAGTCGCCCACAGTAGCACGACTCTCCGAGTCGTGAGACAGTAGAAGATGTGGCGACTCGGAGAGTCGCCCTACAGTAGCACGACTCTCCGAGTCGTAATTGTTGCAGTCGACTCGGAGAGTCGACCTACAGTGCGACGCCACGGGAACGCGATGGAGGGCTTATGTCCGAAACCATTCTTGCTTGCGACTTGGGAACCGGCGGCAACAAGGCGTCGTTGTACGATGCAACGGGCCGGTGCCTCAACAGTGTGTTCGTCCCCTACGAAACCCAGTATCCGCAGGCCGGCTGGCACGAGCAGCGGCCGGAGGTGTGGTGGGATTCGGTCGTCCAAAGCACCCGGCGGGTTCTCGGTGGGGCCGATCCGGCGAGCGTCCGTTGTCTTGCCCTTTCCGGGCACAGCCTGGGGTGCGTGCCGTTGGGCGCCGACGGCCGCGTGCTGCGCGAGGCCACGCCCATTTGGTCCGACAAGCGGGCCGTCGACCAGGCGGCCCACTTTTTTGAGAAAACCGATCCGGCGCATTGGTATCGGCAAACCGGCAACGGCTTCCCGGCGGCTCACTACACGGCGTTCAAGGCGATGTGGTACCGCGACCACGAGCCCGGCATGTTCCGCCAAATCGACAAGATCGTCGGCACGAAGGATTACGTCAATTATCGCCTCACCGGGCGCATCGCGACGGATCCCTCGTACGCTTCCGGTACGGGCGTGTACGACCTGGCGGCCTGGGATTACTCCGACGAACTGCTGGCCGCGGCCGATCTGCCGCGCAGTATGTTCCCCGAAATTGTCGCGTCCACCGAGATCCTGGGTGCCCTCACGCCCGAGGCCGCCGGGGCCCTGGGGCTACCGGACGACGTGCCGGTGGCGTGCGGCGGGGTCGACAACTCGTGCATGGCGCTCGGGGCGGGAAACATCGCCGAGGGCCGGGCGTACGCCTCGCTCGGCTCGTCGATGTGGATCGCCGTTTCCTCGGCTCGTCCTCTGTTGGATTTGGCCTGCAAGCCCTACGTGTTCACGCACGTCATGCCCGGCATGTTCACCTCGGCCGTGGCCATCTTTTCCGGCGGCACGTCGCTCCGATGGGTGCGCGACCATCTGTGCGTCCAACTGGCAGCCGAGGCCGAAGCCGCGGGCGAGGACCCCTACGACGCCATGACCCGGCTCGCCGCGCAATCGCCCCCGGGCGCGCGGAAACTGTTGTTCAACCCCAGCTTGGCCGGCGGATCGTCGCTCGACGCGAGCCCCAACATTCGCGGCGCGCTATTGGGGCTCGATCTCAGGCACGAATTGGCAGATGTGATTCGCGCCGCACTCGAAGGCATTGCGATGAACCTCCGCCTGGTGCTCGACGAGTTGCGGGCGTTGGGCAAGGTGGGCGGCGAAATGGTGGTCGTCGGCGGCGCAAGCCGTAGCGAGTTGTGGCGCCAGATTCTGGCCGATGCGCTCGAGGTGGACATCGTCAAGACGAACGTAGGGCAGGAGGCCGGCTCGCTCGGCGCGGCCGCCGTGGCCGCCGTGGGTTGCGGGCTGTGGGACGATTTCGCGCAAATCGCCAAGGTGCACGAGGTCGAGGCCGTCGCCCGGCCCAATCCGGACAATGCGGCCGTCTATCAGCAAATGCTGCCCGTCTTCCGCCAGGCCGCGCTCGACCAGGCCAAGCTGGGCGACTTGCTGGCCGCGCTGCCTGTGCCGGCCTGAAGCCGACAGGCACGAAATCTCCCGCGCCGCGGCTCATCCCGGTTCCCGGCCCCTGCCCTTCCGCAGCCCCCGGCCGTCGATCCGCTTTACTTGGGCTCCCGCAGGTCGAGGCACGCCAGCGTCGTGTCGCTGCGAAGGTACAGCAGGCCGCGATGCACCATGGGTCCGGTGAAGCACCGGCCTGGCAATCGGGGTTCGGGAGTAATCGACCGCGGTACAGCCCCTTCCGGGCTAACGTCGACCGTGGCGAGGCGTCCCCGCTCATCGAGCATCAGCAGCGTACGGCCAACGGCCACCGACGACGCATTGCGAAGCCGCGAGCGCCAGGTCCAGGCGACTTCTCCGGTTGCCAGTTCAAGGCACCGTAGTCCACGGCCGACCGTGGGAAATCCGTACACGAAACCATCCAGACAAACAAGGTTGTTGTACTGGCTATCCAGCGTCTTCGGATTGGCTCGGTACACTTCCTCGCCGCTGCCGTCCGGCAGCACGCGCATGCACAAAGCCCCGATCTGAAAGCCGGAAACGAACACCAGATCGTTCCAGACCACCGGCGACGTGCCGTGGATTGTTTGCCGGTTTCGCGCGCCGAATGGGGTTTCCCAGTAGACGCGGCCGTTGTCCGGGTCGAGCGAAACGAGGGCCTCCTCGGTCCACACGAAGACAAATCGGCGTCCGTGCATGGTTGCTGCCCGAGGCGTGGCGCAACTGGCCCCGTGACGCGTGGCGTTCCACAGCGTCGCGCCGGTGCGGCGGTCGACGGCAATCACTCCGGCTTCCGACTCCCGGCTGCCCAGGTTGACGATGAGCCGATCGTCCACCGGGGCCGGGCTGGCGGCGACGGGGTAGAAGCCCGGCTCGACCGGAAAGTCGTCGTGGAGCCTCCGCTGCCACAGGAGCGAGCCGTTGTGCAGGTCGAGGCACGAGAGCACCCCTTCGGCTCCGACCGCATAAATGCGACCATCGGCCAGAACCGGCGTGCTGTACGGACCGTCGCTGTAGGCCACGCGGCAGGTGTAGTCGGTCGGTTGCCGAAACCGCCACTGCGACTCGCCGGTTTCCGGATCGAGCGACTCGACGATTTCCTCGTCGCCAATGCGGTGGAACACGATCAGCCGGTTGCCCAGCGCAACCGGGGCGCTGTAGCCGGTGCCGATCTCCTTGCGCCACTGTTCGGGCGGACCGGTAGGCGGCCAATCGAGCACCAGGTCGGTCTCCGGGGCCACTGCGTCGTGGTTCGGGCCGAAAATGGCGGGCCATCCGGGCGAGGAACGCTGCCGATAGACGGCGTCGCGGGCGTCGGGAGCGCGCGGCGGGTTTGGCCGGGCGCTCGGCTCCTCTGCAGAACCCGACGCGCCGGCGGCCGGCTCGGCGGGTTCCGACCAATGCTCGCCTTCTGCAATTTGGACGGCCGGTTCTTCAGCCGTGCAGCCGGGAAAACATCCGCACACGAGGCTCAGCAGCGCCGTTCCCGCCCAAAACCAACGGACGGCGAGGCGCGGTCGGGGCAGAGGTACGCGATCGCGCGGGATTCTTGCCGGCATCTCGTGATTCCCAAGTTCCGGTCGGCTCATTCCAGGGCACAAGATACACCCGGGACAATTCAGGACTTCCCCCTCGACAGAGGCAACGTCGAGCCTCGGTGGTAAAGGCGTGGCACCAATGATTCGTAGGCAAGAACGGAAATGGGTGGCAAATCGTTCACTGGCTTTTCCATTTTCCACGTGCAAACGATGGCCGAGAAGCCCGCGATCCCTCGGCGCTTCGACCGACGGCACGGCGGAGCGTGCCTGCCACGCTTGCTCGCTACGCACCTCGGGACGGATGGGCCCGCAGAGACCACCCAGGTTTCCCATTCTTCAGGATGTGGCCCTCATTTGAGGGGGTATATTTCGGCCGACGAACATTTTCTTGTTTTTTGGCCCTTGCCCGGCTTCCCATGACTCGGCCGACCTGCTACACTGGCGTGCTTAGCGTATTGGCATAACCGTGTAACAAGGTTCCAGGTAGGTGGAGTTCGAGCAGGAGTACCGGGAGGTTCGTGCTTCGCGGGAAGCCGACGGTCCTCGAGGTCAAGCAAACGCAGTAGCAGATGACCATTACGAAAGAGCGAAAGCAAGAGTTGATTGGTGAGTATCGGCGCGGTGATGTCGATACCGGTTCACCCGAAGTCCAAATTGCGATTCTTACGTCGCGAATCGGCGGGCTGACCGAGCATCTACGCGCGCACAAGAAGGATTTCGCCTGCCGGCGGGGTCTGCTGATGCTGGTCAGTCGGCGGCGGCGTTTGTTGGACTATCTGAAGCGGGTCGACCCGCAACGATATCTCGACATTCTTCGGCGGTTGGAAATCCGCAAGTAGCGCGGTTCCCATCGCCTTCGAAGTCGGTTTCCTCGCACCGCGATCCTTCGGCAAGCGCCTCTGGCTGGTCGTTGCCGTAAGGGGTTTTGCGCTTTGCGCGGCGCTGCGCGTCGTCAAGGCTTCTCCAGGGTGGTGCCCCGCTCCAATTTCATTACCGTGCAAGCAAGGTTGGGAGATAGCATTGAAAGTCCGAGTCGAACGAACGATTGGAGCGAACACCCTCTCCATGGAAACGGGTGAGTTGGCCAAGCAGGCGGCCGGCAGTTGTCTTATTCAGTATGGTGAAACCGTCGTGTTGGTGGCCACCGCCACCGGACCCGCCCGACCGGGAATCGACTTTTTCCCGCTCACCTGCGATTACCGCGAGCGGGTTGCCGCGGCGGGGAAGTTCCCCGGCGGATTTCTCAAGCGCGAAGGCCGCCCCACGCTGAAGGAAACGCTCACCTCGCGATTGATGGATCGGCCCATCCGGCCCATGTTCGCCGATTGGTTTCGCGACGAGGTTCAGGTTCAGGCCTTTGTGATGGCCTTCGACCGGCAAAACGACCCCGACGTGCTGGCCATGACCGCCGCTTCGGCCGCACTGTGCGTTTCGCCGATGCCGTTCCAGGGTCCGCTCGGTTCCATTCGTATGGGCTACGTCGACGGCCAGTGGATTCCCTTCCCGACCCACCAGCAACTCGAACAGAGCGATCTCGACGTGATCGTCTCGGGCAACCGCGACTCGATCCTCATGATCGAAGGCTTCGCCCGCGAAATGCCCGAAGACCTCATGGCCGAAGCCGTATTGAAGGCCCAGGAGTACGTGGCCGTCCTGTGCGAGATGCAGGAGGAATTGGCCGAGAAGGTCGGCACGGTGAAGATGGAAGGCGCGCTGCCGCCGGATGACGGGCTGTTTGACCGGGTAAAAGATCAATACTACGATGCGTTCCTTGAAGCGAGCCGGGTCGAGGGCAAGCAGGCGCGAAGCGAAGCGTGCGCCGCCTTGAAAGAGCGGGCGCAGGCTGAGTTAATCCCCGATCCCGAGGCGGCCGACGCCATCGCCCCGGAGCGGTTCCGCACCGTGTGGCACGATCTGGAGGCCCGCGTGGTGCGCGACATGATCCTCACCGGAACGCGGTCGGACGGGCGCGACAACAAATCGCTTCGGGCGATCGATTGCAAGGTCGACGTGCTGCCGCGAGTGCACGGGTCGGCCCTGTTCCAACGCGGCGAAACGCAGGCGCTGGTGACCGTGACCCTGGGTACCGGCCGCGACGAGCAGCGGGTCGACGGGCTGGTCGAAGAGTACTCCGAAAAGTTCATGCTGCACTACTATTTCCCCTCGTTTTCGGTGGGCGAGGTACGACCCATTCGTGGCCCCGGTCGCCGTGAAATGGGACACGGGGCCCTGGCCGAGCGCAGCGTGAAGCCGGTGCTCCCTGCTCCCGACGACTTCCCCTACACGATCCGCATCATCTCCGACATCCTCGAAAGCAACGGCTCCAGTTCGATGGCGAGCGTGTGCGGCGCCACCCTCGGGCTGATGGCGGCCGGCGTGCCCATCAGCAATCCCGTGGCCGGCATTTCGGTCGGGCTGGTCAAGGATGGCGATCGGTGGGTCCTGCTCACCGACATTCTCGGCAGCGAAGACCACCACGGCGACATGGACTTCAAGATCGCCGGTACGCAGAACGGCATCACGGGCATCCAACTCGACCTGAAAATCGATGGGATCAACGAGGACATTTTGCGGGCGACGCTCGAGCAGTCGCGCGAAGCACGGATCGAAATCTTGCGGAAGATGCTCGGCGCCATTTCCCGGCCGCGGGGCGAAATCTCCTCCTGGGCGCCGCGACTGCTGCGCACGCACATCGACCCCGAGAAGATCGGTCTGCTGATCGGGCCGGGCGGCAAGACGATCCGAGCCATTCAGGAATCGACCGGCGCGATGATCGACGTCGAGGACGACGGTACGGTGACGGTGGCGAGCAACAACGCCGAGGGCGCCAAGGCGGCGCTGGCCCGCATCGAGGCGATGACGGCGTCGGTCGAAATCGGCCGCATTTACAGCGGACGCGTGATGAGCGTGAAAGACTTCGGCTGCTTCGTCGAAATCCTGCCCGGTAAGGACGGCCTTTGCCACATCAGCGAGTTGTCTGACGGCTACGTTTCGTCGGTGGCCGACGTTTGCAAAGTCGGCGACGAACTGGACGTAAAGGTCATCGCCATCGATGACCAGGACCGCGTGAAGCTGAGCCGACGCATGGCCATGCAGGAGTTGGGCCAAACGTCGGGCGAAGGCGAGACTTCCGGGAACGACGGCGGAGGGGACAGCGGCGGAGACGGCGGCGGGCGCCGGGAACGTCGGCCGAAGCGTTAGCCCGTATTCCTCACGCTCCGCGTGAGGTCACGCAGGACGGAGTTCGCGCACGGCTGCATGCAGCAAACTTCGCGCGTCCGTGCGTAGGTTGTGCTGCATGCGGCGCCTGCAAGGCGAAGCGCGCGCCGGCGTCACGCGGAGCGCGATGAGTACGAGGATTCCTTACGCTCCGCGTCGAAACCCTGTAACAAG
>CAYPWB010000189.1:3312-11965 GCA_964414315.1 uncultured Planctomycetaceae bacterium | reverse complement strand
AAGCGGCAGAAATGGCGCGCCAGCGCGTAGTGGGCTGCCCGCTCGGGCCCTTCGAACCTTGGGGTCTGCAGCAGCCACGCCACGGACGGCAGCCGCCCCTCGGCCATTGCTCGCTGAAGGGTGCGAAGCCGGGCCCCCGGCAGCGGGGTGAGGCGCGGCGGTTCCGACTCGATGCGGCAGTCTTCATGCAACGCGGCCAGCCCTTCCCAAAGCCAGGCCGGGGCCTCGGGGAAGTCGGGCAGCATGAGCGCGTGCGTCAGTTCGTGCAGCAGGGCCGATGCGCCCGACGCGCCGTTGACCACGATCGTGTTCAGGTGCGGCCGGTAATAGCCGTGCCGGCTGACGGCCCGATCGCCGAAGAGGCGTTCTGCCTCGGCCCGATAGGTTGCCTCGTCGGCAAACATCAGGATCGTGATCGGCCGGTCCGGCTCGCGGTCGAAGTAGGTGGCACGCATGACGTGCGCGGCCGGCCGGATCGTCCGGTCGTGCCACGTTTGCAGTTCCCGCTCGGTCAGATTGCCCGCCAGAATGAACGGCGGGCAAACTAGCGCTCGCCCTTCCGTGCCCAGTTGCCGCCGCCAGTAATCGGCCAACTGCGAGCAGGCAGTCCGCAGCATGGCCTGCTCGGGCGGGTCGGCGGCGGGAGGTTGCTCCTGGGGTTGGCGGGTGCCTTGCGACGTGGAGCGTTCGCCGTCCGGCGAGCACGCGGCGAGGCAGCCGGCCAGCGTCAACGCAACGGCGACGCGAAGCCGGCCGGCAACGAATGTCCAGTAATGTTGGCACAGACTTCGGCACATACTCCATGCTCCGTCCGGCACTGGCAGAGCCAGTGACACACCGGGCACTGGCCGAGCCAGTGCCTCCATACTACTAACCTAAAGCATCGTGGAATACCGTAGCCGCAGGCAAAGTGGCGAGAATTCGCCATGCCGTCTCCAGAGTCGCAACCCATTGTTCTGGAAGAGGTTACGGCACGCGTCCTCGACAACATCGTGAAAATCTTAACGATGTCCGACGTTAGAAGTACAGGGCGTGAACCATGCCTTGCCGCCCGGGCGCCTCACGAGGAGGACGCGTGGGCTCACGGTTCCTCGGGCAGGTCGGGCAGGGGCACGCCTGGCGGAACGGGGATTTCTTCGGGCATGGGACCCGGCTCGGCGTCGAGGTCGGCGTTGATCATGCCCGGCAGCGCGTCCGCCGAATCGGAATCGGCGCGCATGGCGCCCGGCACGATCTCGCCCGGATCGAGCCACACGCCCCGGTCGTCCAGCCGCATGGTGCCGAGGTCCAGGTCGAGGTTCATCCGCTGCACTTCGTAATCGACCCAGAGGCTCAGGAAGCTGTCCTGGGCGTTGAGCAGGCCGGAAAGCGCCTGCACGAGGTCGCGAGCCGTGGTGGCGCCGAAGGTTTGCTCCTCGCCCGGCCGAGGCGGCCGCTGGAGCCGCAACTGGGTTACCTCGACCTGGGCGATAGCGACCTGCACCCCCTCGCGACGCAATTCGAAGTCGAGCTGGTTCAGTTGGATGCCGCGGAGCGTCTCGCGGAGGGTCCGCGCCACTCCGTCCTCAAAAGCGTAGTATTCGCGCCGGGCCCGATCGTAGTCGATCAGCGCTGCCCGGTAGGCATTGCGTTCGGCAAGACGGGTAAGCGGCGCATCGAACTGCAGGCCGACGCGCAACCGGCCGGTGGTGCTGCGGAACTTCAAGGGGTTGTTGTCCTTCGTACCCAAATCGCCGGAGAAGGTCACGTCGAGGTCGCCGCGCAGCGTGTTCGCGGCGATTTCGACCCGGCGCCACCGATCGACCAGCGCGGCGCGGGCATTCATCCAGTCGAGCCGGTTGCGGCGCGCCGTCTCGACCGCGTCCTGCCAGGGCAGCTCGACAGGGGTCAGCGTCACGGTGTCGAGCCGCGCCCACGCCTGCACCAGCGAGAGCGCGGCCAGGTTCTGGGAAAGCCGACGCAGGGTGGGCACCAGTTCGGCCGGGGGCGCCGCCACTCCGTCCGGGTCGGGCACACCGGTTTCGAGAGCCTCGGGCTGCCGGTACGGGGCCAACTCGGCCAGAACGCCCTGCATGTCCGAATGCAATTTGAGGAACTCGCGGTGGAGCCGTTCGATCCGAGAATTGAAGGCCTCCGGGCTGACGGCCGTCGATTCCACGTCGCCGTCGCGCAGCTCCGGCCGGTTGGCAAGCCGGCGCAGGTTCGCCAGTCGTCTCGGCACGGCCGCCTCCAGGTCCTCCATGTCGTGCTCCAACACCTCCAAGGCCGTGCCGCCCAGATCGGCCACGTGGGCAATCGCGGCGGCCAGATTGTCGGGCTGAGGAACCTCGGGGTCGCGAAGCTGCACGAGCAGTTCGGCAATACGGTCCTGGGCGTCGGTCGTGCGGGGATCGATCAGGTCGAAGCGCGCGAGCAAGGGGTCGTCGACCTTCGCCGGCAGCCCGGGCGGAAGACCAAGCTGAATCTTGTAGTCGTCAAGCCGATCCTGGTACGTCTTTCGGATCGTAAGCAGGCGACTTTGGGCACTATACAACGCTTGGCGCGCCTGCTCGACCTGAAGGCGGTCGATGCGCCCGGCCTCGAACGCCGATTCGAGTTGCTCCAGGCTCTCCCGCAGCCCGGCCACGTTTGCACGCTGGTTCCGAATGCGTATCTGTTGCTCCATGAGCGACAGCAGGCCTCCGGCCCCGCCGCTGGAGCCCGGGCTGACGGTGCCGAGCCCGATGCCGCCCGGCGAGGGTCCCGGGTCGGTAGCACGTCCGGCGACGGTGTTGGCGTAGAACGAGCGTTGGAAGCGTTCCAATTGCCGGATGTTCGCCAGCAGCGCGCGTTCGGAATCGGTGAGCGACTCGAGCACGACCGCCCGTCCCGCTCCGCGAAGCAGCGGTTGAACCAGCGAGAAATCGAGCAGCGAACTGGCAATGTATTCGTCCGGGCCGGCAAACTGCCAGACCAGCGAGTTCGCCGCGCCGACCACCAGCTCGGTGCCCGTGGCCATGCGTTTCCTTACTTCGAGGATTCGCGCCATATCGCTATTGACGGCCAATCGGCTGGCCGGCCCGCCCGGCCGGTCGGGGCCGTCGGCGGTGAAGAAGGTCGAGTACCCGCCGAAGAACTGGGCGTCGAACCGGAACCGCTCGAAAGAGACATCGAGGGCCGACAAATACAAATCCTCCAAGGCTTGCTGATACCGGCGGGAATGCAGGCGAGCAAGGTAGACGGCCGACTCGCGGTCGAGCACCACATTGCCCTCCCCGTCGCGGGGGACAAGCAGCAGCCAATAGGGGTTCTCGACAAAGGGCGTAGTCCCGTAGCGGTCCCACGCCGGCGAACCGCGCTTGCCGTCGACACAGTGCATGAGTCGCTGGGACGTGGGGTCGTCCGGCGGTTGGGGGGGCCAGTTGGGGCAGTTCGGGTCGTACATGCGCGATGCCGGATCGGCGTCGATCGCGTAGTCGGTCAGCTTCCAGCCCGGCCCTTCCGCTCCCCGCTCGACAAGTCGGTACGCCTCATAATCGGCCTGGTCGCGGTAGAAAGACCGCGAGCACCCCGCAATGGTGCACAGTATCGCCACCATAAGAAGGTAATCCGGTGTGTACCGGGGGCGGCGGTTCGGTGAGGAAGAGCGGGTGGTCGCGTTCACGTCAGAACATTCGGCCAAACGGCATGCCCGGCTTTAGCGATTATGCCTTTTAGGGGGAATGTGAGACATCGGTAAGCTTTGGGCTCTGCAACGAACATGGGAAAAATGGTCAAGCCCGGGGCGGAACGTTGACATCGGGCCCCCGACCGAATATCATCGAACTTAGGCGACCGGTGAAAACGGGCATGGGTAGCTTCTGCCCGAAGCCCCCAAGACCGTTCCGGCAAGCGGGGTTTTTGTTTTCGCCTGATCGGCGTCGGTTTGCCTGGTAGTCACCTTTGACCCCAACCCCTCGGGGCCGCTATGAGCATTTGGAACAAAGTTCTGCTGGGCCTGATTTTCATCTCGTCGCTTGCGTTCATGTATATGGCCGCCCGCACGCTCCAGACCCACAAGACCTGGCGCGAGGCCGTGCAGCAGCGAGAGGACCGAGTAGAGGACTTGGACGAAGAAATCGAGGACACCGTTTCGGCCGTCAGCGAGCAAGATGTCATTGCCGAGATGGGCCTGGAACAACTCCGCAACGAGATGTTCGCGATGCAAATCGATCGGGGCCGCGTGTGGAACAACTGCGAGCCCGAGGAAATCAATGTGGAAACCGGCGCCGTGCGCGTCAAGACCGACTTCCCCGACGAGGACAACCTGCCCGGCCGCCACGGCATCCACGAGCAGACCACGCTTTACGTCTTCGAAGAGGCCGACGTCGAGGCCCCGTTGAACGAGGCGGGCGGGCGGTATCTGGGGAAATTCCGGGTGAGCGAAGTGGCCGACGGCCTGGTGGGCATGGAACCGGCCGTTCGCATGGGCGAACGCGAACGGGAACGCCTCGCCGGCAGCCGCGGGCCCTGGAGCCTCTACGAGGTGCTCCCGTACGACAGCCACAGAATCATTCGGCAGATGGACCCCGACTACCTGCGCCAAGTGCTGCCCGAAAACGTGGTCGACGAGTACGTTTACGACGGCGAGCCCATGACCCGGGAACAAGCCGACGAGTTGGGCTTGGAAGGCCGCATCGTCGATGAAGAGGGCGAAGAGGTTGCCGACGGCGAGGAGGGGACGTATGTCCGGCAACTCCGCGACTATGGAATCCTGTTCGCCAACTTCCACCAGGAAGAGACGTTGTGGCAGGATCAGTTCGCTTCGGCGGAACGCGACAAGCAGTATGCCGAAGCCGCGGCGGCCGACGCGCAACAGCAACTCGCCTTCCGGCGTGAGAAGGAATCGGCATTGCAGCGCGAGTTGGACCGGGTGATTCGCGAGCGGGACGCCATCATTGCCCACGAGAAGGCACTCGACGGGAAGTTGGCCGAAGTCGGCCGGTCGGCCGCCGAATTGGCCGCGAACAATCGTTCGATTGCCAGCCAGATCGTCCAGGTGCAAATGGAAGCCCAGCGACGCATCGACGAACGTACCCAGCGGGTGGCCGGCGGCGCGCCGGAGTAGTAGCCGCGACGGGCAGAACGGCAGCGAAGCGTGAACGTGGGTTGCGGCCCTGCAACACACCGGGGTATTGCTGCCACGCGACTTTGCGGAATCGCGGACGTAATGTAAGATTTTGACGGAACAGATGCGGCACAGCACGTGCCTCGCCCGACGAAGAGGCCCAGGATGGGATTGTACGACCGCGAATACTACCGGGGCGACGCCCAACCCGGCGTCCGGATGCGCGCCCCCCAATCGGCCGTCGTCTGGATCATTCTGATCAACGTGGCCGTGTGGCTGGTCGGCAGCTTCTTCTTCAACGATCCGACACAACGCGTGGACCGGCTTTCCGGTTGGCTTGCGCTGCAAGGCGACGCCCTTTGGAAACCGTGGCTCTGGTGGCAAATGGTCACCTACGGCTTCGCCCACGCTCGCGACCCGCAACACATCCTGTTCAACATGCTGGGGCTGTTCATCCTCGGCCGCGACATCGAATGGACGTACGGCAAGCGGGAGTTCATCCGGCTCTACCTTGCCCTGGTGGTGGCCGGCGGGCTGGTTTGGATGATCATCTCGGCGATCACCGGGAATCTGTCGCCCGTTTTGGGCGCGTCGGGGGCCGTGGCCGGCATTGTGGTGCTTTTCGCGTTGCACTTCCCCCGGCGTACGCTGCTGCTGTTCTTCCTGTTCCCCATTCCCGCGTGGGTGCTGGGGGTTCTGCTGGTCGCTTTCGACATCCTGGGCGCTCTGGGCCACGGGGCCAACAACGTCGCCTACGTCGTCCACCTGGCGGGGGCCGGCTTCGCATTCTTGTATTTCAAGTCGGGCCTGCGGTTAAGCCGCGTGGGGGAGGGCGTGGAGAGTTGGCTGCAACAATTGCGAGGTCCGCGGCTGCGCGTGCGCCGTCCGTCGGAGGATTCGGAGCACGATTCGGAGCACGATTCGGAGCAGGACTTCAGCGACGAGGTCGACCGCATTCTTGAGAAGATATCGCGCGAGGGCGAGGCCAGCCTGACCCGCCGCGAGCGACGTGTCCTGCAGGACGCCAGTCGGCGCTATCAGCAGCGTCGGCAATAACCCGGAAATTGCCCACTCGAAGGACCGAGGTGCCCTGGTGCGACGCGTGCAGCTTTGGATGCTGCTGGCCATCCTGATCGCGGCCTTGGCGGTTGCCGGAATCAGCCGGCGAGGCTCGCGGCCTTCCAATCGGGAAGTCGATCACCGCCGTGCGGCGGAGCAGCTCGACCGGCGGATCATCGGACGCATGCTGGAATTGCCCGGCGGCACGTTCCGCATGGGCGACGACCTTTCGCCGGCGCCCGACGCACGCCCCGCCCGACCGGTCCGGCTAAGCCCGTTCCGCATCGACGAGCACGAGGTAACCAACGGCCAGTTCGCCGCATTCGCTCGGGCGACGGGGCACGTGACCGCGGCCGAGCAGCGCGGGTGGTCGCTCGTATGGGACGAAGCGGAGGGCCGGCACGTGGAAACCCCCGGCGCCGACTGGCGTCATCCCGGCGGACCGCACACGCGCATCGACGGCCGAGATCGGTTTCCCGTGGTCCACGTCTCGTGGCACGACGCGGTGGCCTATTGCCGCTGGGCGAAGAAACGCCTTCCGACCGAGGCCGAATGGGAATATGCCGCCCGAAGCGGACTGCGCGACGCCAACTTCCCTTGGGGTAACGAAGAACGGGTCGACGGGCGTTACCCGGCGAATTATCGGCAGCACGGCCGGGCGGTCGATGCCGACGGCTTCGCACGGCTGGCGCCGGTGAAATCGTATCCGCCCAGCGCCTTCCGGCTGTACGACATGTGCGGCAACGTGGCCGAATGGTGTGCCGATTGGTACGCCGCCGATTACTATACGGGCAGCCCCCGCGAGAATCCGTCCGGCCCCTCCGACGGCACGGAACGGGTCGTGCGAGGAGGCTCGTGGCTTTCGCCGGAGCAATATCGGGCCGACCACCACGTGGGGGTTCGATCTTGCTACGCCCCGGCAACCACCTCCGACCACATCGGCTTTCGGGCGGCAAGGACCCTCCCCGGCCGAAGGTAACCCCGGGGGATGCTTGCCGAGGTCGGTCCGGTTGGCTACACTATCGCGTTTGGGCGAGTGGCGAGAAGGCGCTTCCCGTGGCGAAACGGGCGGCGAAAGCGGGCCCTGCACCTTGTTTGTGCGGCACCCGAGGGGCCGTTCCGGCAAAGGGTGCATGTTCCGTTTTCGCCGGTACACTCCAGTGAGCCGCTCCCTTGCGATTTCCCGTTGTACTTTGAACCGACAGGGGCCAAGCTGTGCCTGCTACCTGCGTGATCGGCCTCCAGTGGGGCGACGAGGCGAAAGGCAAGGTCGTCGACCTGCTGACCGAACAACATGATATCGTCGTCCGCTATCAAGGCGGGGCCAACGCCGGCCACACGGTGGTGATGGGCGGCGAGGTGTACAAGCTGTCGCTGGTGCCCAGCGGTATCTTCCGATCCGGCGTGCAGTGTGTCGTCGCCGGCGGCACCGTGCTGAACCCGGCCGGTCTCTTGCAGGAGATCGACGGCCTGGCGGCCCGGGGCGTGACGGTCGGCAAGAACCTGATGATTTCCGATCGGGCCCACATTATCTTCCCTTGGCACTTCGAGGAAGACCGCCTGATGAGCGACCAGGGCTCGGACGCCGAGTCGATCGGGACAACGCTGCGCGGCATTGGGCCGTGCTACCGCGACAAGGTGGGCCGCTCCTGGGCCGTCCGGCTTGGCGACATGTATCGCCCCAGTTTCCGCGAGCGGGTCGGCAAGATCGCCGAGGCCAAGTGCCGGTCGCTCGCGGCGCTCGTCGAAGGCGGCCCCCCGCCGCAACTCGACGCCGACGAAATCTTTCGCCAGTACCACGCCTACGCCGAGCGACTTCGGCCGCACGTGGCCGATACCACGGCCTACCTGCTCGACGCCATCGACGCCGGCAAGCGAATCCTGTTCGAGGGCGCGCAGGGCGCATTGCTCGACATCGACCACGGCACGTTCCCGTTCGTCACCAGCAGCAACAGCTCCGGGGTGGGCATTGCGGCGGGGGCCGGCGTGCCCGGCCGCGTCATTACGAAGATCGTCGGCATTTTGAAGGCCTACAGCACGCGGGTGGGCGGCGGTCCGTTCCCTACCGAACAGGACAACGACACCGGCCAACACATTCGCGACCGCGGCAACGAGTACGGCACCGTCACGCGGCGCCCCCGCCGCTGCGGCTGGTTCGACGCCGTCGCCGCACGCTACACGGCCCGGCTGAGCGACGTCGACGTGGCGGCCGTCATGCTGCTCGACGTGCTCAGCGAACTGCCGGAGCTTCGCATTTGCACGGCGTACGAATTGGACGGGCGGCGGACTTCCGATTTCCCCAGCCACGTCGACGACGTACGCCGCGTGGTGCCCGTGTACGAAACCTTGCCCGGGTGGCAGCAGGAGATCAGCCATCTGCGGAGCTTCGACGACCTGCCGCCGGCGGCCAAGAATTACGTGGGACGCATCAGCCAACTGGTGGGCCGCCCGGTCGAATTGGTGTCGGTCGGGCCGGATCGGGAGCAAACCATTTTCGTCAAGCCGTAG
>CAYPWB010000189.1:0-3212 GCA_964414315.1 uncultured Planctomycetaceae bacterium | reverse complement strand
CGGGAAATGGACCGTACCGTCGCCGCCACCGGCGCGAACACCGGGTTGCACGTTTGCCTCGCGATCAACTACGGAGGCCGGGCCGAATTGGCCGACGCGGTCCGTGCGATTGCCGCGAAGACACAGGCAGGGAAACTCGACCCGGAGCACATCTCCGAGCAGACCATTGCCGAGCACCTGTACACGGCAGGCATGCCCGAGCCCGACCTGCTCATTCGCACGGCCGGCGAACTTCGGGTGAGCAACTTCCTCCTATGGCAAATAAGCTACGCCGAGATATGGGTGACCGACTGCTACTGGCCCGACTTCGGCGTGCCCCAATTGCACGAGGCGATTCGCGACTACGCCCGGCGCAACCGCCGATTCGGCGGCCTGGCGCCGGGCACCGGCTCGGCTTGAGACGCCCATGCGACACGCACACCTCATTGGGGCCCAGGGGGCGGGAATGAGGGCCCTGGCAGCGGTTCTGGCTGAACGCGGGTGGCGCTTGACCGGGTCCGATCTGACCGGCGGCGTCGTCCCGCTGCCTGGCGGCGCGCGGCTGGTCGTTTGCTCCGGCCATTGCCGGCGGAATCTTCCGCCCGACGCCGGCCTGGTCGTCGCCAGCGATGCCGTGCCGCCGGACAACCCGGAGTTGCAGCAAGCCGGCGAACGGGGCATTCCGGTCCGAAGCTACTTCCAGATGGTGGGCGAACTGACCGCCCGAATGCACTGCGCCGCCGTGGCCGGAACGCACGGCAAGTCGAGCACCGTGGCGATGAGCGCGCACGTCTTCCGCCGCGCCGGAGGCGACCCGCTCGTGTTCTGCGGCGCAACCCCGCTCGGGCACGAGTCGGGCGGGCGCGGGGGCGAAGGGCCCGTCGCGCTAGTCGAGGCCTGCGAGTTCCGCGCAAACTTTCTGCGCCTCAAGCCGCTGCAGGTCGTGCTGCTGGGCATCGAGCACGACCATTTCGATTGCTATCCCCGCAAAGACGAACTGCTCGATGCCTTCAACCGTTTTGCGAAGTCGGTTCCGGCCGACGGTCTGCTCATCGTCCACGCCGATTGCTCCGCCGCATGCCGTGTTGCGGCTGCGGCTTCGTGCCGCGTCGAGCGATTCTCGTTGACCGGCCCCGCCGACTGGTCGGTGGGCGGGCTGATCCACCACCGGGGATGCCACGAGTTCGAAGTGCTCCATCACGGTCGGCCGCTGTGCCGGGTGCGCCTGCAAGTGCCCGGCGTCCACAACGTGCTGAACGCCCTGGCGGCGGCCGCACTGGCGCGGGCGCATGGAATCGGCGCAAAATGTGTCGGCGAGGCGCTGTCGAGCTTTCCGGGGTTGCATCGCCGCATGGAATGCCTGGGAACGCATCGCGGCGTGACTCTCCTCGACGACTATGCGCACCATCCCACCGAAACCGTCGCCGCCCTGGAGGCGGCGCGGCAGATGCACCCCGGACGGCGGCTCTGGTGCGCGTTCCAGCCGCATCAGGCGTTGCGACTGACCCGCCTGCTGAGCGAGACGGCCGCCGGCCTTCAAGGGGCCGACGTGGTTGCGGTGGCCGAGGTGTTCCGCGCCCGCGAAGGACCACCTACTCCCGGCGAGGCCGACGCCGCCCGGCTTGCTTGCGAAGTTCAGCGACTGGGCACCTCGGTGGCGGGCACGGGAAGCCTGGAGGAAATCGCCTCGCTTCTGAAGTCGCGGCTCGTGCCGGGCGACGTGCTGCTGACCATGGGCGCCGGCGACATCCGTGCGGTCGCCGAGTCGCTGGGGGGACCATCCTCCGCGGCAATTATCCCATTGCGTCTGCCACGCTCGACTTGCGGCTCTTCAGGACGGGATCGCTTTTGAGCGGCAGTTCGACGGCGCGGCCGGTTTCAGCCGCCTTGTAAACGCCGAGGATGATCTCGACCGAGCGACGGCCTTCCGGGCCGTCGATCAGCGGGGCGCGGCCCTTGCGAATGGCGTTGAGGACGTCGGCGAACTGACGGGCGTGGCCGTGGTGCCCGATGGCGGCCGGGTCGGCCGCGCCGCCGCCGCCGCTGTGCTTGCCCTGCATGGCCGCGTGGATCTTCTCGTCGGCCTTCCGTTTCTTGGCGAACTCCCAGACCTTGAAGTCCTCCTCTTCCATAACGGCCGATCCGGCGTCGCCGTGCACTTCGATCTTCTTGAGGAACCCGGGATAGATAGCCGTGCTGGCTTCGAGGATGCCCATCGCCCCGTTCTCGTACTCGAGGGTGGCCATGACGGTGTCCTCGACCTCGATGCGTTCGTGCGCGAGCAGCCCGAAGCGGGCGCGAATCTCGCGAACCGGCCCCATGAGCCAGTAGATCAGGTCGACGCTGTGGATCGCCTGGTTCATCAGGGCCCCGCCGCCGTCGAGCTTCCATGTGCCGCGCCAGGCGCCGCTGTCGTAATACTGTTGATTCCGGTACCACTTGACGAACGCATCGCCCACGACCAGCTTGCCAAACCGGCCCTGATCGATCGCGCGTTTCAACTCCTGGCATGTTCGGTGAAACCGCGACGGGAAGATGGTCGAGAGGACCACGCCCGCCTTTTCGCAGGCGTCGATGATGGCGTCGCAACGGCGGAGGGTCACTTCGAGGGGCTTCTCCACAATGACGTGCTTGCCGGCCTTGGCCGCCGCCACGGCCGGTTCCATGTGGGCGCCGCTGGGCGTCGCGATGGTCACCACGTCGACGCGGGGGTCGGCCAGCATTTCGTCGAGGTTGTCGTAGGCCGTGCATCCGAAGGCGTCCGAAAGCTTGTCGGCCGCCGCCTTCACGGTGTCGAACCCGGCCACCAACTTCGCGCCCCGGCAATCGTTAATCGCGCGAGCGTGAAAATGCGAGATCATCCCGCATCCGACAATTCCAAAACCGATGGGCATTCCTGAATCCTCCTTCTTTCCAAATCGAGGTACAAAAGCCGTGCAAAACACAGCCCGTCAGACTCCGTGGGACCAGGCTTCCGGCCTGTCGAATCGCGTGGCATGAGCTTCCAGCTTATCAAACCACGTGGGATAAGCTCACAGCTTGTCAAACCACGTGGGATAAGCTTCCAGCTTGTCAAATTGCGAGGGATGGGCTTCCAGCCTATCAAACCAAATTGCGCTACCCCAGTTGCTACCCCCGAGCCGCCGGCGTGCGACCTCACAGGTCGACGGCGATGCCGGGCACCGCCTGCTCGATGCGATCCTTCCCGGCCGGCGTGACGCGCGTGTCGATCA
>CAYPWB010000188.1:0-11976 GCA_964414315.1 uncultured Planctomycetaceae bacterium | reverse complement strand
CCGCTCGGAGGGCGTTTTCGCTTCTAAGTTCTTGTCTCCCAACGCCTTAAGTCGCATCCAGGGGGCGCTGCGCGCGCGGCAAGTCGAACACCGCGCGAACGGCAGTGTTCGACTTCTCTAACCCATTGCTGTGCAAGGGTTTGCGTGCAATTTGGTCGCGCACAGCCCTCTCTCCCCCCCAATGGCAAGCATAATTTAAGTATTTGCACAGCAAGGGCTTACGTCGACATTTCGCGAAGACGAACACTCGGCCAACCCCCAGGGGCGGCCGAGAACTCGGCGAGTGTTCGTTTTCTCCGGGTGCTGCGTGCCCGCCCCGTCTTGCCAAGCCCTCGGAATCGCCCAAATCGCCGACTGCACCGGGAGGCGGTCCGAACGGTTCCTCGTGAATAGTCCCGGCAAGTCGACCGCCGGTTGCGGGCACCCCGGGATGTCGGGTATCATTCGCCCCGCGCTACCAACGCCATTCGGATAACACGTCGCGTCACCTTCGCCCAGGCAAAACTTTCCGCCCGCCCCGCCCGCAGCACGCTCCCACTCCCGCATGATCGTTCTCGAAGTCCAACAGGTTCGCAAGCACTTCGGCCCGGAGCCGGTGCTCGACGGGGTGACCTTCCAGGTCCATCCGGGCGAGCGGATTGCGTTGGTCGGGCCGAACGGGTGCGGCAAGTCGACCCTGCTGCGAATCATTGCGGGGAAGGAGGAGGCCGACGGCGGGACGGCCGCCCTGCATCCGGCCGTCCACGCCGGGTCGTTCGAGCAGCAGGTGCACCTGGCCGGGGCCGGTTGCGTGTACGACGAGGCGAAGTCGGCCCTGGCCGACTTGATACTGCTGGGCGAGGAGGCCGTTTCGGTGGCCGAAGCCATGGCCGACGCCGCCGAGGACGACGTCGAGCGGCTCGCCGCCCGCTACGATCACCTCCAGCAGGAACTCCACCGTCGCGACGCGTACAATCTCGACTACAAGGTCAAGCGGGTGCTCGGCGGCCTGGGCTTCGCCGAGGCGGCCTACGGCCAGCCGGTCGAAAGCCTCAGCGGCGGCGAACAGAACCGGCTGATGCTCGCGAAGCTCCTGCTGGCCGAGCCCAACCTCATGCTGCTCGATGAGCCGTCGAACCACCTCGACATCGAGGCCACCCAGTGGCTGGAGGAGTTCCTGCTGGAAAGTTCGGCGGCGGTCATCGTAGTAAGCCACGACCGGTCGCTTCTGGACCGCGTGGCGACGCGGGTGCTGGAACTCGTACACGGCACGGTCGATTCGTACGCCGGAAACTTCTCGGCCTACTGGCGGCAGAAGCAGGAGCGGTTGCTGGTCGAGCGCCGCACGTACGAGAAGCAGCAGACGGAAATTGCGAAGACCGAGGACTTCATCCGCCGCAACGCGTACGGCCAGAAGCACGCCCAGGCGGAAGACCGCCGCAAGAAGCTCGAGCGAATCGAGCCCGTGCCGCTGCCGCGGGAAATCGAAGCGCCGCCCATGGCGTTTCCGGCCGCGGCCCGCTCGGGCGACGTGGTCGTCCGAGCGGAACGGCTGGGCAAGTCGTTCGACGAACCGCTGTTCCGCAACGTGAGCTTCGACATCCAGCGCGGCGAGCGATGGGGGCTGCTCGGACCCAACGGGTGCGGCAAGACGACGCTCCTGAAATGCCTCGTCGGCCTGATCGAGCCCGACGAGGGACGCGCCACCCTCGGCCACGGCGTGAAGGTCGGCTACTTCGACCAGCACCTGCACGCGTTGCACGACGACGTGCAGGCCGTCGACGCCGTGCGCCCGCCGCGCGGGTCGATCGACATCCAAACCCGGCGCAACCTGCTGGGCCGGTTCGGCCTCAGCGGCGATACCCAGCTTCAACCGGTCGGGAACCTCAGCGGCGGCGAGCGGTGCCGGGTGGCCCTGGCTCGGCTTTGCCTGGCCGAGGCCAATTTGCTGGTGCTCGACGAACCGACGAACCACCTCGACCTTTGGGCCCGCGATGCGCTGGAGCAAGCACTGCTCCATTTCGACGGCACCGTACTGTTCGTCAGCCACGACCGCTACTTCGTCAACCGCGTGGCCGACCACCTGCTGGTAATGGGGCCCGATCGGGTTCGCGTGGTCGAAGGCAACTACGACGCATACCGGCAGATGTCGGCATCGCAACCGCCGGCCCCGCCGGGCCCGCCGGCGCCCGGCGAGCCTGCGGAAACGGTTTCGGCCCGACCCGCCTCCGCTGCGGCCGCCCCGAAAGCGAAGCGTCGCCGCTTTCCGTACCGGAAGGTGGCCGACCTGGAGGCCGACATCCTGGAACGGGAAACGGAAATCGAACGCCTCCATGCCGAACTGGCCGACGGCGCCACCCACCGCGACGGCGAACGGGTTCGGCAACTGATGGGCCGGATCGACGAGCAGAAGGCCGCGCTGGCCACCCTCTACGAACACTGGGAAGAAGCGGTCGAGTTGAACTGGTAGACGCCGGCACGATCCGTAGGATCGTTGTCCCTCGCGCTATCGTAACCGTCGCACAGGCGCACGCGCAATAACCTAGAGTTGCCTAGCGCGGCGCGCCGTGCGCCGTTGGAAAGCTGCCTGCGCGTGCGAGACGGGGCACGCGGGGCGTATTTTGCGAAGCTGCCTGTTGGAAACGCCATGAATGCCGTCTGGTTCATCTTTGTCGTGGGACTCCTGAACACGTGCCTGGGGTTCGCTATCGCGGTGCACCTGGGCCGCCGCTACCGGGCTGCGACGGAGGCCGAGGGCGAGTGGGACTTCGACAACGACTTACCCCTCCCCGAAAAGCCGGTCCAAACGGCCGTTTCCGAGCCGGCGCCGGAGCCCGTCGCCCAGCCCACGGCCGTCGAACCGGAAGTCGACGTGCAGGCCGAAGCACCGACGCCCTCGGAAGAGTCGTCTGCGACGGCTCCGTCGGCTGAGGCGAGCGAGCCTGCCGAACCGGCAACGCCCGTTGCCGCCGAGGCCGAAGCAGTGCCGGCCGATACGGCCGCGAGCGACGATGTGCCGAGCCCTGCCGACGAGATAACTCCGCCGTCGGCCCCCCCCGCCCCGGAAGCCGAAGTTGCCGCATCGGCGGAACCTCCGGCAGAAACGTCCGCCGACCCCATTCCCGAGGTGCCCGACAAGACGCGCACTTCCGACCCGCTTCCCTCGACCGACCCGTCCGTCCTAGCCGAGCGCAGCGGCGCCGCAACTCCTGAAATTCGGCCTGAGTCGCAAGCCGAGTCGAACTCCGCGCCCAACGACAGGGTGCTCGGTCCGCCGGAACGTACCGAGCAAACCGACGGAGCAACCGCTCCGGCTGCGGCGCTGCAGGACGGCCCCGAGGCCGAAAGCCAACCGCAACCTGACCATCCCGAACAAGGCACGACCGGCACGAAGACGCCGGAGGCCGAAACCGCAGGCGCCGCGCTCGGCGACGATGCGTCGGGCCCTGCCGGGTCCGACCCGCCGGCTGCGCAGGGGACGGATCCTTCGACCCCGAGCGCCGATAAGTCGACCGAGACGGAAGCAGCGCCGGCACCGGCCGAGGAGGCTGCAACGGCGGCGTCCGACAACGCCGCCCCCCAGGCGCGGTCCTCGAAACCCTCCGATCTTGCCGCAAGCGAGAAGGCCATCGAGGCCTTCCTGGCCGAGGTGAGCCAGTACCAGGGCGAACTCGACAAGGCCGATGCCGAACTGCGTATGCAGGCCGAGAACCCCGACGGCGACTCGATCCGCGCCTGCCTCGAATCGTTGGTGGAAGCCGGCCGAGAGTACGCCGGACAGCGAGAACAGGCCCGTGAGCAACTCGGCCATGTTTGGGGCGAGGTACCCGAGTTCGCGGCAGTCGGCGAGCGACTGCACGGGACCATGCGTCGTCAGGACGAGCAGATCGAGTCGACCGAGCGGGCGATTGCGGCGTTTCCCTACGACGACAATTTGTCGCAAGGTTGCCGCGTGATGATCGACGAAACGGCCCGGCTCATGGACGCCAATCTGCTGGTACGCGACGCGCTGAACGAAGCGGGCGCGGCGGCCGTACGCGGCGCGGCGCCCGCGGTCGAATTGACGCCTGCCAGGCGGTCGGACCCCTTGACCGGCGCCGACAGCCGGGTGGCGCTCGAGCAAACGCTCGTCGAGTGGCTGTCCGACGAGGCCGACGGCATCGATTCGCTGGCAGTGGCGGCGATCGATGTCGACGGTTTCAGTCAAATCAACCGGCAGTTCGGCTATGCGGCGGGAAACCTGCTCCTGCAGGCCATTGGCAAGCTGCTCCTTGCCGAGCAGCGCAGCAAGACACGGCTTGCCCGATCCGGCGGCGAACGATTCGTCATGCTCTTCCCCGATGCCGACCTGCGTGAAGCGACCAATGCCGTTGAGCGACTGCGGCAGATCGTCGAGCGGGCCAGTTTCGACCACAAACACGACGAGATCCGCGTGACGGTCAGTTGCGGCGTGACCGACGCGATCGGCGACGACACGCCCGAAAGCATCCTCGCCCGCGCCGAGGCGACCTTGATGGAGGCGAAGCGGTACGGCCGGAATCGCACCTTCCTCCACGAGGGCAAATACCCCACGCCGGTGGTACCGCCGAAGTTCCCTATCGAGCCGCGGCGCATGCCGTTGTGACGGCGCTGACAGGCCCCTGGTCCGCTGCGTCGGTTCGTCTGAATGTGGCGTCAGCCCGCACACCCGTTTGCCTGCGGGGCATTGCTCCCCCCCAACTTCCCGCCGCGCTGAAAAATGCGCGCCACGGTCCGTTTTTCGCTCCCATTCGGCTGGTTCCGCAACTATAATGGAGTTCGTAGTCTTGCCGTCGCGGCTGGAAGCAGTCGCGGTCGGCCCCCGGTGTTGAACCCTCTTTCGGAGGACCTGCCGTGTCGCAGCCCGACGACGAAACCCGAAACCCCGACGATGCTCCCGCTTCGGACGCGTTCGACGACGCTTCGCTCGACGAACAGCCGGGTTCCGCCTCCGACGCGTCGCCCGACCGCCCGCTCGAAACCGACGCTGCCGCAGAAGCCGCGGCCGGCGAGGGTGCACCGCTGGACGATGACGCCGACTTCGTCCCACCCGCCGACCCGGACGAAACACTCGACTTCGCAGCTCCGGCCGACATGGAATCGGGCATTGGGTTTGAGGCGATGGGCGCCGAGGGCGAGGAGCAGGCCGAGGTTGAGGAGCAGTCCGAGACGCCCGCCGGCGACGATCTCCTGCCCGACTTCGCCGCAGGCGACGACGAGTTCGGGGCCGAGAAGGCTGCTGACGAGACCGGGAAACCGGAGGAGGAAGCCGAAGCGGAGCCAAAGAAGAAACCGGCGGAACGCGTGCAGGGTGTGCTCGCCGCGATCGGCAAATCCGACCCGTACACCGTGCTCCTCGGCATCGCCCTGGTGGCCCTGCTCACCGGCGTCTTCTTCTTCTACATGGAACTCTCTGCCTACAACTTCGACATCTGGGCCGAGCGCGCCAAGCAACTGTTCGGGTCGATGGGCCTGTTGGGGTTCTGAGGGCCTGTCCGAAAACTGCCGTCTCCCCTTGGGAAAGGGGTTGGCGGTGAGGGTCCATTCAGTCAAGGTAAGATAATGGCAAAGTCTACCGGCAGATTTCCCTCACCCTAACCCTCTCCCGGCGGCAGAGGGGATATGGAGTTGGGCGGTTCCGGCGAATCGGCCTGTCCTGTTTTCGCCGTTGCATGCGAAGGGGACCGTCCCCGGTAAACGGTCACCGCCGGTCCGGGCCGAGGGTGTTGTCGCTCACGTGGTTTCCCTCGCCGCCGCGCATCACCAGCGCGGTCCAGGGTCCGGCCTCCTCGGCGTCGTTGCGAATCATGCAGCCGGTAATGCGACTATTCGCGAGGTCCTCGACCAGCATGCCCGCCTGCTCGCTGTCGAGAATGGTGCACTGGGCCAAGTTCAATCGCGAGCCGCCGCGGATCGCAATCGCCGCGGGGTGCGTATGCACGCCGTTCAGATGCAATGCGGTAAGGGTGCTGTCGCGGCATTCTTCCAGCAGAATGCCGCCCTTGGCCTCCGCCGCCACGCCGTAGGCGTAGCTCGGGTTGCGGTCGAAATTGTTCGCCGAGAGGACGAGATTCGAGCAATCGACGGCGCGCAGGTCGTACTGGAAGCCCATCCAGAACGTATTGCCCACGATGGTCACGCCCCGAGCGTGCCGCAGATCGATGTTCACCTGCACGTCGCTGAGCACGTTGTCGGCAATCGTGACGTGGCCCCAGCGGCGGTCGCGCGCGTCGCTGCCGATGATGCGGATGTTCGCCGATTCCGGCCCGGTATGGTTGTGCTGGATGGTGCAGCCGGTGACGGCCACCTCGGCGGTACCGTGGGCGCCGCCGCGCGAGTCGAGAAGGATATTGGCGGTAGGCGGGCCGTCGTCGGCCATGTTGCTTTCCAGGTCGCAGCCGGAAACATGCAGGTTCCGCACGTTGCCGGCGCGCACGACAATGCCGCCGCCACCGTTGTAACTGACGTGACAGTTGCCCACGTTGATCTGGTGCAGGTCGACGTCGTCGAGGTACAGGCCCACGCCCCGGTTCTCGTAGAAGTGGCAGTTGGCCACGACGACGTTCCGGTTCCGCTCGATCAGGTGGACCGCGTGCAGCGTGCGGCGGATGGTCAACCGGGTGAGTGTAAGCTGCATCGTGCCCGACGCCTCGATGCCGACCGCCTCCTCATGCTCGCCGACGATCTCCAGCCCATCGACCATCGGGGACCGCTCGCGCTGCCAGACGCCCGGTTGCACGGTGCGCGGCGCGGCGGTGCCGAAGTGGGTACCGCGAAAGCGCAGCGCCGGTCCGCGCCCGGCCATGACGATTCTCGCCGTGCCGGTTCCCGCCAGGCCGACGGGCCCCGCCTCGCTCAGATCGATTTCGACGGGCCGGGTAACACGGTAGGTGCCGCGCGGGAAGAAAACGTCGCCGCGGCCCGAGTCGACCGCCCGCTGAAGGGCGGCCGTGTCGTCGGCCACGCCGTCGCCCACGGCTCCGAAGTCGTACACCGTCGGCAAAGTAGGTCGGGCTGCCTGCGCTTCAGCCGCGTCCTTGCCCCCACTGCCGTCCTCCGTCGCCAGTCCCCAAGGAACGAGCATCACGGCCGCAAGCGTCGCTAGCCCGATTGGAATCGACCATCGCCACATCACAGTTCTCCTTGTTCAACATGGTGTGCGGTACTGCCCCGGCCTCCCAGTGTCGCTGGGCGGAACCGCCGAGTCAAGCGCGCCGGTTCGGCAGGAAACGGTCGCAACGGGCCGCCCATCGTGGTATATTGCTCTAGGCTCCAACCGCGGGAAAACACCCATGCGAAATCGCTTCAAAGAACGCGTCTGTGGATTGCGCGCCGTCGCCGCATGGCTGGGCTTCGTTACGGCGTTTGCCATCCTGCCGATCGTCGACCGACTTGCCGCCTACGCGCCCGAAGCCGGGGCTCCGGCCAATCTGCTTGCGAACGGCCAATTCGCAGGCGAACAAGGCGAGGGTGTGCCGGCCCCGTGGCAGGCGACACTCACCAGCGCCGAAGTCGACCATGCCCACCAGGGCGAGGTCGAAACGGTGGCCTCGCCGTTCGGTGACCGCGAAAACGCCGTCCGGCTTTCGAAGCACGGGGCGGCAAGCTGGTGGCCACAGGTTTGGAGCCCGCGGCTTCAACTCGAACCCGGCCCGTACGAGTTCGCCGTCGACGCCGTCGGCACACTGCCGCAGGTTTCGCTGCGGGCGAGCGCGATGGTCGATGGCCGGCGGGTGCGGCTCGACCGGTCGGTCGCCACGCCGCCGGACCCGCAAACCGTGCGTCATACGTTCGTCGTGCCGGAAGCAGCCGACAGCGTTGCGGTGGGCATTTCGGCGCCGGCGGGCATCGGCGGATACGTCGTCTTCGGCCGCGCCGTGCTGCAACCTCTGGCCCACACGCCGGCCGACGCCACCGTGGTGCTCCCGCCCGGCGACGCGCCCGATCCCGACCCGATCCAGGGCCTCGAGAGCTTCATGGATCGGCACGGGCACAAGCCGTACGATCTGTTCGAGCGCGGCGAGGAGCTGGCCACGCACCGACTAATCTTCCACGACCGGCAGTTCGGCACGCCCGTGTGGATGCTCGACGACTCGCCCACGGTCGACCACGGCGGCACGGCCTCGGTATGGCCCGCCTGGAATCCGAACGGATCGGCCCTTTTCCTCGAGGGTGCGCGGCCCCTCGACGGCCGGCGGCACAGCGGTTGGTTCCTGCACAGCGACTGCTCGCGCCTGCGGCCCAGCCGCGGCGGGCGGCCGGCGGCCTGGGCGCCCGAGAGCCACGAGTGGTTCTACAGCCCCGCGAGCCCAACGGACAGCGTCATGCGCACCAACTGGCGGACCGGCGAGCAGGAAGTCGTGGCCCAGTGGGAGCAACTCCGCTGGCCGGGCTCGACGAAGCGCGTGTACGGGCTGACGCGCGACCGGCGGCACATCTTCGTCGACCTGCCCAACCGGGGTGTTTTCGTGCCCTTCGAGCCCGACGAGGATCACCCGATCCCCGTGCTGCCGCTGTACGACGGTCGGCCCATCGGCCCGGGGGGCGAGTCCATCGGCGGCAATCACTTCAACGTCATTTACGGCCACCCGCGATACGGCGACCTCATCGCGTTGCGCACCGGCATGCTCGTCGACCGGAAGACGGGCGAAACGCAGTACGTGACCGTGCCCTTGTGCGGCAACACGAATTACCTGCGGGCATTTCACGACAACCGGGTGAAGTACCCGCAGGGCGACGAGTGGAACGCCTATGGCCTGCCTTGGTTCGCCGACGGCGTGCGGCTGCCCACCGGCTTGAGCATGGACGAGTTGTACGATTTGTGGCGAAACACGCCGCACGCCACGCATGGACACGAATCCACTTCGCCCGACTGGGAGTACATTGCCATCGACGGGGGCACGACGCGCATCTTCCACGTCCGCAGCGGCGAGTCGCGGTCGCTGCGCCTTTCTCGCAACGGCGGCAACTACCACCTGCACTGGCGACAGCATCCACGATTCTTCGTCGGCTGGGTGCGCGGCTGGCACTTCGGCAGCTACCTGCGGCCGGAAAATGCCAACATCGAGTTCCAAATCTTCCACGACGGCACGTTCCAACCCATTGTCGACACCAAACACCGGCTCAACGGCTACTACGCCGGCGGCGACTTCTCCATGCTCAGCCCCGACGCCACGAAAATCCACTACGGATCGAGTATGACCGGGCGGTTTCGCAACTACATTGCCGTGATGGCGCGCCCCCGGCCGCCGGCAACACTCCGATGGAGCGCCGAGCAAGGGTCGGTCGTTCTCACCTGGGAGCCTTCGCAGTACAGCCACGAAACGCGCGGATACCTGGTCTATCGTAGCGAGCGCAGCGGCGGCCCGTATCGGCTGCTCACGACCGAGCCCGTCGAAGCGACCACGTGGCGCGACGCAACGATCAACCCGGGCCGGGCGTATTACTATGTCGTGAGTTCGCTGGAGCACTCGGGCCTGGAGAGCGGCTACTCGGAGGAGGCGGCCCGGGCGGGCATCGACCTGCCGGCCGACTTGGACGTGCCGCTGGTCGTCTACGCCGAACCCGAGGACGCGATCCGCGACCTGCCTACCGAGACGCTGCCCGGGCTGGCCATGGGGGTCGACCGACGAGCGGCCTCCGACTGGTACTACCTGTACCGCCACCCGGAAGCCTCCCGCGGCGAGGCGAAGCTTGATATCAACATTCCCGCTAAGGGGCGATACCACGTTTGGGCAAGGCTCCGTGCCCCGGGACGGATGCGACAGAAGCGGGCAGGCGACGATGCGGCCGGACTGTTGGAGTTCACGCTTCAGCGTGCGAACCCAGCAGGAGCGGAATCCGGCACGCTAAAGCGTGAACTCCAACAGCAGGCTCGTTCCGCCGCGCGGGCCAAGTGGAACATCACCGTTGCCGACCACGCCGTGACCGCGACGACCGATTCGCCCCAATGGACCTGGGTGCGGGTCGGGGAAGGGCCGCTCGAACTGGACGCCGGCCGTACGTCCATCGGACTGGCCGCTTCCGACGCGGCGGTACAAATCGACCTGCTTTGCCTGACCACCGATGCCCACTTCGTCCCCGCCGGCCCGCGACCGGAAAATACCCAGCCGCCCGCGCCGGTCGAGGAGCTGCGGGTCGAGAATATCCGCCCCCGGGCGAACCGACTTGCCTGGCAGCCGTCGGCGGCGCCCGGCCTGGCCCACTATCACGTGTACGCCTCGGGCGAGCCGTTCGACGCGCCCGACCAGCAACTGCGGATCGCCTCGCCCACCGAGCCCGAACTGATCGACTGGGGGCTGAAGGCCGGCAACGAGTATCACTACGCCGTCACGGCCGTCGACCGGCAGGGAAACGAAAGCCCCCTAAGCACCCCGGCGAGCATCGCAACGCCGCCGCGCGACGTGCCGCCCGCGGTGCTGGAACTGCACTTCGCCGCCGCGGAAACCACCGGGCCCTTTGAGCGGTCGACCGCGGCCGGCACCCGCGGCGAGGCATATCTCGTGCCCGAGGATGTCGATGCGAATCGCGCAAGCTGGGAGATCGGCGTGCCGCACGCAGGCAGGTATTACTTCTGGCTGCGTTACCTGCATCGCGGCTCCGGCGGACGGGGCGACGAGGTGCGCCAGTACGTCCGCGCGACGCTCGACGGCCGACGCATCGCCACGCTGGGCGGGGGCTCGACCGATTTGCACGTGCCCGACAAACTCATCGCCCGGGAGAGCCCCTTGGCCGACCGCCTTTGGACCTGGGCGTGGCCCGGCGCGGCCGACCTCGAAGCCGTCGAATTGCCCGCCGGTCGGCACACGCTTACCCTCAGCAACCTCGCGCCGAACGTCCGCTACGATGCGCTAATCATCACCGACGAACCCACCTGGCAACCGCCCGACGGCCGGCTGCGCCAGCGATAGGACCAACACCATGAACCGCCACTGCCTAACCGCCCTGTTCCTCGCCGTCTTCCCCGCCGCATTCGCCGCGGCATACGACCCGCCGGTCGATACAGCCGGGCCGCTGACCGTAACGATCGAAGGTCCGGCGAGCGTCAACGAAGCGGGCACGCCGCTGCCGGTGCGCGTGCTGCTTGAGAACGCGGGCGACCGGCCGCTGCGGGGGTGGGTCGAGTTGCGGTTGGTCGACCGCTGGACGGCCGAGCCGGCCGAACTTGTGCCGTTCGACGTGCCCGCCCGCGGCCGCGCGGTGCGCGAGTTCACCGTCACGGCGGGCGAGGGCACATACAACGCCCACTATCCCATCCACGCGTTGGCCCGCTTCAAGTTGGATGGGCAGCCGCACACCGCGCACCCAATTCTCATTCTGGAAACGGCGTTTCCCAATCCACCCCGGCCCGAGCAGCAATTGGCGTGGCGCCCCTTCCAAGTGGCGGCCGACAGCGAATTGGCCTTGTGGCGTCTTCCGGTGCATCGCGGCGTGGTCGAAGTATTCGGCGGCGATACCCGCACGCTGCCGGTCGGGCGGCAGGGCCGCGACGAAGCGACCTTCGCCCACGTGCAACTCCGTTCCGAGTCGCTCGGAGGTCACAGCCGCGAGGTGGTCGCCATCCATCCCCCGTGGCGCGACGGCAACCCGGGCACGGCGGCGGTCGAATATCCACTCGAACTGCCCCGCACGCGGCCGATCACCCTGCGGTTCGCGCATGCCGTCGCGCCCGGGGGCAAGGGCGACGGCGTGACCTTCCGCGTTCGCGCCGTGCCGGTCGACGCGCCCGCCGGGCAGTGGGGCGAAGTCGTCTACGAGAAGCACAGCCGGGCGAGCGACTGGACCGACGCCGGCACGGCCGACCTGAGCCGCTTCGCCGGGCAACCGGTTCGGCTGCAGCTTGAATCGCACCCGGGACCGGACCGCAACACCGGCTGGGACCAATCGTACTGGGCCGAGCCGGTCCTCACGGCCGGAACGCCCGCCAAGCCCGCCCCCTTCCCCCCGACCGCAACCGACGATTCGGTCCTGCTCGGCACG
>CAYPWB010000187.1:0-12038 GCA_964414315.1 uncultured Planctomycetaceae bacterium | reverse complement strand
ATGGTGCTCATGGTCACCGCACTGAACGAGCCGGGCGACATTGAACGGGCCGTGGCCGCCGGCTGCGACGACTTCCTGAGCAAGCCGATCAACAAGCACGAACTGCTCAAACGGGTGGCGAACATGCTCAAGCTGCGCCACGTAACCGACGAATTGGACCGGCTCCGCCGCTACATCGACGGCATGGAAGACGCTCCCTGACCCGGCTACGGCTCCCGCGCCTCGACGGACAGCAGTTCCACGACCATGGGTACCTCGGCGGCGGGGTCGAGGTCGCCCTTCCGGTCGAGCGGGCGGATGATCACGTCGACCGAAGAGCGGACGCCGGAGGTTTCCGCCGGGCGGTAGCTGTCGAGCCAAACTCCGCCATCGATCGGGCGTTCTTCGCGTACGCGCGCCATGCGGGTGTAGTAGCCCAACATGCGTCGCATCGACGTCCGTTCCTCAATGCGAACGTACTGCACCCGCATCGGGCCGACCTGCGCGCCGGTGAGTTTCTCCGCCGGCAAACCGGACGGAAGGACGAGGTGAAACGCCGACCGAACGTCGGCGCCGTCGTGCAGTTCGACCGGCAGGTCTTCCAGGCGCCGGAGGGTGGCGGGATTCTTGCCGGCCAGCCGGGCTTTCTCATCCTGGACCAGGGCGGCCGCGTCGAGCCGCTCGCACCACGACAGGACCAGCGTTTCCGAATACTCCATCCAGTCTTGGGCTGCGTCGTCTCCGCCGCGGCTCGTCGTCGCCGCCCCGCGTCCGCCCGTCCGACCGGGGGTCGACGCTTTCGGCTCTTCTCGATCGAGCGACTTGACCACCAGCAAGAAGCCGGGGTCGGGAACCATCGTGCCCGGAATGCCCGCCTTCTCGAGCGCGTCGGGGCCGTCGGCATGGTGGGCGCGCAAGGTTTGCAGCAGCGCGCTGCGGACCGATTCGACCGGCATGGTGGCGCAAAGGGCCAGTAGCGGCCCTCGTTCAACGCGCCGGTCGATTTCCGCCAGACGCTGGGTGAAGGTGTCGGTGCTCCGTTCCCCCCACAACTGTCGGGCGAGGCGGAAGGGCAAGTCCGGGTCTTGCTCTTCGGCGGGCACGGCGCCGCGGCCGCGGCCCGCACCGATGCCTCGCCCCGCACCGATGCCGCGCCCCGTGCCACGGCGGGCGCCGCTGACCGCCTCTTCCGGCACGTCAAGCACGGCGACCATGGCCTGGGCGCTGCGGGCGGCGAAATGCGCCTCGATTTCCGCGCGAACCTCGTCTTCCAGTCGGGCATTCTGATACATGACGAATTGCGCGCCCAAATTGGCCGCGGTCGGGTCGAGCAGGAACTTGCCCATCTCGGCCCGCCATGCCAGGGGCGTGGTCGGCTGCGCGAGGAACGTAGCCAGCCTCGCGCGGAATTTGGCCGAGGCCGTGTTCTCGACCAGCGCCAGCGTGCGTGCGCGAAGCCATTCGGCCGAGAGCGGCTGCCCGCCGGCACGCGAGCCGGGCCGAGTCGGCGAAACGGCCGCACCCGTGCCCGACGGCTCCCGGAAATCATCCGAGGCAGTCAGCACCCGAAACAAGAGTTCCTCGTTGCCTGCGGCCGGATGCTCCGCCAAGGCCTCCAGCGCGGCTTCGACCAGTCGCGACTCGTCCGCCTCCTCAATTTCCAATTCGCCGGCGATGACCTGTTCGACTGCCTCAAGCGCGGTCGGCGTGGCGTTGGCGGCCAGCGCCTCGACAACCGCCTCGGCCAGTTTGCCGGCATCGGTCGCGCGGCCCACGCCGTGATGGACGGGCCGGCGCACGCCGCGCGGGCCGGTCTCCGGTTCGGCCTCCTCGGGCTCCTCGGTTTCCTCCGGCGGAAGCGGCTGAAGCAGCGAGACGAGAACCGCGGCGGCGGCTTCCCGGTCGGCCGCGTCGCGGCCAAGGTGTCCAACCGCGTCGAGCAAACTTGGGTGGCCCTCGCGCCGGGCGCGCTCAAAATGCTCCGGTTCCCATTGGGCGACGTCCTCCGGCAGCGGGGGCTCCTCCGGCTCCTCTTCGGGCGGCGCCTCCGGGGGCGTAGCGTCCGGGTCGGTCTCGTCCGGGTCCGACGCGGCGTCGTCCTGCTCGGCCTCGGGGTCAGCCGCGTCGTCCATGCCGTCATCCAAATCGATCGGGGTCCGTTGGGCCGCGGAACCCGGCGGCCGACCGGCCCGCCGTGGCCGCTTCTTCTCGGAACCGCTGAACATGAAGTACCACAGCAGCACCAGGAGCACCAGCAATACCCCAACACCGGCGCCGAGGCGCGCGGCTTGCGGATTCTTTTTCAGCATGGCCGACAGATCGAATCGTTTGCCTTTCGAGGGGCCGGAATCGCCGGCCGGCTCCGCCCCGTCCGTAATCTCATGCGATTCGTCTTCCAGGCCGGCGCGACGCGACCGTTTATCCATGGCAACACCCCTGTTCCCCGAGGAAGAAAATAGATCGAAAACCAGTAGCAAGAGTCCTTCCAGTATCTCACATTTTCGTCGCATTTTCCAGCCCAAGCGAAAACGGCGCCGCTACCTTTTGTGCGCCGCGTCGGGAGGGCCGTTCCGGCGAAAGGCACCCGTCCCGTTTTCGCCAACCTACCGACCGGCGACCGGCCAAGAAAAGTTGACAAGCCGGTCTATCCGGGTACACTGGGCATTACGCGGCTTGTGCCTGCCGTCCCCTGGCGACTTGTCTTCGATCGGCCGTTCGCGAAGGATTCACAAGTCGGTTTTCCATGTTTCGGGGCTTCCGTTTCCGGGTGCAAAGCCCGGCAAAATAGCAGGCACGCTCCGTCGTGCCGTCCGCTGTACCGGAAAGAACGCAGCCGTTCGGCCGGATGGCTTTCATGTGGAAACGGAAGAGCCCACGTTTTCGCTTCCAACCAGAACTCTGTTGAGGAGGACCTTACCATGATGCGCGGTACGACGTTCGCCGTCGCGGTGTTTTCACTTTCGCTGCTGTTGACGATCGGCAGTTGCATGGCTGCGGTGGAGATCGGCCAGAAGGCGCCGAACTTCGCCGGCCTTCCCGGCGTCGACGGCGAGGAGCACGGCCTGGCCGACTACACCGACGCCAAGGCCGTCGTTGTGGTGTTTACCTGCAACCACTGCCCGGTGGCCAAAGCGTACGAGGATCGACTCATCGCCTTTCAGGAAGACTATCGGCCGAAAGGCGTGCAGGTGGTCGCCATCAATTCGAACAGTCCGAAGAAGGTTCCCGAAGACAGCCTTGAAAAGATGAAGGAACGGGCCGCCGGCGAAAACCTGGGCGACTGGCGAGACGGCGAGGAGCCGTTCAACTTCCCGTACCTTGCCGACCTGACGCAAGAGGTGGCCAAGGCATACGGGGCAACGTGCACGCCGCACGTCTTCGCGCTCGACCAGGATCGCAACGTGGCCTACACGGGCGCCGTCGACGACAACATGTCGCCCGACCACGTGAAGCAGCATTACCTCCGTAACGCCGTCGACGCGATCCTCGAAGGAAAGCAGCCCGAGCAGCCCACCACCCGCCAGTTCGGATGCGGCATCAAGTGGGAGTAGCAGCCCGCCGGCAACGTGGGATAGGCTTCCAGCCTGTCTTTGGAGCCGACTTGCCTAGAATATCACCACGCGCCACCGGCCTATGACCGGTTGCATTTTGCAACTGAGTCCTCTGTATGTTTTGGGCCGGGCCGCGAAAGGAGGGCGACATGACCACGGCATCAGCATGGAAAACGACGCTGCTGGCGGCCCTGCTGGCAATACCGGGCTGCACGGGGGAGCGCGACGCACCGCCGCCGGAGACCGACGCCCCCGTTTCGCAACAACCGAGCGAGCAGCAGCCGCCCGAACCCGACCCTTCCGCCGGCGAGCGGCAGGTGTCGGTGCGCGTGATCGACGAGCAGGACCTGGCCGAAGTCATTGCCGGCTACCGGGGCGAGGTGGTGCTGGTCGACTTCTGGGCAACCTGGTGCATCGCGTGCATCCAGTTGTTTCCCCACACCGTCGAGCTGCACGAGCAGTTCGCCGACGACGGCCTCCGCGTCATTTCCGTGAGCTTCGACCAACCCGAATCGGAAGAGGCTGTGCTCGCGTTCCTGAAGAAGCACAACGCCACGTTCGACAATTTCATCAGCCGTTACGGGGCAGGCCCCGAATCGCCGGAAAGGTTCGACCTGCCCGGCACCCTGCCGCAGTTGCGCCTTTACAACCGGAAGGGCGAACTGACCCACACGTTCCCCGAGCCGCAAAGCGGAGTCGACCCCGACGCCGTCGACCGGGCCGTCGAGGAGCTGCTGGCAGCCGAGCGGAAAAGGGGTCAGGAGCCTTTTCCCGGGACGGCCCAGAGGGTGCTTCACAGAAAAGGCTCCTGACCCCTTTTCCGTTCACTCCGCCCCGATCAACGGACGCACCCCCTCGATGTGGAAGTGGACGAGATACTTGCTCTCCTCTTCGCTGATGGGAGGTGTTTTGCGGCGGCGGAACGCCTTGATCTTTTCAGCGTCCGTTTCCTCGCCGAGCACCGTCAGCGAAAGTCGCTTGCCGGCGTAGCCCTCGCCCTCTTCAATGAAGAGATAGGCGGCACTCGGATTGTGAACCACATTGTCGTGGGTGAGGCGATTCGCCATGATGAAGGAGCAAGTTCCGTCATCATCCTTGTCCAGAAAGTGGGGCTTGGCATAGATTGCCTGATTCACCTGGCCGGCGGCGTCGGTGGTCGCCAGGACGCCGACGCCTCGCGCCTGTTCGAAGTATTCGCTGAGTTTCATGGGCTATCCTCTTGGTATGGGTAGTGCTTGGGACGGAAGATATTGTAGCCGGAATACCGGATTTTCAAACCGACCCTCGTCTATTCGGGACTTCGTGAACGGTTTCCCGGCGGGTACCGTCCGCCCTGCCTGATCTTCGAAGCAGTCCCCTGCGGACGGTTCTACTGCCCGGCTCATTCTCGCTCGTCGACGGCGGAAACCGCCGGGGCGTGGGGCTCGGGCGTTCGTCGTGGTCCGTGCGGTGGGGTTTGCAGCACGTGGGTCGGCTCGCCGGCGGCGTCGAGGCGAACGGTGTGCTCGGCCGCGGCGGCGCCCACGGCCCGGTCGCCGTTGCCGCGGCCGTTGCCGTCGCTGCCGCCGGCAAGTTGCCGCGGCGGGTCCGCCTCGGCCGGCTGCGCCGGCTGCGGGCCGAAAATCATGCGGCGCGTCAACCGGCCCAGGTCGTCCATCAGCGTGTACACCACGGGCACGACGACCAACGTCAGCACGGTCGAGGTGAGCATGCCTCCCACGATGGCCGTGCCCATCGGCGCCCGCGTTTCGGCCCCGGAGCCCAGCCCGATGGCCACGGGCAGCATGCCGGCGATGGTCGAAAAGGCGGTCATGAGGATGGGGCGGAGCCGGACGGGTCCGGCGCGCAGCACGGCGTCGTTGCGGTCCATGCCGCGCGAGCGCAGCAGGTTGGTGTAGTCGATCAGCAGGATGGCGTTTTTCGTCACGAGGCCCATGAGCATAATCATGCCGATCATCGAAAAGATGTTCAGCGTGCGTCCGGTGATGGCCAGCAGCCCCAGGGCGCCCACTACCGAAAGGGGCAACGACAGCATGATGGTGAACGGATGCACGAGGCTTTCGAACTGCGCGGCGAGCACCATGTAGATGAGCACCACCGCCAGCATGAGCGAGAAGTTGATGCTGGCGAACGACTCCTCCATCATCTGCGCATCGCCCACGAACCGGGTATGCACGCCGGGCGGCAGGCCGAGCCGCGCCTCGATGGCCTTCAGATCGTCCATGGCCTCGCTGAGCTTCTTGGAGCTTTCCAGGTTACCCAGTACGAGCACCTGCCGGCTGCGGTCCTCGCGGCTGATTTGCACCGGGCCGGTTCCGTCGTCAATTTGCACGAGGCTCTCGAGGTCGACGAGCGAGCCGCTTGCGGTGCGCACCGGCACGCGCAGCACCTTGCCCGACCGGTCGCGGTCGGGTTCGGCGAACCGCACGCGTACGTCGTATGTTTCGCCGTCTTGCTCGAACACGGTGGCGCGGCGCCCGCCGATGAGCGTATGCACGGCGTGGCCGATGTCCTTCACGTGGACGCCCACATCGGCGGCCTTTTCGCGGTCGATCACGACGTTGGCCTCCGGCTTGCCGGCGTCGTAGGTCGAGTTGATATCGACGATGCCGGGCACTTTGGCCATTTCGTCCATGACGTTTTGGCTATACTCGGCCAGGGTGTCGAGGTCGGGCCCCTGGATGCTGTACTGGAGCGGGGCCACGCGGAACCCGCCCCCGCCCACGGCCTGGACAATCTCGACGCTAATGCGCAGGTGCCGCAAGTCGGCCAGGGTGTCGCGCACGAGTTGCATGATTTCGGCCTGCGAATGCCGGCGCTGGTGCTTCGGCACGAGCCGGGTGAGCACGGTGGCCACGTTCACGCGCTCCTCGACCCCCGCGCCGATGATCGTGAACGTATCGCGCACGCCCGGAAGCTGCCGCACCCGCTGCTCGATGGCGTCGAGGGTCTCGCCGGTGGCGTGGATCGAGGTGCCGATGGGTGTTTCCACCTGAATGTTGAACTGCCCTTCATCCTGGGCCGGCATGAACTCCTTGCCGATGAACGGCGTGATGGCCAGGCTGGAGGCGAACACGGCCAAGGCGGCCCCGACGACCACGAAGCGGTACCGCAGCGCCCCTCGGAGTACCCGGCTGTACACGCGCTCGACCGCCTCCAGCAGGTGCTCGATGAAATTGAAGGCGCGGCCGTGGCGCGTGGGCACTTTCAGCACGCGGGAGCACAACATGGGCGAAAGCGTCAGGGCGATGAACGTCGATACGGCCACGGCGAACGCCACGGTCAGCCCGAACTCGTAGAAGAACCGCCCGATGATCCCTTCCATGAACGCCACCGGCACGAACACGGCGCCGATGGCCAGCGACGTGGCGACCACGGCGAACCCGATTTCGGAAATGCCCTGAATGGCCGCCTTCATGCGCGGCGTCCCTTCTTCCATGTGCCGGTACGAATTTTCCAGCACCACGATCGAGTCGTCGATGATCATGCCCACCGAAATCGTCAGGGCCAGCATGGTGAGCATATTCACCGAGAAGCCCATGGCCAGCATGAAGCTGTAAGTGGCGATGATCGTGGTGGGAATGGTCATGGCCGCAACGAACGAGCCGCGCAGGCTGCGCAGGAAGAACAGGATGACCAGCACGGCCAGGATGCCGCCGCGCAGCAGTTCGCCCTCGGCCTCGTCGATGCTCTCCTCGACGAACACCGACAGGTCCTGGGCGATGCTCAGGTCGTAGCCCTCGGGTAGGGCGCTCCTCACCTCGTCCACCCGGCGCTTCACCGCGAGGGCCACCCGCAGCATGTTCGTGCCCGACTGCCGGCGCACCAACAGCGACACGGCCCGGGTACCGTCCAGCCGGGCGATGCTTCGCATGTCTTCCATGCCGTCTTCGACCCAGGCCACGTCGCGCACGCGGATGGGCGCGCCGGCCCGCCGGGTGACGATGATCTCGCCGAATTGCTCGACCCGCTCCACCTTCCCCTTGGTCTTGACAATCACCTCGCGGTCGCGGGTTTCGATGCGTCCGCCGGGCGGCTCGAGGTTCTCGGCGGCGAGCGCTTCGGTCACGTCGTCGGCCGTCAGCCCCAGCGCGCGCAGCCGGTCGGCCCGCAACCACACGCGAATTTCCCGATCGCGCTTGCCCACCAGCCGCACGTTCCCCACGCCCTCGACGTTCTCGACGCGCGGCTTGAGTTGATTGTCGGCAAACTCCGAGAGCTCGCGGATCGACACGGGGCCCGATAGCACGATGGACAAAATGGGCGCCGAGTCGATGTCGAGCTTCTCGATCACCGGCGGGTCGATGTCGGCCGGCAGGTCGCGCCGAATGGCCGCGACCTTGTCGCGCACGTCCTGGCTGGCCACGTCGACGTCGACCTCCAGTTCGAACTCGACGAACACCTGCGCAAGCCCCTCGATGCTCTCGCTCCGAAGCGTCTTGATGCCGCTGATGGTGTTCACCGCCTCCTCGACCTTGTCGGTCACCTCGGTTTCGACCGTCTCGGGGTCGGCGCCCGGGTAAGGCACCGTGACGGTAATCACCGGAATGTCGACGTCGGGGAACAGGTTGACGCCGATCGTGCGGTACGACACGACCCCGAAAACGACCAGGGCCAGAATCATCATCGAGGCGAACACCGGGCGGCGTATGCACGTTTCCGAAATCTTCATCGCGCGTCTCCTTCATGCGCGGGCGTAGGAGGCGTGGTTGGGGAAGGGGACAGTCCCATTTTCTCGGCCGTATCGGGCGACTCGTTGGATTCAGCGGTGTGGGGCCGCGAAAATCGGGACAGTCCCCGTGCCGTGACCGCCATGCCGTCGGTCAAGAGCGACGTGCGGCTGACGGCCACCCGCCGCCCGGGCTCCACGCCCGAGGTAATCTCGTAGAACTCGCCGTCCGACAGCCCGACCTCCACAGACACGCGGCGCACCCGACCGTCCTCGTACACGAATACCGCGGGCCGGCCTTCGGTAAACACCACCGCCTCGGCGGGCACCACGGGCACGTCGGCGGCCGAGCCGACCGGCAACGCCACGCGAACGAATCCGCCGGCCCTCAGTACCCCCTCCCGGTTGTCGATGGTCACCCGAACGCGGAAGGTGCGCGTTTCCGGGTCGATCTTTGCGTTGATCAGGTCGACTCGGGCGGGGAAAGCCGCGACGACCCCTTCGGCGGTCACCGTGGCAACGTCGCCCAGCTTCACCACCTCCTGGTATCGCTCGGGAACAGCCACCTGGGCGAAGAGGACCTGCGGGTCGATGATCTGCATGATTTCGACCCGCGGCATGGCGGTAACGCGGTCGCCCACGTCGACGTAGCGGTCGGCAATGACCGCGTCGTACGGCGCGCGGACGGTCGTCTTGTCGAGCTTCTCCTGCTGGATAGCCACGCGCGCGGCGGCCGCAGCCACCTGAGCCTCGGCCACGGCCAGTTCCTCCGGGGTCGGCCCGGCCCGGGCCATCTCCACCGCGGCCTCGGCCTGCCGCACCGCGGCGGCGGCCATGTGCGCGGCGGCGACCGTTTCGTCGAACTGACTTTGCGAAACGGTCCGCGTGCCGAGGAGCTGCTCGGCGCGGGCGAGGTCGGCCTGCGCGCGATCGGCGGCCGCCTGGGCCTCCTCCAGCCTTGCCTCCAGTTGCCGGACTTCCTCTTCGCGTTTCCAGGCCCGCAGGTGTTCGAGGTTCCGTTGGGCCAGTTCGTACTCGGCCTTGGCCGTGCGCAGCGCCAGCTCGAAATCGACCGTATCGATTTGCACCAGCACATCCCCCTTGCGCACCGGATGGCCCAGGTCGAGCCCGAGGGCCTCCGACTTCATCTGCCCGGCCTCCTCGTATTCGATCCGCCGCTCCGACGAGGGGAACGACGCGATGCGGCCGTCCACGTCGGAAACGACCGTCGTCGCCCGAAGTGGGATGAGCGTACCCACCATGTCCAACTCGGTGCGGATCGACGCCCGCTCCACCGGCGCCACGTCGACAAGGATGGGCGCCGGCGGTTCGGTCGAGGATTCCGTCGCCGCCGTGCGGCCGCAGCCGGTCGCGGGCAGCAGCAAGGCAAGGGCAAGGAAGTAGCGCAGTCTGCGGGGGTGGCAAGTCATGCTTGGCCCTCCGGGTTGGGTTCAGATGAAGCGGAAGCGGCAGAGGCCGAAACCTGAGGATCGAGCCCGGCCAGGAACACGTCGACTCCGTGCTCGATCACCTCCTGCATGGCCGTGCCCTGCGACAGGTAGCACCCTTGCACCGTAGCGCCGTAGAGCAGGCCGGAAAGGGCGACCATCGTCTTTCGCGGATCGACTGGGCGTAACTCGCCCGCGGCAATGCCGCGCTCGACGATGCCGTGGAAGTGTTCGAGCAGTTGCTGGTGATCGTGTTTGTAGGCTTCGGGGCCGGTGCCGCGGAACTCGGCCCGGTCCTGGACGAACACCTCGAGGTACTCGGGGTTCCGGTCGAAGAACCGGCCGTATGCGAAGCACGCGGCCCGGAGCTTGGCAACGGCGCCCGCGGCGGCCCGCTCGGCCTCGCCCAGGGCGTCGCGCATTCGCTTGAACACCTCGAACGCGGCGGCCCAGAAGAGGTTCTCCTTGGTTCCAAAATGGCGATACACGGTGCCTTTTCCCACGCCGGCGCGGTCGGCAATCACCTGCACATCGGTAGCGCGGAAGCCGAGTTCGGCGAAGGTGCGGATGGCCTGTTCGAGGATGGAACCGGCTTTCTGAGAGGGTTCGGAGAGTTGGGCTTGGTTTTCCATGGTCGGGTTCTTTCAATCCATTCAGTGGTCCGGACGGACCCGTCCGTCCGGGTGGACGGCAAATACGGACGGACGCGCCCGTCCAGCTACGATTCTAGTCGCTCCCCTGGGCTGCGTCAACACCAAGCTGCAGGAAATACCTAAGCCAAGCACCCTAAAGGAGTTGCGTGAACGGCCGAAACGCAACCACGCAAGCCCTTCCTGCCGTACCACGATTCAGCCAAGTGAAATAATTCATCCACGAAGGACACGAAGAGCACGAAGCATCATGTAAAGGGCTCTATCTTCGTGCTCTTCGTGTCCTTCGTGGATGAATTATCCTTGGCTGACGTGTTGCCCGGCCGTAAGGATCTCGCCAATTCCGGGGGGATCGACAGCCGGATTTCCGCGCCGGCGGTCTGCTTGGCAGCGGGTTGGCCATCGGCTATACTGGCCCCTTTGCCAGGGTAAAGAAACAGGCCTGTAGTTGGAGTTCCCGTCACAGCCTGCCAGCGGAGCAGCGCCACGACCTCGCACGCTGGAGCCTGAACGCCAATAGCCCGCTCGCGCGGCCGCCCTTGGCCCGTACCTGCACCCCGTTCATATGCCGCCACGCGGCTCCTCGAAACTTCCCGCACACCCCCGTCCGGTTCGTCATGAGCACGCGTAGTGAATCGTTTGCCGGCCTTTCCGTGGCCATGATCACCCCGTTCCGTAACGGCGAGGTCGACTACGACGCCATCCGCCGGCTGGTCGACCTTCAGGTGGAGGCGGGCACGACATGCCTCTGCCCGGTGGGCACAACAGGCGAGTCGCCCACGGTGTCGCACGAAGAGCACGAGTGGATCATCGCCGCGGTGATCGAGGCCGCGGCGGGCCGCATCAAAGTGATGCCGGGCACCGGCAGCAACAGCACGGCCGAAGCGCTCCGACTGACCCGCTTCGCCGCCCGCGCCGGGGCCGACGCCGCCTTGGTCGTCGCACCCTACTACAACAAGCCGACCCAGGAGGGGATGTATCAGCACTACCGGGCCCTGGCCGAGGCCGTCGACATCCCTATTTGCGTGTACAACATTCCCGGCCGCACGGGCAAGAATATCGAGCCGGAAACGATCATCCGCATGGCCGATTTGCCCAACATCGCCATGGTCAAGGAGGCTACCGGGTCGCTCGACCAGGCCTCGCAAATCCTCGCCGCCACCGACCTGACCCTCCTAAGCGGCGACGACAGCCTTACGCTGCCGCTGATGGCCGTCGGCGGGCGGGGGGTGATTTCCGTGGTGGGCAACATCGTGCCGGGCGATTTGGTGGCGATGATTCGGGCGTTCGAGGCCGGCGACCTGGCCGAGGCCCGCCGATGGCACCACAAGCTCTTCCCACTCTGCCGCGACATGCTTTCGCTGGCCACCAACCCGATTCCCATCAAGGCCGCCATGAAACTGCTCGGCCGCGACACCGGCGAGCTGCGCCTGCCCATGACACCGCTCACCACCGAGCAGGAAGACCGCCTGAGGCAGACGCTCGTTGCTTACGGCCTGCTGTAACCCGCACGGATTGCGGGAGACAGTCTTCCGGCCCATCACGTGGGACAGGCTTCCAGCTTGTCACGTGGGACAAGCTTCCAGCTTGTCGGGAGAACAGACAAGTTGGCAACTCATCCCACTTGACAAACTGGAGGCTTATCCCACGAATTGCCTCCACCAACGCCGCCTCCGATGTCGACCATCCTGCTCTTGTGCGAATACCCGACGCTATGCGGCGGGGAGCGGTCGATGCTTTC
>CAYPWB010000186.1:0-12050 GCA_964414315.1 uncultured Planctomycetaceae bacterium | reverse complement strand
GGCGTCGGTGGTATCGTCGCCGCCGACCGAGAGGACTGCCGAGGCGCCGGTCAGCACCAGGTTGCCCGAGCCGGCCAGCGAGCCGATCGTGCCGCTGTGGCCGTTGATATCGAGCGTGCCGCCCGAGTCGACAACGTGCCGGGAGTTCGGGCTGAAGGAGTCGGCCTCGCCGAGCAGGAGCGTTGCGTCAGCGCCGATCGTGGTGTCGCCGTAATAGGTCTTGTTGCCCCCGCCGAAGGAGATCTTGCCCTGCGCGTTGGCGTTGCCGCTAATGGCGAGCGTTCCCGCAGCCGACCCGGCGATGGGGGCATTTACATGCCTGATGCCGTTCCAGTTCGGCACGTAGAACTCCAGCGTGCCGCCGTTGAGCGTGGTCGAACTGCTATTGAACGACTCGGGCGCACGGATGCTCAGCACACCGTCGTTGACGGTCGTGGTGCCGGTATACGTCAGATGGGTATGCATGCGCCCCGATGCGGGCATGCCGAAAAACTGGGTTCCTCCGCCGTTTTTGACGAGGTTCAGCTTGCCCGTCCCGCCGTCCTGCAAGTGCATGTGCGAGGTATAGTTGCCGCCACCGCCCTTCCTGCCTGTGCCGTAGGTCGTTCCCGAGGGCACGTCGAGAGTGAGCGTGGAATCGGCCGCGCCCTCGTTTTGCACGCGGAAGTGGTATCTATAGCCGTTGCCGTGGATGCCCCCAACCGTGTCGTCGTGCCCGTCCATGGAAAAGATCATCGGCCTGCTGGCATCGTTGTAAGAATAAGCGCGCACGACCGCGGTATCGGCGATCTGGTCGGAGGCGCCGAGGCGGACCCTGGCCTCGGGCGAAGCCGGCGCTGCGCCAATTGGCTGAAGGTACACGTCGCCGCTGAATAGGTTCACCCCCGATTTGCCGAGCACGGCAGTACCACCCGATAGGACCTTTAGCGCCGACGACATCGTCGTATTGCCCGAGATTTTCACGATGCCTTCCTCGACTTGTACCGTCCCGCCGGCGGCGCTGAGAGCGCTGCTGATCGTCGTCGTTCCCGAGGATACGCTGATTGTGGGCGTGCCGATCTCGATCGCTCCGCCCGAGAGGTTATAGCCGTCGACGCTGAAGTGCATGCTGTCGGGCCGGACCGTTCCATCGACCGTCACGTTGGCGCCGGTTCCCTCGAAAACGGCAACGCTGCCGTCGGTCCATCTCGCAGTATTGTATGGGCCGCTGCTGGCAGCGCCCCAGTTCTGCGTGCTGTTGTTGTCCCAGGTGTTCGACCCAGAGGCGTCGAAATAGAGATCGGCGCCGAATGCGTTGGATGTTAGCACGAAAAAAATCGCCAAGGTTGCAACTCGCGCAACATGGGACCGCACCCGCGCCAAAACCGGCGCATGGGTGGGGTTCCATGTCGACCGTAGTGGTAAACGATACGACCGGTACATGATATAACGTCCTTCTTCCAGACGGCAAACTCCGCTCATGACTTCTCCTCTCAATGGTGTTCGTGAAGCCGACTCGAATCGGTGTGATGGTGCTCCCCGGGGCGACGCCACCCCGAGCAAACAAACCCAACTGTAATTGCGGATTGTTAGCGGGGCATGAGAAACCTTTGTAACATTGCGACAAAATGCTCGGTCCCGACTCGTCAACCGGGTAATGCGGCAGGAACCGTGCCCGACACGCCCAATTCCCCCGCGGCCCGCTGCCGTGAGTCGGGAGGCGGCGAGCGGCCGGGCATGGTATCATGGTGGTCGGCAGCGGCGAAATTCAAGGCAAAGAGATGTCAAGGGAAGCGGACAGTTTTGGGTGAGTCTCCCGAAACCCTTTTCCCGGAACACGCCCATCTGTTGCCGCCTTTGCGTAAGCCCCGGCCCGGCGCCAAGCCCTTACCCCGCCCCTCTCTCGAAGGACGATAAACTGTCTTCGGGAACCACAGTCATGCCAAAGAAGACCATCATCGGCCATGTCGGCCACTCATTCAGCACGATCGCGCTCCAGCCGCTCGGTGGCATGCTGAACTACTGTCGAGAGCATTCCGAGGTGGAGCTGCGCGACTTCTCGATCGATACGATCGAGGAGGTACCGGATTCGCGGGCTCCGGCCGGGCCCCCGTGGAAAGGCCTGGTCGACGGCCTGATTGTCGCGACTGGTTTCGTGGGCGACAAAGAGGACCGGCTCGACTGGATCGCCCGCGGCGGCGTGCCGGCCGTGGCAGTGACCAGCGACCTGATCGATCCCCGGCTGCCCGCCGTCTTCACCGACCCGGTGTCGCTCGCTCGACTGGCAGTGAAGGAACTACGCCGTTGTGGGTGCCGGCAGATGGTCTTCGTCGGATCGACTTTGTCGATGGCCTCGTCGATGCGGTCTGAGGTGTTCCGAGCGGAGGCCGAGCGCGCGGGGGCGGTGGTTGCGACGATCGATTTACCGTACCAGCCCGTGGAACTTAACGCGCTCGATGCCGCCGACAGTGATCCGGAACTGCGCGACCTGTTGCGCCCGCAACTCGGCCGTGCCGGCCCGGTGGGGGTGTTCACGCTGAACGACTACCTCGCTCGGTTTGTCGTGCGCGTGTGCGAAGGAGAAGGGATCGACGTGCCCGAACAAGTCGCCGTGGTCGGCCCGGACGACACGCCCCTTTCCTTTGACTGCCGGCCGACGATCACGGGCATTCGCAGTACCGGGCAGGAGATCGGCTACCGGGCGATGGAGGTCCTCCTGCGGCAGATTGCCACGGGCCGGCGCCGTTGCAAGCCGGTGCTGGTGCCGCGGAAGGAACTCGTCCGCCGCCGGACGACCGGGGCCGACGTTGAGCCGGATGACCTGGCGGTGGCGCTGGAATTGATCCAGCGCCAAGCGTGCAGCGGCCGGTCGATCCAAGAGATCGTCGAGGAACTGCCCATCGCGCGTCGCACGCTGGAGCGGCAGTTCCGCGAGCGGCTGGGCCGCACGCCCATGCAAGAGATCCTCCGGCTGCGTCTGGTCCAGGTGCGGCTCCTGCTGGCCGACACGCGATTCACCATTAAAAACATCGCCCGACACTCGGGCTTTCACGACAACGCGGCGCTGAGCAAATTCTTCCGCGATCAGACCGGCTTGTCGCCGTCGGAGTTCCGACGCCAAAAGCGTGCAAGCGGCGGGGTGTGATCGGCGTGCCGAACACGGTGAAGCGACCACGCCTTCACCTCCATCCCCTTCACCCTCTTTCTGTCCAAAGGGCGGTTCGCCCAATCGGCCGGGTGCGGAGCCGCGCGAAAGGGACGGTTCCCCTCGCCTACTACGAAGAGGACCGGCCGCGGCTGAACACTGGGAAGCTGCACGGTATAATGGGCGCTTCGCTTCCACAAGCCCAGGCAGGGACCATGACCGATTTTCCCGACGATCCTCAGGCGGTGGAGTTGCTCGACCGGTATCTTGCCCGCTTGCAGGCGGGCGAGCGGCCCGACCGCGAGGCGGTGCTTCGGGCACGGCCCGATCTGGGTTCGGCGATCGCGTGCCTCGACGCGCTGGAGGGGATGGCGCCCGACGAAGCCGCCGGGCTTTCCGCCGACGCGCCGGGAACGCCCGCGCCGCCCTCCGGGCTGATGGTGTTGCCGGCCGAGTTCGGCCAGTACGAACTGCTCGAAGAAATCGGCCGCGGCGGCATGGGCGTGGTGTACAAGGCACGGCAGAAGGGGCTCGACCGGCTCGTGGCGGTGAAGATGATCCTGGCCGGCCAACTCGCCGCGCCCGACCACGTCCGCCGCTTCCACGACGAGGCCCGGGCCGCCGCGCAACTTCAGCATGCGGGAATCGTCCACGTGCACGAGGTGGGCGAAATCTGCGGGCAGCACTTCTTCGCCATGGAATACGTGGAAGGGGAAAGCCTCGCCCGGTACGTCGCCGATGGCCCGATGGACTCCGCCCGCGCCGTCGGCCTTACGACGGCCGTCGCCCGGGCGGTCGACCACCTGCACCGGCACGGCATCCTCCACCGCGACTTGAAGCCGTCGAATATCTTGATCGACGCGGAAGGCCGGCCGCACGTGACCGACTTCGGGCTGGCCAAGACGCTGTCCGACGACTCCGAGCGGACCGCCACCGGCGTAATTGCCGGCACGCCCAGCTACATGGCGCCGGAGCAGGCGTCGGGCCGGCACGCGGAACTCGGGCCGGCGGCCGACGTGTACAGCCTCGGCGCGGTGCTCTATGAACTGCTCACCGGGCAGCCGCCGTTCCGCGAGGAGAACCCGCTCGATACGGTCATGCAGGTACTCAGCCGCGACCCGCCGCTGCCGCGGCAGTTGAATGCTCAGGTGCCGCGCGGGCTGGAGTTGATTTGCCTCCGCTGCCTGGCGAAATCGCCGGAGGCGCGATACGCTTCCGCCGGGGCCCTGGCCGACGATCTGGAACGATTCGCACGCGGCGAGCCGCTCGAAACGCGGCCTCCGGGGCCCGTCGCCCGGCTGCAACGCTGGGCGCGCCGCGAGCCGGCGCTGGCCTCGCGGCTGGGCGGGCTGGGGCTCTTCGGGCTGGTCGAAATGGTCAACTACCACTCCGGCATGGTCGCCTGGGATTTCCACTGGAAGATGTTGCTGCTGGTCGTCGCGTGGGCGGCCGGTTCGGTCGTGTGCCAGCGCATGCTCGGCAGCCGAGGCTGGGTGGCCGTACCCGCCCGATTCGTTTGGGGCACGCTCGACTCGATGCTCCTGCTGGCCGCCCTGCTGGTGGCCAGCGGCGCGATGAGCCCGCTGGTGATGGGCTACCCGTTGATCATCGCCGCGTCGGGCTTGTGGTTCCGCGTGCGTTTCGTGTGGCTGATGACGGGGCTGTCGCTCGCGTCGTACGGCGTGCTGATGGCCGACTTCTACTTCTGGCGGCCCGAGTTGCACGCGGGCATCGACGCGAGCATGGACCGCCATTTGGCGTTTATCGTCTCGCTTGTGGTGCTCGGCTCGGTGGTGGCTTACCTGGTGCATCGCGTTCGCGTCCTCAGCGCCTTCTGCGGCCGGCCGGTGCCGTGAGGGGGAGCCTGGGGGACGAACATCCACGAAGGACACGAAGAGCACGAAGAAAGCGATTTATCGCGTTCCCTTTCGAAGCAATCCTATGGGAGAGAGCAATGGTGGAACTACTCCTGAAAGAGGAAGTGTTTGCGATTGTGGGCGCAGCCATCGAGGTACACAAGGAACTTGGCCCAGGTTTTCTCGAGCCTGTGTATCAGGAAGCGATGGAAATCGAGCTAACCGACCGCGCCGTTCCTTTTGAGGCCGAGAAGCCGCTCGAGATCGAGTTCAAAGGCAGAATCCTGGCAAAGCGATACATTCCGGACTTTGTCTGTTACGGCAGCGTGATTGCCGAGTTGAAGGCATTGGATCGCCTATCGACAATCGAGGAATCGCAGATACTCAATTATCTCAAGGCAACCCGACTGAGGGTCGGTTTGCTCATCAATTTCGGCAGTCGCGGCAAGCTTGAATGGAAACGATTTATTCGGTAGACGTCTGGCGAGCGCCGATTGCACGAAACGCAGCAAGACGAAAGGGCGATTGGGGGAAAGCTTCCCTCGGCATGCTCTTGCCAAGCCTCCTCACCCCCTTTGTGGAACTTCGTGCCCTTGGTGGATGACTTTCCCTTCAATCGCCTTCGTGGAGCTTCGTGCCCTTCGTGGATGATTTTCCCATTCAGTTTCCCATTCAGTATAGTCGGCGGCTTCCCTTGCCTGGCCCCCGGGGGTTCCCACCTGCCTGACCGGCCGTTATGCTAGGGAAGCCGTGGGGCTTGGGAGCTCCAGCCCCCCTTCTGGATGGCCATTTGAGAACAGGGAGATCGAACGATGCGATGCCGTGATGGGTTTGCGAAGAGGACAATCGGGTGGGCGATCGTTATGCTGCTTCTGGCTGTGGGCCTGGGAACCGGGCCGCACGCCGCGGCGGCCGAGCCGTTCGACGAGCTCGACACGGCCGCCCACCTCGTGCCGGCCGACGCCGCCTTCTTCTGGTCGGCCATGCGCGGCCGGGAGCAGTTCGACGCCGTTGCGGGAAGCAACGCCTGGGCGAAACTCAAGACCATGCCTTTCGTGCAAATGGGCATCGGACTGTACAACCTCCAGGCCCTCGACCAAGAGAGCGTTCCCGGCCAAATCAATGCGGCCCTGCGCGATCCCGAGCAGCGGAAACTCATCGATCTGGCCGCCGAAATGGCGTCCGACGAAGTGTTCCTGTACGGCGGCGAGAGCATGGTGGGCGGTGTCGCGCTCTTGCAGCAAATCAACAGTGCCACGCGTTACGGACCCATGGTACTGCAGCTTGGCGGGCCGGCCGAGTCGCTCGATGAGAACGAGTTGCAAGCCATGCTCATGCTGGCCGTGCTGGCCGAAAACGTCGACCTGATTCGCGTGCCCGAAATGATCCTGGGCATGAAGATCAAGAGCACCGAAGTCGCCCTGGCCCAGCGCGACCGTCTCGAAGCGATCCTGCGCGAAGCGATCGAGCAGCAGTCGGAGGTGAAGGCCGAGGTGGGGCGGACGGACGTGGCGGGCACCGAGTACCTGACCCTCACCCTGCCGCTGCGAGAATTGCCCTGGGACGAGTTGCCCTTGGAGGAGCTTGACCGGTACGAGACCTCGCCGGGCGACGCGAAGAAGGTGATCGACGCGATCAAGGCGCTCGAAGTGGTCGTGGCCCTGGGCGTGCGCGGCGAGTACGTGCTGCTGTCGGTCGGGCCGTCGACCGACGTGCTGGCGCGGCTGGGCGAAGGTCCCTCGCTGCTGACTCGCCCGGAAATGAAGCCGCTGGGGCAGTTCGCCGACCGTCGCGTCGCATCGCTCAGCTACCTGAGCCCGGCGATGGCGAAGGCAGCGGCCGATACGCAGCAACAGATCGACGACGCGCTCGAAGCGGTCGAGCAGCTTCTGCCGCTGGCGGAACTCGACCCGGCGCAGGAGAAGGAACTCCGCCGCGATGCCCGGGCGTTCGCCGAAGGGCTGAAGCAGTTCATCCCCAAACCGGGGCCCGTGGCGGCGATCAGCTTCCTGACCGACCGGGGCGTCGAAGCGTATCAATACGACTGGACCGTGCGGACGGACCTCGACGGCTCGAAGCCGCTGGGACTGCTTGGGCATTTGGGCGGCAGTCCGGTACTCGCCGTGGTCGGCCGCGAAAAAGGTTCCTCGGCACAGTATGCGTTTCTATCCAAATGGGGGCGGCGGGCGTTCGAGTATGTCGAGACACTCGCCTTGCCCAAAATGCCGGAAGACGAGCGTGCGGAACTCCGGCAGTTTCTCGACGTTGCCGGCCCGCTGCTGGATCGGGCCGACACCGCCACGCGCGAGTTGCTCCTGCCCGCGCTGGCCGACGGCCAGCTTGCGCTGGTGGTCGACCGTCGGCTCGAAAGCGAGCGATTCCTCGAGGCCCTGCCGCCTACGGACAAGCCCATGCCCATGCTGGAGCCCGGCTTGGTCGTGGGCGTGAGCGACGCCGACCTGCTGTGCCGCGCCATGGGCGAGTATCTGGCCGTTGCCCGGGGTATGCTCGACGGCATGCGGCAGATCGAGGACGCCGACATCCCCGAGGACGTCCGCATTCCCGACCCGCAAATCGAGACGACCGCCGGCGTTCGGCTGTACAGCTACGCGCTGCCGGCCGAGTGGGGCGTGGACAAGCAAATCGTCCCCAACGCCGGCCTGGGCGACGGCGTGGCCGCGATGTCGCTTTCGCACGACCACACGCTCCGGCTGCTGCGGCAGCAGCCGCTTGCCGCGGGCGGCGTGCTGACCGACGCCGCCCGGCCGCGCGCGACGGCCGCCGTGTTCGACATGGCCGGGTTCATCGAAGCCGTAAAGCCCTGGGTCGGGCTGGCCTTCGATCAAGCCTCGGCCGACGAACCCGCCGGCGGCGAAATCGCTGCCATCCGCGAGCAAGTCGACACCGTGCTCGACGTGCTCCAGGCGCTGCGCACCTTTACGAGCGAATCGTACTTCGAAGGCGGTGCCCTCGTCACCCACGGCCTCATGGAGATCGAAGACATCGCACCGTAGCCGAAAAACGGGACAGCCGAAAAACGGGACAGGTCCGGTTTTGGAAAGATAGATAACCTGGGAGCTGCGGCGCCACGGCGTGTACGGCGAACGGCGATGGTAGACGCCGAACAGATCGGCGGCGACATACCACGCCTGTCCCTTGCCGACCGTGCGATGCGCCACCAGAGGCTGCGAGGCGGGCGATTGGAAACGCGTCACCGTTTCCGCCGCGTCGGTGCGAACCTGTTGCGGGTCGTTCACATCGAAAAGCTCTTCGCGCCACGCGACCTTTGGGGCGGGACGAGCGGCGGCGACAGCCTGGCAAGAGGCTGCGATCTTCTCCGCGCCAAACCCGCCGGGCGTGAATCCGCCGGCCGAGATGATCCAGTGGCGGTGGTCCGTCATGGAGGACAGCATCCCTGCAACACTTCGGCGAACGTCGTCCGGGCTCCCCTGGCCGAGGACGTCGCGTGGCGGGGTTTTGCCCATCCGTGTCAGCCGCTTGATGCGGCTTTGTCTCGGGCCTCTTCCAGCAACTTGATCCATGGACCGACGAAGCGACCGTTGTCGTGGTACGTGCGGCCGCTTACCAGGTTCCCGTCGATGACGCAGGGTTCGTCGACGAACGTGCCGCCGCAGACTTCCAAATCGAACTTGCACTTGGAAACGGTGGCCATACGACGGCCTCTAACACAGTCGGCGTAGGCCGGAATCTCGACGCCGTGGCAGACGCAGCCGACGGGCTTCTTTTCGTCGAAGAAGTGACGCGTGATGCGGACCAGATCTTCGTCATACCGGATGTATTCCGGGGCGCGGCCTCCGGAGAAAAAGATGCCCACATACTCGGTTGGGTTGACCTCCTTGAATGCCACGTCGGCCTCGATCGAGTAGCCTTCCCACTCCTTGGTGATCGTCCAGCCGGGCTTCACTTCGTGCATGACCATCTGGTAGCGACGTTTCTCGGGCGCCGCCACCACGGGTTGGAAACCGGCCTCGATCAGCCGGTAGTAAGGATACAGCGTATCGACCGTTTCGGTCGCATCGCCAACGACGACGAGTACTTTTTCCATGATTTGGGTCCTTGTGTGTTTGTCAGGTGTTACGATCTTTTCAAGCCAACGCGTCAGGTCGTCATGTGCCCGGTCGATCTCGGCGCGGTGACTTTCGACGATTCTGCGCGGTTGCAGCCAACCGGCCTGCGCTTGGTTCCGCCGCGGACCGCCGGAGCTACTCGGAATCGGGACTACACGACTTCGAAGCCTTTGCGTTGCTCGCGGGCGAGGTAGTGGTTGGCTTCGGTGTCGCCGATGAACTCCTCCTTCTCCGCATCCCACTTGAGCGGCCGGCCGATCCGCATGGAGATGTTAACCAGGTGGCAGGTGGCGGCGCTGCGGTGTTGGCTCACGCAATCCGAGATCGGCTCGCGTCGGGCTCGGATGCAGTCGAAAAAGTTGCCCATGTGGTTGACGATGGCGTCGAGTTTGCCGACCCGCTCGGGCCGCTTGCGGTTGTCGAAGTCGTAGAGTCGGAACTCTTCGGGGGGCAGCGGATCGTCCTTGAGTTGGTCGAACGGCACGCCGGCAATCGTGCCGCGGTTGACGAATAGCCGTCCCTTTTCGCCCTCGAAGAGCACACCGTTGCGTCCCTCTTCGCCGACGACAAGTTCCACACCGCTGGGATAGTACACCGTGCCCTGGAAGTGCGTGGCGACATTGTAACCGTTGGGTGTGTTGGGCAGATCGCCCTTGGCGTCGACGGCTACCGGCAGTTCGTTGATGCCCCACTGGGCGATGTCGAGGTCGTGGGCCCCCCAGTCGGTCACTTTGCCGCCGGCGTATTCGTACCACCAACGGAACGTGTAATGGCAGCGCTCTTCGACGTAGGGCACCTTGGGGGCCTGGCCGAGCCACAGGTCCCAGTTGAGGTGGCCGGGCACGGGCCGCTCGGGAAACGGCCCGCCTGAAGGGTTCGGCCCGGTCGCGCAAGTCACCTTGCGCAACTTCCCCAGGCGTTTGGCACGTACCATCTCGACGGCCAGGCGGTAACGGGCGTCGCTGCGTTGCCAGGACCCGACTTGCAGCACGCGGCCCGTCTCCTTGACCGCGCGGCAGATCGTCTTGCCTTCGTCGATCGTCAACGTCAGCGGCTTCTCGACATAGACATCCTTGCCCGCCCGGCAGGCGTCGACGGCCATCTTCGCATGCCAGTGGTCGGGCGAGCCGATCATTACCACGTCGACATCCTTGCGATCGAGCAGACCGCGGTAGTCCTCGAAGATCTTCGGCGTGCTGCCGAAGCTCGCACGGGCCTGCTCTCGCACGTGTCGATCCACGTCGGCGATGGCCACAATGTCGCCGTGGGCCTGCGCCTTCTCGGTGATGACCGAGCCTTGGTACCGCATGCCGATGGCACCGATTCCCGGGCGTTCGTTCTTGGATACCGGTCCTGTTTGGGCAGTGCCGGAGCGAGCGAGTACGTGCGGAACCGCGAAACCCACCACGGCTGCGGATAGAAAGCGACGACGACTGGTGTTCATGCGTCTCTCCCGGATTCTTTTGTATTTCACTCTTGCAGCTATTCACGAACGAGAGATATCATTGTAGCATAGTCGAATCGGGGCTGTCATTCCGCTATTCCGTAAATCCGTTTCACTTTTGCGGCAACGAAAATGGCTCTCCATCGTCGACGCACGAAATCGCTGCCCCACGTGGCGATCTTGATCGAGACCTCGCGGTCCTACGGACGCGGTTTGCTGCTTGGCGTGCGACGCTACCTGGCCAAACATGAACCCTGGTCGGTGTTCATGGAGTTGCGGGCGCTGGATTCGAAGATTCCCTTGTGGCTGAAGAGTTGGAAGGGAGGCGGCATTTTGACGCGGACCGGTACGCGGGCAATGGCCGAAGCGGTTCGCCGTACTGGCGTGCCGACGGTCGAATTGCGCTCTCCACGGCTGAACCCTTGGGCGCCGTGGGTCGGGGTGGACAATCGGGCCATGGGCAAACTCGTGGCCGAGTATCTCCTGGAACGCGGATTTCGCCGCTTTGGCGTTTACGAAATCAGTTCGGAGGTGTACTTCGAAGAACGTCGCTCCGATTTCGTGGAGACCGTGACCGGACTTGGCTATCCGTGCAGCACGTACCATGCCGTCGGTCGACCCGAGAAACCCGCCGAGTGGGAGCGACACCAGGAAGAGCTGGCTGCCTGGGTATCCGAACTACCCAAACCCGTCGGTGTCATGGCCTGTACGGATCAGTTGGGTTTCTTTCTGGTGGACGCGTGCGCCAGAGCTGCGGTTGCGGTTCCTGAAGAGTTGGCCGTCGTCGGTGTGGAGAATGAAGAATCGCTGTGCGCGATGGCCAATCCCCCCTTGTCCAGCGTGCGGTTTAACGCCGAGCGAATCGGGTACGAAGCGGCTGCGCTGCTCGACCGCTTGATGGCTGGTGCGGCGCCGCCGGACGAGCCTACTCTGATCGAACCGATCGGAATCATCGAGCGCGGCTCGTCGAACACCGTGGCCATTGAGGATCGGGACATTGCCCGAGCATTGCGCTACATTCGTGAGCACGCTTGCGCGGGGATCTCAGTGCGTGACATTCTGGCCGAAGTACCGGTTTCTCGTAGCGCCTTGGAACGACGTATGCGAGCCGCCCTCGGGCGCTCCCCCAACGAAGAGATCACCCGCGTGCGTATCGAACGGGCGAAGCGTTTACTTGCAGCAACCGACTTGCCGCTGACCGCCATCGCCAGCCGCTCAGGTTTTCGCGCTGCACCCTACCTGATCCAGGTCTTCAAGCAGCAAACCGGAGTTACGCCCGGTGTGTATCGGTCAGAGCATGCTGTCGATCAATCGTGGCCAACGGCGTAATGGCAGAGGTACCGCACACCGCCGGAAAAACGGGACACCGGAAAAACGGGACGGGTCCGATTTTGGGAAGATAGATAAGTCTCAATATTGCCTAAACCGCCAAAATCGGACCTGTCCCGTTTTCTGTTATTCGGCGTTGGCGCGGTCGAGGAGGGATTGCCAGAAGTCGCGGGCGGTGCGGTGGTAGGCGAGCACTTCGCGATGGTGGT
>CAYPWB010000185.1:0-12079 GCA_964414315.1 uncultured Planctomycetaceae bacterium | reverse complement strand
ATTTGCCGGAACGGCCCTTCGGGTGCTGCGCACAAATCGGACCTGTCCCGTTTTCGCCACCTACGTCGGCCAGGGCGGAGAAGTAGCTGATGTTCAACTCGTACGGGCTGTCGGTGCCGTCGGCGTTGCGCTTCGTACTGACGTGTCCGCCGCGGGCACGGACGGCTGCAAGGAACCGGTCGAATCGGTCGGGCGGCATGAGCCCTTCGAGCGGCCGCACGCCCACCCCGTCGTGCGAGGCCGTGAAGTTCAGCACCGTGCAGCCGGCCGGCGGCGGCGCCAGGTCGGCCAGCCACCGGGCCAAGAGCGTCGCGTCGCCGGTGAGCAGCGATTCGAGCAGCAGCGGGGCCAGCGAGAACTGGTACACCATGTGGGCCTCCTCGCCGGCGCCGAAGTAGCTGCAGTTCTCCTCGTGCGGCACGTTCGTCTCGGTAAGCAGAATAGCCCCGGGGGTCAGCTCGTCGACCAGGTCGCGCATCAGCTTCACCACCTCGTGCGTTTCCGGCAGGTGGATGCACGGCGTGCCCAGCCGTTTGCCCAGGTACGCGATGGCGTCGAGCCGCACAATGCGCGCACCCTCGCGCAGGTAGACCAGCAGCACGTCGAGCATTTCGAGGAGCACCTCGGGCTCAGCGAAGTTCAGGTCGATCTGGTCGTCGCTGAACGTGGTCCACACGTGCCGCACGCCGCGCGACGTTTCCACCGGCGTAAGCAGCGGCAGGCTGCGCGGGCGGACGACCCTCGACACGTCCTCCGCCGGATCGACCTCGATGAAATATCGAGTGTACGGCTTGCGCCCTTCGACGTACCACTGGAACCACGCGCTGCGGCACGATACATGGTTGAGCACCAGATCGAACATCAATGCATACCGCCGACCCAGGGCGGCCACGTCGGGCCAGTCGCCCACGGCCGGGTCGACCTGCCGGTAGTCGACCACCGAGAAGCCGTCGTCGGACGAATAGGGGCAGAACGGCAGCAGATGGACGGTGCTCAGGAGCGGCTCCAGGCCCACGTCGGCCAAAAACCGCGGAAGGCAGCGGAGCGGAACGTCGCCGGGGCAGCGCACCTGGTCGGCGTAGGTGATGAGCACGACGTCGCGCTCGTCCCACGTGCTCTTGCGCGGCGGCAGCACCCGCTCGTACCGCGCGGCCAGGTCAACGAGCCGCTGGAGGCATGCTTCCGCCCGATTGCCGTACAACCGCTCCAGCCGCGGCCGAACCCGCTCCTTCAAACGTTCCAGCGACATGACGGCCGTTCCTTTCTGCGTTGTATTTTCCACGCCCCCCGCGGGACAAGCTTCCAGCTTGTCAGGTCGGTGGCATAGGCTTCCAGCCTGTCATCTCCGTGGGATAGGCTTCCAGCCTGTCCGTTTCGCACTGACAGGCTGGAAGCTTAGCCCAGGGGAAGGTCCATGGACGGCAGCCTGCCTGCATTGTACACTCTTGGAACAGCGTCCCAAGCACCATCGGGCAATCAGAAGCCATGACGAAAATACTCGGCATCATCGGAAGCTACCGGAAGCAGGGGATGATCGACACCCTGGTTGGCGAGGCCCTGGCCGCCGCCGAGGCCGAAGGGGCGACGACCAAGACGATCTACCTGACCGACGCGCACATCGAGTTCTGCCGCAACTGCCGGCACTGTACCCAACAGCCCGGGCCGGAGCGCGGCGAATGTGTGCAGTCGGACGACATGGACGCCATTCTGGCCGAATGGGCGGAATGCGACGGGCTGGTGCTGGGTGCGCCGGTGAACTTCTTCAATACCACCGCGGTCACCCGCCGGTTTATGGAGCGGCTGGTCGGCTTCGCCTACTGGCCCTGGGGGCAGATGGCCCCGTCGGTACGCACGAAGCCGGCGGGCAAGCGGGCCGTGGTCATCACCTCGGCGGCCATGCCCGGCGTGCTCCTTGGCCTCGCGACCGGAGCACCCCGCGCACTGCGAATGATTGCCACGACCATGGGGGCGAAGGTCATTAAGACCATTCGCGTCGGGCTCGTGGCCGGCGAGGAACACCCCACCCCGCCGCGCCGGGCCGTCCGAAAAGCGCAAGCCGCCGGCCGCCGTCTGGCGACGGGCTGAAGCCCCGCGTGCAAAGTAGCAGGCACGCTCCGTCGTGCCGTCGGCATCCGCCGCACCGAGGAAACCCGGCTGCGGAATGCCCTGCAAGGCTTGAATTCGCCCCTTGTGGTCGAATTCCGTGTCAAGGTAACGGATTGACAACCCCGGCCGCAGGGGATACAATTCCTTTGTTGACCGCTAGCCTGAGGGCAACGCCGGGGGCGAATTGGATTCGACCGGGCAGTTGAAGGGTAAGTGGCGTGCCGTGGTTGGTCAGTTGGCCACGTAAAAAGCTGACCGCACATTTAATTGCCGAGTCTAACCTCGCAATGGCTGCGTAACCACGTAGCCCCGGCTGAGGGCCTTCGCCGGAGAGGCCCAAAAGCCGGCCGCCAATTCCGGATCGTCCCGGCCCACGGGGGCTACTGCCGGGATTAAACCCGTTGTCCTCTAGTCGGGTGGGAACCCTGCCGGTCGGGGTCCCGCCGGGCGAAATCCAAAGGATCGGCTACGCACGTAGAAGCTTACTTGGAGATGTCGCGGGACGCGGGTTCGATTCCCGCCGCCTCCATTTTCTGATTGCGCGAGGATCGGTTTTGGCTGAACGGACGGTCTGCGTTTCTGCTCGCGCCGCAACGCTCGGTGCGCGAGTGCACCGCGCGGTTGCCGTGGCCGGGTGGGCCTGTGCGGGAGCCCTGTTCGCAACCGGCTGGATGTGGACTTTCCTGGCTCTGTGGCTCTTTCGTCCGCTCCCCGATTTCTGGGCGCATGCGGCGGCCCTGCTTTGGGCGGGGGCAACCCTCGCCGCCTTCCTGCGCCTGCCGGCGCGCGAGGCCGCGCGCTGGGTGGCCGTGGGAGGACTCGCCATCCTGTTGATCTGGAACCGGCAGCAGCCGTCGCACAACCGGCCGTGGATCGCCGCCCAGGCCCGACTGCCGGAAATCGTGCGCGAAGGCGACCGCGTGGTGATCGGCAACGTGCGCTCGGCCGTCTATCGGAGCGAGGACGACTACGACGTCGGGTGGACCCGCCGCACCTACGATTTGACGCAACTGGAGTCGGTCGATTTCGTGATGGTGCCGTTCCCCAACTCGCATGCCATGGCGCACGTGTTCGTGAGCTTCGGTTTTCGCGACGGCGCCCATCTGGCCATTTCGCCGGAGGCACGCCGGGAAGAGGGCGTGGCCTACTCGCCCCTGCGCGGCATGTTTCGGCATTTCCCGCTCATGTACGTGATTGGAGAAGAGACCGACCTGATCGGGCTGCGGGCGAATATCCAGCGCCAATCCGTCTATGTGTACCCCCTCAAGACCAACCCGGATCAGGCCCGACGGCTGCTTTGCTCGATGCTCGATCGGGCGCGCACGCTGCGCGAGTCGCCGGAGTTCTATCATACCGTGACCAATGCGTGCGGCACCAACCTGCTTCGGCACTTGAACCAGGTGCGTGCCGCGCCGGTGCGATGGGGTTGGCGCGTGCTATTACCGGGCTTTTCCGATCAGATGGCGCTGGAACTTGGGTTGATCGATTTCGAGGGTTCGATCGACGACGCGCGGCGTCGCTTCGGCATCGAGGGCCGGACCCGGCCCTGGACGCGCGGTCCCGAGTGGTCTCGTCAAATTCGCACGCCGGGCGGTCGGACTGCCCCTTGATTCCGGCACCCCCACGGCGCCTCGGCTGAGTCGCCGTCGTTCAGGCCGGACCGAGGTCGTAGGGGCCGACTTTGGGAAGAATGACGATCAGGAACGTGGCGATGGGGCCGATGAGCAGCGACAACAGCCACCACAGCAGGCCGCTTCGCCCCTTGGCCTGGGCCAAGCCCGCATTGATCAGTGACAGGGTTCCCCATCCGACGAAGAACTGAGCGGGTTCGTGCATGGCAACTTCTCCTTCCCTGCTATTCGCCGCCCGCCGGCGATTGTTGAAAATTTTCGCCCGCTTGAAACCGATTGGTGTCGGACGGCGAACACTCCTTCAGTTAGGAAAAACGTGCGGCGAACCCAACGCCGCGAAACACCCATTTCTAAGGAGGAGTTGTGATGAGACGTTCAGGTTACGTACTGGCAGCGGCGGTTTTGGCATTGGCATGTGTTCCGGCGTTGCAGGCCGCCGACGGGTGCCCCGCATCCTGCGGCACGGCGAAACACACTGCGACGAGCGCTCCGGCCGACATCGTCGACACGGCCGTTGCGGCGGGCAGCTTCAAGACGCTGGCTGCGGCGCTGGAGGCAGGGGGGCTTATTGAAACACTCAAGGGGGAGGGCCCGTTCACCGTGTTCGCCCCAACCGACGAGGCTTTCGCCAAGCTGCCCGAAGGGACTGTGGCCAGCCTGCTCGAGCCGGAAAACAAGGACTCGCTCGTGAAGATCCTCACCTACCACGTCGTACCCGGCAAGGTCATGGCCGCCGACGTGGTCAAGCTCTCCTCGGCCGAGACGGTTGAGGGCTCTGAGGTCCATATCCGGGTGAAGGGTGGCAAAGTTCGGGTGAACAAGTCGAATGTGGTTGCGACCGACATTCAAGCCTCGAACGGAGTGATCCACGTCATCGACGCGGTGCTCCTCCCGTAACAGCTTGCTCATGCCACAGCTTGAGGGGGGGCCACTTGTGGCCCCCCCTTTTTGTTGTGGGTCCACTTCGGACATAATGGTTCATGCTCGGGGAGAAGCCGCTCATGGGAAGTCGATTCCACCCCTCGCGGCACGGCGGGCACATGGGTGCATCTTGCGGCCGCCCCGCTGCAGGAACCATGGGTCTCCCTGCGAGTGCCGCCGAGCACATCGCCCGCGACGGCCTGCGTGAACCATTACGGAAGTGGAAGCGTGCAAGCGACGGTACTCGAACGCATTGCCGAAGGCGATCCGGCGGCGGTCGACGAATGCCTCGACCGGTACGGGGGGCTGGTCTGGTCGCTCGCCCGGCGGCATCTGCGGCAGCATGCCGATGCGGAAGACGCGGTTCAAGACGTATTCATCGAGGTGTGGCGCAACGCAGGTCGGTTCGACGCGTCGATCGCCTCCGAAGCCACGTTCATCTCCACCATCGCCCGTCGGCGGTTGATCGACCGGCACCGGAAGCAGTCGCGCCGCGTCGCCACGCAAAGTATCGTCGAGGAGCCGGTGGCGGAACGGCCGTCGCACACGCGAGCGTTCGAGCGGGAGGAGGATGCCGAGCAGGCGATGCTGTTCATGGGAAAACTTCGGGCCGAGGAGCGCCGCGTATTGGAGTTGGGGCTTCTCGACGGCCTGAGCCAAAGCCAAATTGCCGAGGCCGCCGGCATGCCCCTGGGCACCGTAAAGACGCACACTCGCCGCGGCCTGAAACGATTGCGGGCCATGCTGGCCCCTTCAGGCTCGCCCGATCCAACCTAGCCGAGATCAAGTCATGAACGACGTTTGCCCCATTTCGGCCCGATGTATTGCCCACTCGTCGCGGGCGCTGGCCGGGTATGCTGCCGGCGAGTTGTTGCAGTCGCATCCCGAATTGGCGGCCGGCCTGGGACCGGCGGCGCTCGATCGGTGGCGACAGGTTTATCTCCAATGCCTGGAGGAGCTATCGGCCGCGCTCGCGGCTTCCCGACCCGGACTTTTCGCCGATTACGCCGTGTGGCTTCGGGCCTTGCTCCGGTCGCGCGGATTGTCTAACGGCGGCCTGGAGACCTCGCTCAAGACCCTGTGCAAGGTGCTCGACGCCGAGCTGCCCGCCGAGGCCGCAACCGCGGCTGCCGATACGTGCCGCGACGCCCTCGACCGGCTGGCGAAGGTTCGCGGGCCGTCGGACACGCCGCTTTCGGCCGATACGGCCGACCAACGCCTGGCCGCCGGCTACCTGCTGGCCCTGCTGGAAGGCGATCGTGCCCGCGCCACGCGGCTGATCCTCGACGCCGCCGAGAACGGCTCGCCGGTGGCCGACCTTTACCTGAAGGTGCTCCTGCCTGCGCAGGAGGAGGCCGGCCGGATGTGGCAGGAGGCGGAAATCAACGTGGCCGAGGAGCATTTCGCCACCACCACCACCCGCTCGGTCATGGCCCAGCTTGCCAGATTCATGCCGAAGTCGCCTCCCAATGGCAAGACGGTGCTCGCCGCGTCGGTGGCGGGCAACCAGCACGACCTGGGCGTGCAGGCCGTGGCCGAGTTTTTCGAGATGGCCGGCTGGCGGGTGATTCAACTCGGGGCCGACATCCCCATTCCCGACCTCGTGCAAGCGGTCGATTTCTATCGGGCCGACCTGCTGGGTCTATCCGCGGCCTTGCGCTCGCAAATTGCCATGCTCCGCCAAACCATCGCGGCCGTGCGTGGCAGCGAGCGGGGCCGGACGATAAAGATCCTGGTCGGCGGCCGCGCCTTTCTCGACAACGCCGATTTGGCCGCCACCCTCGGCGCCGACGGCTACGCCATCGACCCGGTCGAAGCCGTTGCCGTGGGCAACCGCCTCGTGGGCCTCGACCGTGGTAGAACGTGACGGGCCGGGCAACGCGATCGTCCCCGGCCGGATGGGCCGCCTTGTGTGCCACTGGCTTTGCCAGTGCCTGAGTCACTTGGAGCCCCTTTGTGTTGGCCGGCTCCGAAGGCTCGGACGGTCGGTTCCTTGACAGGCCGATGTTTACCCTCCCTTTGGCACTGGCCGAGCCAGTGGCACAAAGCACTGGCCGAGCCAGTGGCACACTCGGGACGACGACTCCCCGTTGGCACTCCGATCATCCCCGCCCGGGTTTCCGTTCGCCGCCCGGGCTGGTATAGTGGGCGGCTGTCGTGTCCGAACCGTGAAGGAGAAGTGGAATGTCAGCTTGTGCCGTCGCTTGCCGCGCCGTGCCGCAAAAACCGCATCGCGAAGACCTCAAGCCGGGCGAAGTGCTTTGCGCCTACTGTACGGCCAAATGCTGCCGGTACTTCGCCCTGCCCATCGAAACGCCCAAGAAATGGGCGGATTTCGACTACATCCGCTGGTATCTCATGCACAGCCGGGCAACCGTGTTCATCGAGGACGACGTGTGGTACCTGCTCGTCCACAACAAGTGCAAGAACCTGCGCGACGACAACCTGTGCGACGTGTACGACGTGCGCCCGCAAATCTGCCGCGATTACACCACCGAAAACTGCGAGTACGAGGACGACTGGGTGTACGACCACTACTGGGAAACGGCCGAGCAAGTTGAGGAATACGCCGAAGCCGTTCTCGGCCCGCGCAAAGGCGCTTCGTTCCGCAGCCCGAAACCCAATTGACCGCCCCCGCGCCCGCCGATGTTCCTGCCCCGTTGGAGTTCACGCTTTAGCGTGCGAACCGGGCAGGAGCTGATTTGGCACGCTGAAGCGTGAACTCCAACAAAGTCGTTCCGCAGCCCGAAACCCAATTGACCCGATGATCCAACCCCGCACGCTCAAAGGATTCCGCGATTACCTGCCCGAGGCCATGATCCCGCGCGAGCGGCTCGTGGAGACGGCTCGCCGGGTGTACCGCTCGTACGGCTTCAGCCCGATCGATACGCCGGCGCTGGAGTACCTCGAAATTCTCGAGGGCAAGGGGGGCGAGGAGAGCGACAAGCAGCTTTACAAATTCCAGGACCACGGGGGCCGCTGGGTCGGGCTGCGGTTCGACCTGACCGTGCCGCTCGCCCGGTTCGCCGCGCAGCACATCGCCGCGCTCGGCACGCCGCTGAAGCGCTACCACATTGCCGCCGTGTGGCGCGGCGAGAACACCCAACGCGGCCGCTACCGCGAGTTCATGCAGTGCGACTTCGACACCATCGGCACCCGCGCCACCGCCGCCGACGTCGAAACCGCGCTGGTCATCCACGACCTGTTCCGCGCCCTCGGCTTCGAGCGGTTCCGCATTCGCGTCAACAACCGCATGGTGCTCACCGGCCTGCTGGAGAAGCTCGACCTGGGCGAGAAGTCGGCCGGCGTGCTCCGCGCGCTCGACAAGCTGGCGAAGATCGGGCCCGACAAGGTAGCCGCCGAAATGACCGAAACGTGCGGCGCCACCGACACCCAGGCCCGCGAAGTGCTCCGCCTGGCCGAACTCGGCGGCACGCCCGGCGAGGTGCTGCGGCAGGTCGAGCCCCTGGTGGCCGGCAGCGCGACAGGCGAGGAGGGCGCCGCCCGATTGGCCGAACTGGTGGCCGGCGCCGCGGCCGCCGGCGTGCCCGAGTCGCGACTGACCGTCGACGTGTCCATCGCCCGCGGGCTCGACTACTACACCGGCACCGTGTTCGAAACGTTCCTGGACGACCTGCCGGGCATCGGCAGCGTGTGCTCCGGCGGCCGGTACGACAATTTGGCGGCACTGTACACGAAACAGGAGTTGCCGGGCATCGGCGCGTCGCTCGGGCTCGACCGACTGCTGGCCGCCATGGAGGAATTGGGCATGATCGAGCCGGTGGCCACGCCCGCCGAGGTGTTCATCGCCTACTTCGACCAGGCCCGCCTGCACGACTACCTGGCCCTGGCCGCCAAGTTGCGCGCCGCCGGACTGGGCGTCGAAGTGTACCCCGAGCCGAAGAAGCTCGGCCAGCAACTCAAATACGCCGACCGCCGCGGCCACCGCATCGCCGTCATCGCGGGCGAGAACGAGTTCGCCGCCGGCGCCGTGCAGCTCAAAGACCTCCGCGCCGCCCGGCAGCAGAACATCCCACTCGACCCCGACGCCGCAGCGCTTATTGACGCGGTGAAGGCGATGTTGGGCTAAATCGGAAACGGTTCCTCGCTGAGGGCGATGTCGAGGAATTGCAGAATTTCCTCGCCGCCTCGTTCCCATACTTCCGAGGCCAGTTCGTCGAGCACCTCGCGGCGGATGTGGCCGTGGTTCGCCCGCACCATGCGGCGGAAGTCGACCGCATCCTGTTCCTTGCGGTCGCGCGGCCGGTGGCTCGACAGCATCGCGGCATATTTCGACGCCAGCGCGGCTTCGAGGCTGGGGATGCGGTGCCGCGTTTCCGGGTCGACCACCACGTGGTCGCGCAAAATCGCCTCCTGAAGCTTGCCCCACGGGAACATCAGGTCGACGACCGGTTTGGGCTCGCCGTCGGGATACCGGTCGTCCGGATCCATGAGCCGCACCACTTCGGGCAATTCGCGCACGAGCAGATCGGGCCATACCCTGCAAATCGCCCGGACCGCCCGCCTTCGCCGGCTGTAGGGCACCATCACGTCCACGTCTTGCGTGGCGCGGGGTTCGGGCAGGTATCCGGCGCAGCCGTGGAGGCCCATCAGCACCCAGGGCTTCACTCCGGCAGCTTCCAGGGCATCGACAACCTCTTGAGGGGAGATGTGCACGGACCGGCTTCCATGGGACTGTTTGGCTTGCCGCGTAAGCCACGCACTGGTTCGCACGCCGCGCGCGTGGCCGACCGGCACCTTCGGGTCAAGGGCATCGGCGCCTTGCCAGCTTCGATCGGCCTCCACGGCTTCGCGGCGCCGGGCGAAATGCTCGGCGGTGAAAAACTCGGAATGCGGCGGCACGGTCATGCGGCGTTCTTCAGGCACGGGCCGCTCCGTTACTCGTCGAGCCGCAAAATGCGGAAGTTCTGGAAGCGGATCCAGTGCTTTGCGTCGGGCGGGCCGTGGTAGCCTTGGATGCTCACCCGGTCGTCGCCGGGCGGGGGTAGCTTGCCCTCGGCCGCCGTGAGGAACTCGCCTTCCGCATTGGGCCGGTACTGCGCGGTCCACCGCTCGCCATCGACCACCAGCCGGAGTTGCACCGTCTGGGCGTCCATCGGCTTCCGGCCGGGAATGATGAACAGGTCGCCGTCGATCCGCTCCTTGACGAGTTTGAAGACCGGCTTGCCGTCGGTGTACCAGGTAATGCCCGCCTGCTCGTACTGCTGGGTCGGCTGCACCGTGTTGGTCACGGTCACCTCGAAGGCGTACTTGCCTTCGCGGCGGTCGGGAGCGGGCCGCACGAGCGCGTTCTTCACGGTGGGGGCAAGGCCCGGCTCGATGGCGATTTCCAACGCACCCTCGCGAATCCGCCACGCGTCGGGATTCTCGCGCAGCCAGGTCCAGCCGTCGGCCAGTTTCCCGTCGAAGCGATCCTCGAACAGCACTTCTTCCGCGCCGTTCGCTTCGACAGGGAGCCCGGAACACGTCAATAGACCGACCGCGAGGGCGGCCGCAAACCAACTCGCAACTCGAACGTTCTTCTTCATGGTGCAGTTCCTTTTCAACGAGTAAGAGCCAAGTGCTTGAAGAATGATTCGCGGGCGGTGCCGCCCGGCCTATTGCGTTTCGTCGAGCAATTCGGTGCCTTCGTCCAGGAGGCGCAAGGTTTGTTCGACGAGGTCTTCGGCGTACAGGGGCAGATGCCGGTAGTACACTTCGAGGGTGCAAACGGCCAGGCTGGTCATGAACAGCCGGCCGCCGCGGTTGGCGAAGGGACCTTCCGGAGCCCAACTACCCGCCTCGTGCCCGGTGGTCTCCTGCGTATCGACCAGCACGTGGCGCATGCGCGCGTTCCACTGGCGCCACAGGTCGCCGCCGAGGTGGTGCATCAACTGCGTGGCGTAGTACCAGTAGTAGACATCGGGGTGGTTCTTCGAGGGCGGGTGGTTTTCGAGCAACCAGCGGGCGCCGTCGCGGAGGCCCGGGTGGCTTTTCGGCCAGCCGAGGTATTGGCGGCTGAGCAGGGCCTGGGCCGTCATCACGTGGGTGGGGTTGCCGCGGGGCATGTAGGAATAACGGCCGCCGGTGGAATCGCGCTGCACGCTATCGAGGAACCCCCTGGCAAGCTCGAACGTCGGCCGGGGTACGCGAAGCCGGCCCATCCGCCCGCTTTGCAGCGCCATGAGCTGCCAGCCGGAAACGCTCATGTCGCCCGGCTGACCCGGCTCGTACCGCCAGCCGCCGGCCGGGTGCTGCGCGTGAACGATGTAGTTCAGGGCCAGTTGAGCGGGTTCGCGAAGTTGGTCGTCGCCGGTCAGGGCGTAGGCTTCGGCCAACACGATGGCGGACAGCCCGTGCGCGTACATCCGCCCGTTCCCCGCGCCGCGCAGGTCGCCGTCGCTCCGCTGGTTCTCCAGCATCCATTTCAGCCCGCTGAACACGTTCTGGGTGTACTTGCCGTCCAGGTGGGTTTGGCCGGCGCCGAGGAACGGCAGCAGGGCCAGGGCGGTGCCGGCCATGTTGCTGCGTTCCGAGCCCATGCCGTCCCCCTTGCCGCCGGCGCCGGGCGCCTTGTGGAAATCGTGGAGGCTCCAGCTTCCGTCGTTGTTCTGACGTCGGGCGATCCATTCCAGGCCGCGAGCGACGGCGGCCTCGGTTTGCGACGTACCGCCCGCTGTGCGAACGAGGTGCGCGCGGGCCTTCGGATCGCGCCCGCTCAACATGCTGCCCGCCTCGACCGGCGGCATGGGATCGACGTCGCGCACGACGGGGCGGGGAATGTAGGAAACCGCGGCCTGCAGGTCCATCGGCAGGTCGACCGGGTCGAGCTTCGGCTTCACCTGCCGGCCCGCCCCGAGGTCGTCCAGCGCCTGCACCACCTCGATCGCTCCGGGATCCTCGAAGTCGAGCGGCTCGACGTCCGGGTTCAAGTCGCCAAGCTGGCCCTCCAGATCTTGCTGGCTGATAGACGTGGAAAGGGTCAGGCTGATCTGCTCCTCGATCGGCTCCACCATCCACATACTGAGAAGCAGCATCAGCACGAGATGGAACACGAGGCTCACGAGCCACGCCGGCAAATCGCGCAGCCAATCGGAAAGCCACACGGCCAGCCCGCCGCGCTTGTACAGTTCCCGGACGCGCGCCCGCACGCCGCGGTGCGCCTCGGCGGCGGCCACGCGTCGCCGGACGGGCTGGGGGGCGGGGCCGGCCGGCGGTTTCGGCGCAGCGGCCGGCGTGGGCTTCGACCAGACGTCCGAATCGCGATCCTTCGCCGGCTGCCTCGCCGGGCGCGTTTCCGCCGGGGTCGTGGCCGGGCCGTTGGGCACGGGGGGGGCGGGCCGGTGGATGCGCGGCTCGGGCTTCCGCACGTCGGCGGTCGGCGGCTTTGGTTTGCGCGCCATGCGCGGCTGGATGGCCGC
>CAYPWB010000184.1:5234-12093 GCA_964414315.1 uncultured Planctomycetaceae bacterium | reverse complement strand
CGAGGTGCGCCGTGGCGAAGTGCTCGGACTGGCCGGGCTGATGGGCGCGGGCCGGACCGAAGTGGCCGAAGCCCTGTTCGGCCTCAAGCCGGCCCAACGCGGCACCATCCTCGTTCGCGGCGAGCCCGTGCGTATTCGACGACCCGCCGACGCCATGCGGTGCGGCATCGGCATGGTTACCGAGGACCGCAAGGGGTACGGGCTGGTACCGACGATGAGTGTGCGGCAGAATATCACGTTGGCGTCGTTGCGAGCGTGCTGCACGGGCCCGGTGGTGCGGCACGCCCGCGAGGCCGCGATTGCGGCGGCCGGCATCCGCGAGTTCAACATCCGCACCGCGACCGACCGCCAACCGGTCGGCCAATTGAGCGGCGGCAACCAACAGAAAGTCGTCATCGCCCGCACCCTGCTGGCCGAGCCGTCCATTGTCATCCTCGACGAGCCGACGCGCGGTATTGACGTGGGCGCGAAGAGGGAAGTGTACGAAATCGTCGCCCGTCTGGCCCGGGAAGGGACGGCCGTGATCCTCATCTCGTCGGAATTGCCGGAGGTGCTGTCGCTGAGCGACCGCCTCTTGGTCATGCGCGAGGGGCGCGTTGCGGCCGAATTGGATCCGAGCCGGACGTCGCAGGAGGAGGTGCTGAAGCATGCCATGCCCGCCTGAGACATCGCCCGGCCGTCGGATGCCGTCGCTGGCCTCGGTCGGGCCGTGGCTCCAGCGCTTCGGCATCGTGGTCGGCCTGGTCGTCATCTGTACGGCCCTGACGGTCATGACGCCCAACTTCGCGACCACGGGCAACGCGATCAACGTGGCGCGGCAGATTTCCATCAACGGCATCCTGGCCGTCGGGGTAACGTATGTGCTATTGACGGGCGGGGTCGACCTGTCGCTCGGTTCGGTCGTGGCACTGGCCGGCGTCGTGGCCGCCACGTTTGCCCGACCCGGCGAGTACCCCGTGTTCGTGCCCATTCTGCTGGGTATTCTGGCCGGCGGGGCGTGCGGGGTGGTGAACGGGTTGGTCGTGACCTGGGGCCGGGTGGCGCCGTTCATTGCCACGCTGGGCATGATGACTATCGCCCGCGGGCTGGCCCTGGTTGTCAGCGACGGCCGGCCGGTATCGAACATGAGCCCGGAGTTCGCCCGGCTGGGCGGCGACCTGGCCGGCGTTCCCATTCCGGTGCTCATCCTGGGCGGCGCGGCGGTCGGCTCGTGGTGGTTCCTGGCCAACACGCGGCTGGGCCGCTACGTTTATGCCGTGGGCGGGAACGAAAGCGCAGCCCGCGCTGCCGGAATCGCGGTGGGCCGGGTCAAGCTGTTCGCCTACACGGCGTGCGGGGCGATGGCCGGGCTGGCGGGCGTGGTGCTCGCCGCCCGCATCACCGCCGGCCAGCCGAACGCCGGCATCGCGTACGAACTCGACGCCATCGCGGCCGTGGTCATCGGCGGCACAAGCCTCTCGGGCGGGGTGGGCGGCGTGGGCGGCACGTTGCTCGGGGCACTGCTGATGGGAGTCATCAACAACGGCCTCGACCTGCTCAACGTCTCCTCGTACTACCAGCAAATCGTCAAAGGGTGTATCATTGTCGGCGCCGTCTGGCTGGATCGGCGGAATAAGCAAGTGTAGGGTGGGATTCGCTTCGCGCGGCCCGCCCTGCCACCTCAGTCCCTTTGCCGCCCGTCCCAATGGACGGCTTTCGCGAAACCAAAGGCACAATTCATGAAAATGAAGCTACCAACATTGATCATCGCTCTGGTCACTTCACTCGCCGGCTGCGGGCGGCAGGAGGCTGCCGACGACGGGCGGCCGGTCATCGGCGTGTCGCTGCTGAACCTGTCGTCGGAGTTCATCGTGATGATCGATCGGGCCATGCGCGAGCGGGCCGACGAACTGGGCGTGCGGCTGGTCGTCAACGACGCGCAGCGGAGCGCCGAACGGCAAATTCAGCAGGCCGAGAGCTTCATCGCCCAGCGGGTCGACGCCATCATCCTCAACCCCTGCGAGGTCGAGGCCAGTTCGCCCGCGGTGGAGAAGGCGCTGGCGGCGGGAATCCCCGTCGTCAACGTGAACTCCGAAACGAAGGCCGCCCCCACGGCGTTCGTCGGCTCGCGCGACGAGGAGTCGGGCCGCATCGCCATGGAGTACATTGCCGAGCGGCTCGGCGGCAGCGGCGGCGTGGTGATGATGCAGGGCTACATGGGCCAGGCGGCGCAACTGCGGCGCGAGGCCGGCGCCCGCGAGGTCCTCGCGAACCATCCCAACCTCAACCTGCTGGCCGAGCAAACGGCCGAGTGGGACCGCGCCAAGGCCATGACGCTCATGGAAAACTGGCTCCAATCGCACGGCGAGAAGATCCAGGCCGTCTTTGCGCAGAACGACGAAATGGCCATGGGGGCGCTGCTGGCCATCGAGCGGGCGAACATGAAGGACCGGATCGTCGTGGTGGGCGTCGACGCGATTGCCGACGCGCTGCAGGCCGTGGCCGACGGGCGGCTCGACGCCACCGTATTCCAAGACGCCGCCGGCCAGGGCCGCACCGCGGTGGAAACGGCCGTGCACATTCTAAACGGCGAACCCTACGAGAAGGAAGTGTTCATTCCGTTCCAGTTGATTACTCGCGAGAACGTGGAGCAGTTCATCGAGTAGTCGCCTGGAACGCTTCGGTAAGCTACGCTTCCAGCATGTCCATAGCGCGCAGCGAACTGTGTGTGTGGCTATTCGAGATGACACGCTGGAAGCGTATCCCATGAAGACGTGTCCCACGGCGAAAGTGAGGACTCCCTGCCATGAGCGTCCGCGACCAATTCGGCCGGTGGTGGCGGCGATGGTTTCCGGAAAAGTCCTTGGGCCGGCGGGGCGAGGACGCCGCCGCCCGGTATTTGCGACGCCGCGGCTACCGCATTCTTGGCCGGGGGCAAAGCTGGAAAGGCGGCGAGTTGGACATCGTCGCCCTCGACGGCCAAACCATCGTCTTCGTCGAAGTGCGCACCCGCCAAAGCGACACGCCCACCCGGCCCGAGGAATCGGTCGACCTGAACAAGCAGCGCCGGCTCACGCGTCTTGCAGTGGGGTACCTGAAGCGGCACCGGCTGTTCGACCGCCCCGCGAGGTTCGACGTCATCGCCATCGTCTGGCCCGACGGCCGCCGGCGTCCCGAAATCCGCCACGTCGAAAACGCGTTCTCCGCCGTCGGGCTGCCGGGGTTCTATTCCTGACGCTTTCGTCGCGGCAGCCCGTACGGTAGTGCGTCTTGGACCGAGCAGACCGCGAAGCAACTGGGGCCTGAATCGCCCCTTGCGTGTTCGCGGCCGCCCTCGGAGAGGTTCGCCATGACGCCCCAGGCTTTGCCAACTGCTCAATCTATCCGACTTTCCCCTTTGTCTTCCTTCCGTCTCGCCTCCCACGGCCCGCGTGCGACACGCCAAAGCCCACGCAAACGAAAGCGGAGTCAAGCCTCCGCACTCCAAAACGGCCGAAACGGCTCGGGGAGCCGGCTGGACCGGGCCTCGATTTTTTGGGTGTCAATTTTGGCGTTTTCCACGTTCGCCCCCCCACTTTGACCCCCCGGCCGCGTACTCGCCGCTGCCACCTGCCATCTAGCTGAGGAAGCATCCGGGTCGGCCGGGCAAGATAATATACGGATGTCTGGGCTATTCAAACGACTCCACCGCCGACTGCATCTTGGCTACTGTGGCAATGCGATCGCAAAGCACAGCTTGTAATGGGGACATCGATAGCCCTGCACATCGTCGACTTGGCCATCCTGGCTGCTGCTCGCCTGTTTCGACGGCATCAGGCTCGCCATTAGGGCCAGCCCTTCGGGCTTCCGTCTTGCGTTTGTCCCGCAACCCAGGGTTGCGCCTTGCTCGTTCCTCGCAACGGCTCCACCCTGGGCTGATTTAGGCACGTCCCTTCGGGACTGACGAGCGGATGATGCCCGCATCGGCATGAAATGGAACGTACCACTCACGGGACGGCCAGTGCGTCGTCTTTCCGTGCCAAAGGCACAGTCCTAAATCAGCCCAGGGTGAAGCGGCGTGAGGAACGAACGCCGCGGAACCCTGGGTTCAGATTGGATCAGGCAAGAGCCCCAACCGGGGCGGTCCTAATATCGAGCCGTGCGCCGCCGGGGATCATTGTCAACCGCGAATGAGGCAAACGTCGCCAACAATTCGTGGGCGGTGCAAAACGGGGGGTTTCGACGCTGCAGGTGGAGTCAATCGAATAGCCCAGACGGATGTACACGTATTTAAGCCTACCAAATCCGACGCCGGATTGCAAGGCTGAAAAAGGGGCCGGCTGGATGGCTGCCGGTTGCCGTGGATCGCCGAACCGTGGGCCGTCGAATCGGCACCCGCGCGGCAGGGGGCGGCGGCCATGACGTTTCGGAGTGCGGCGGCTTGACGCCGCTTTGGCCATGCCTTTCTTCTCGCCTCCAACGGCCGGCGTGCGAGACGCCAAAGCTCACGCAACCGAAAGCGGAGTCAAGCCTCCGCACTCCAAAACGGCCGAAGCGGCCCGGGAAGGAGCTTAAAGAGGTGCTAAAGGGACAGTCGCATACATTGACGAGTCTGGGGGGGGTTGGTAAGATTGCGTCATGCCTCGAAATGCCGGAGTCGCGTCGGGGGGATGGTGTTCCATGTCCTGAATAGGGGCGTGGGGCGAATGCAGCTTATTCGCGCGGACACGGACTACGACGCCTTCCGTCGCGTGTTGGAAGAGAGCCGTCCGACTGGACGGAGCACGTCAATACTCCGCAAACAGAAGCAGAACTTCAGGCGCCAGCCGATCCGTTCGTCGTGGCAGCCCGTACGGCGGTGCATCTTGGACCGAGCAAACTGCGAAGCAACTGGGGCTCGAATCGACCCTGCGTGTTCGCGGCCGCCCTCGCCATGACGCCCCAAGCTTCGCCAACTACTCAATGTATGCGCCTGTCCCCTTTATCTTGCCCCGCGACGGGCAGGCCCGGCCCGCGAGCTTTTCTCGCGAAGATTTCATCGGCCGCCATCCCGCTCCGGCTACATTTGTCTGTCTTCCTCTTCTCGCATGCGCTCGATAAGCCGGCCCATTGATCGGCGCATAAGAAGCAGCGCTATCCGGTGGGTTTCGCGTTCGATGGCATTTTGCAACGCCGCGGTGATTCTGTCCACGTGAGCATGTTTCTCGGCACCGGGCGGGGCCGACCGCAAAAGATAGAATCCGATCCGCTCGAGGCCGTGTGCCATGCGGATGCGGACGTTGCGATCCTCATGCCCGAGGAGGTCTGCAAACGCGCGCACAACATCATCCGAGTGCGCATCGGGCTGTTCGTACCTGAATATGGTAGATGTGGTAAGCTGATCGAGACACTCGAAAAGTACGTCGCCCGGAATGGCTGGATCGCGAGCGAGGCCGGTCAGCAGTTGGATTGTTTCTGCACGATGTTCGGAATACTCAGCGATACGCCTCAGAAAAGTGCGCACGCAGGACATTTCCAATGTGTTCGCCTGCGCCATGCGAGTCTTCAGCCAATCATATTCGTCCCGATTGAGCGGCTCGTGCCCCGACAACCGACTCAACAGGCTGCTGGCGACGAGTGCTACGTCGCCGCGGGTGTCTTCTGCGTCGCGGACAGCTCGCAGTTCCCGCTGGAAATGCAAGTCCCGGACGGGGCCTTCGGCGGCCAGCAGCCGCTTCATGGCGTACTTGGCCAGCAACGGTTTCGGCTGCAATGCCGCGCTGACCAGTTCCGTGTGGCCGGCGTCCGGCGATCGCAGTTTCGAGATCGCCAGAAGGGTGTCGGCGATGTCCGGCTCGAAAGGCCGGACTCCCGGTTGCAAGAGGTAGTTCCCGTGGTTCGAGCGCCGCGGGTCTTTCGGGATGACCACGATCAAACGGTCGCCCATCTCGGGTTTCGGCTGATTCTCGCGGTGGGCTGGGAATACGTAACCCTTTAGTAAGATCGCGTTCAATTCGTCGCTGTCCGGCAGCGGACGTTCCTTCCCGCGAAACAGTTGCGCCGACTCCAACCACTTCGAGTCGTGTTCGACTCGGAAGGGGAGTTCGTCGGGCGTAAAATACCGCATTACGTGGAACAGCCGCGAGAAGAGAACCTCGGCAAGGACGATGTGGTTCGCCGTCCAAGTCGATTCCTCGGAAAAGTCGGGCACCCGGTGCGGCCAACCCGCACGGGCGGGCGTGCCGGCGATGCTGCTCACCACACATGCTGCCAGTGCCGCGCAGCGGACGGTCGGGATCAATAATCGGTGCATTGCCGATCCTCCCCAGTGTACACGTTGCACGCAACGAAACAGAACGCGCCGAAGTGACCAAGCGTCAGGATCCGGGGCTCGGATCCGATCCTTCCTCACGCAAGGTTACGCGGCAGGAAACCCGATCCCCACAGCGCCAATGTACTCGGGAATGAAGTGTGCGTCAAAGGGCGCCGCGGAGCGACGCCGGATGCGGGCGCGACCTCCCGGACGCACGCCTTCCTGCGGAGGAGAAGTTCTCCGCCCGACCGTGTTGCGATGTGGCTTGGCACGCTTGCTTGCGTTGCGGGTCTGTGGTATACTCGGCGCTTGCCTTTCGTCGCCCGCCCGATCGGGGCCCACGTGAAGCAATCGAGTATGACCGAGAACCCGGCCCACACACCCCCGCCTCTCCTTGAAGCTGTCAACATTTGTAAGGCGTTTGCCGGCGTGCAGGCGCTGCCGGCCGGGTAAAGGGGTCGGGTGTCTTTACCCTGGATATAGGCCAACCGCTGGTATCCTATCGCCGGCACGTTCGACGCCGCAGGCAGGGCCCGAAAACGACGGCCGTGCTAGAGGCTGTCCGGAAAGGCCCGGATCCACGTCCCCTCTCCCTCCGGGAGAGGGTTA
>CAYPWB010000184.1:0-5224 GCA_964414315.1 uncultured Planctomycetaceae bacterium | reverse complement strand
CGTCATTTTACCCAAACTGAACAAACCCTCACCCCCAACCCCTCTCCCAAAGGGAGAGGAGAGTTTCCGGACAGCCTCTTAGTTCGCCTTGCCCAGCAGCCAGGCCAGAATGCCCTTCTGGGCGTGCATGCGGTTGGCGGCCTGCTGGACGACGACGCTTTGCGGGCCGTCGATGACCTCGTCGGTTACCTCCTCGCCGCGATGGGCGGGCAGGCAGTGCATGAACACGGCGCCCTTCTGCGCTTGGGCCATGAGCCGGGCGTTCACCTGGTAGTCGGCAAAGGCCACTTTGCGCTGCTCCCGTTCCTTCTCCTGGCCCATGCTGGTCCAAACGTCGGTGTACACGGCCACGGCGTCGGCCACGGCCTCGACCGGATCGGTGGTAACGGTCAGGTTCAAGTCCGGCGCATGTTGCTTGATCCAGGCGACTTCCTCGTCTGACCACTGGTACGCCTTGGGCGAAGCCACGACGAGATTCATGCCGACCTTGCCGCAGCCGAGGGCGAGGCTTCGCGCCACGTTGTTGGCGTCGCCCACCCAGCCCAGCGTGCTGCCTTGGAGCTTGCCCACCAACTCGCGGATGGTGTACAGGTCGGCCATGGCCTGGCAGGGATGGGCGAAGTCGGTCAGGCCGTTGATGACGCAGCAGGCGGCGTGCCGGGCCAACTCGCACACGGTGTCGTGCCGGAAGGCGCGGACGACGACGGCGTCGACGTACTGGCTCAGCACACGGCCGAAGTCGGCCAGGCTTTCGCGTTTGCCGAAGCCGGTGTCGGCCCCCAGGAACATGGCCGAGCCGCCGAGGTGCCCGATGCCCGCCTCGAAGCTCACCCGGGTGCGCAGCGACGGCTTCTCGAACAGCAGCGCGATGACGCGGCCGGGCAGGAGCGGCTCGCGCAGCCCCTTGCCGAACTTCGTCTTCAGGTCTTCGGTGATGGCGAAAATATGGTCGATTTCCGTGGCGGTCAGGTCGGCCAGGGTCATGAGGTGTTTCATGGCGATTACTCCGACACCTGTTGCTGTTGGATCACGTCGGCCAGGATGTCGCAACCTTCGTGGGCCTGTTCTTCGGTCAGGGTGAGGGCCGGCAGCAGCCGGATGACCGTGCCCTGCGTGCAGTTGACCAGCAGGCGGCGTTCCATGCACGCCTTGACCACCGGCGCGCCCTCGACGGCCAACTCGATGCCGATCATCACGCCGCGTACCCGTACCTCGCGGATCAACTCGCACTTCTTCTGCAAGGCGAGGAACCGCTCGCGGAACAGTTCGCCCAGCTTCGCGGCCGAGGCGAGCAGGTTCTCGCGTTCGATGGTTTCGAGCGTGGCGATGCCGGCGCGGGCGGCAATGGGGTTTCCGCCGTACGTGGCCGCGTGCATGCCGGGCCGCAGGCTCGGTGCGATCTCCTTCGTGGTAAGGATGGCCGCCCCGGCGATGCCCCCGCACACGGCCTTGGCCAGGGTCATTACGTCGGGCACGACGCCGAAGCCCTGGTAGGCGAACCAGTCGCCGGTGCGCCCGCAGCCGGTTTGCACCTCGTCGAACACCAGCAGCAGGTCGTGGTCGTCGGCCAGTTTACGCAGTCCCTGGAGGAAGCCGTCGGGCGGGATGCGGATGCCGCCCTCCCCCTGGACCGGCTCGATGAGGATGCCCGCCGTCTCGTCGTCGATCAACGAGGCGACGGCGTCGAGGTTCCCGTAGGGGGCGTACACGAAGCCGGCCACGAGCGGGCCGAGGCCCTCGTGGTATTTCGGTTGCGCCGTGGCCGAGGTGGAGCCGAGCGTCCGGCCGTGGAACCCGCCTTCGAAGGTGATGATCTTGTAACGCTGCTTGGGCGTGTGGAGCCGGACGAGCTTGATGGCGGCCTCGACCGCCTCGGTGCCCGAGTTGCAAAAGAACGCCTGCCCCCCGAAACTCCGCTCGGAAAGCATCTGCGCCCACCGGCCCTGGGCCTCGGTGTACCACGTGTTCGGCACGTGGATGAGGCGGCCGACCTGGTCGCGGACCGCTTCGACGACGGTGGGAGGGCAATGTCCGAGCAGGTTGCATCCCCAGCCGGGGAACAGATCGAGGTAACGGTTTCCCTCGACGTCCCAAACGAAGGAACCCTCGCCGCGTGCCAACGTGACGGGGAAACGCCCGTAATTGGGGATGACATACTGCTGAAACAGCGCGATCGTCTCTTGCGAACTTGCCGTTGCTTGCTCCACGTTTACCTGCTCCTGGGCTCCGATGAGCCAATACTTTGTGAACGTTTGGGCGAAAACGGGACCGGTCCAATTTGCCGGAACGGCCCTCCGGGTGGTTAGCACAAATTGGACCTGTCCCGTTTTCGGGCTCGAATCCATGCCCCCTCTCCCAAAGGGAGAAGGGGAGTTTCGGCTTACGACTTTTCCTCTTCCTTGACCTTGACGATTTCCGTTCCGACGCCCTTGCTGGTGTACACTTCGAGCAGCAGGGAGTGCCGGAGACGGCCGTCGATAATGTGAACCTTCCGTACGCCCTTTTCGAGCGTTTCGAGGCACGCCTGCACCTTCGGGATCATGCCCGTGTCGATCGTGCCGTCCTCGATCATCGCCCGAGCCTTGCCCGCGTTGAGCGAATGGAGGAGCGACTCGGGATCGTTCTTGTCGCGACGCACGCCGTTGACGTCGCTAAGGTACATGAGCTTCTCAGCCCGCAGCGCCTGCGCGACGGACGTCGCGGCGGTGTCGGCGTTGACGTTGAGCTTCTCGCCGTCGGGGGTGATGCACATCGAGGGGATGACCGGCACAATGCCCGCCTGACACATGTTCTCGATCGTATTGCGGTCGACCGAGGTGGTCTTGCCGACGTGGCCGAGGTCGAGCGGCTTGCCGTCGGGGCCCGGTAGTTCAATGCGTTCGCCGAACAGGACGTTGACCGTCCTGAAGTTCAGTGCCTGCGCCCTTCCGCCAAGTTCGTTGATCTTCCGGGCGATACCCTCGTTGACCTCGCCGGCCAGCACGCGTTCGACAATAGCCAGCGTGGCGTCGTCGGTATAGCGGCGTCCCTGCACGAACCGGGGCTCGATGCCCGCCTCCGCCATGGCCCGGCTGATGGCCGCACCGCCCCCGTGTACGATCACGGGACGCATGTGGACGGTTTCCATGAACACCACGTCGAGCAACAGGTGATTCAGCGCCCACCGGTCCTCCATGACGCTGCCGCCCAGCTTGATGACGGTGATCTTTCCGCGAAACTCGCGGATCCAGCGCAGGGCTTCGATGAGGATGTCGGCTTTTTGGATGGCGTCTTCCAAGGCGGGCTCCAGCGGTCGATCGAGAGGACCACACGGCCGACCGCGGACGCCTGCGCCCCGGCAGTCGCTCGCGGCTCGGGAAAACCCACCATTTTACTTAGTCCGCAACCGGCGTCAACGGCCTTTCAGGCCAACTGGGCCAACTCGGCCTCAAGCTGGGTGGCTGCGGCTAGCCCCTCGTCGGTAGTGCCGTTCGGCTGAATGAGCGAGGCAAGCCAGTCCGTATAGCATACCAACGCCGCCTGCGGCCATCGGGCGGGGTTCGTTTTGGCCGGCTCCAGCAACCCTTCCGCGAGGTGGGTGCAACGGGTGACCGGTTCGAGGGGAATCACCATGGCGGCCGACTTGATGGTATGGAGCGTGCGGGCGACCTCGCGCAACACCTCGGCGCTCGGCACGCCCGAAACCGCCTCGCTCAACTGCTGCCGCAGCTCGGCGACCCGCCCGACCAACTCGTCGCGGAAGGTGGTCCAAAGCGACGGCGAAACCCCTTGCGGAGCCGGCGCTTCGGCCGGAGGCAGCGTCGGGGTCGGTGGTGCGACCGTTCGGGTCGGCTCCGCGGCGGGCGCGGCCTCGGCGGAAGACGGCTCGCGCCCAACGGTTGGAGTGATGTTGGGCTGCGGCTCGGGGGCCGGCGCGGCCTTCGCGGCAGGTTCCTGGGGGGCGGCCTCCGTCTCGGGCGGCGTCTGGACCATGCCGGTTACGTCGCGCAGTCCGGCGGCGCGGTTCTCCTTCTGCGCCGTGGCAATCAGGTCGTCGGCCAGCGCGACGATCCGTTTCAACTCCGGCTTGGCCACCTGGGCGTCGGCCCCGACGGCCTGACCCTTCTTGTAGTTGTCGGGCGTGATGATCGACGAATAGAGCAGCACGGGTACGGTTCGCAGGGCCTGATGGTCCTTGATCCGCTTGGTCAGGTGGAATCCATCGACCTGCGGCATCTCGACGTCGGAAATGACCAGGTCGGCGATGTCGCCTTCGCAGTCGGGATCGGCCAGCCGCTGCTCGATCCACTTCCACGCCTCGGCTCCGTTTTCGAAGAAATGCAGCCGCGTGTACCCGCTGTTGCGGAGTGTATTCGTCACCGCCTCCCGCACCGTCGGCGAGTCCTCGGCCAGCAGGATGCGGAGCTTTTCCCGGGGCAGGCCCATCGGGTTTTCGACCGTGTCGGTCCGGAAATACTGGTCCGTCACGTCGTCGAGGATCATCTCGAAATCGAGCATCACAATGAGCCGGTCGTCGCAGCGGGCCAAAGCCGTCACCGGTGTGTGCGAAAGGGTCTCCAGCCCGGGCACGGACAGGATGTTCTCCCAACTCAGCCGGTGAATCCGCTCGACCGCATCGACCAGGAACGCCGTCTGCTGCTGGTTGAAGTCGGTAAGGATCATGGTCGACTCGCTGGGCTCCTGCGTGGGGGTGATTCCAAGGTGATCTACGAGCGAAACGCAAGGAATGACCCGGTTGCGAAGCTTGAACACCCCGCGCACCGAGCTGTGGGCCTTCGGCAGTCGTGTGATTTCGGTGGTGGGCAGCACCTCGCGGACCTTCGCGACGTTGATCCCGAAGGTGTAATCGGCCACGTTGAACACGAGCAATTCGAGTTCGTTGGTGCCGCTTTCCAGAAGAATTTCCTTATCGAGCAGCAGGTTGCTCATGGTGGTCGACATGGGAGGGTCCCTTGGGGCGCGAGTCCAGTCATGCCGGGCTGCACGGGGGCATTTCCGGCTTCCGAAGACCTTATCGGATAGGCAAGATAAGGGGGATAAGAAAGAGATGGCGCGCCGTCACAACTGGCGTACCGCGCGCCGCCGACCCCTCCCGTTAGGTGGGACGGCTGCATGCTGTCTGATAATGCGGACGGCACGGCGGAGCGTGCCTGCTACTTTGGCGGACGACACGGCGGAGCGTGCCTGCTACTTTGGCGGACGGCACGGCGGAGCGTGCCTGCTA
>CAYPWB010000183.1:0-12106 GCA_964414315.1 uncultured Planctomycetaceae bacterium | reverse complement strand
ACGGAAGCTGTACCTCGCGATGAATTCTTCGACAGCCTGCTCGGCGACTTTCTCGACGAGTCCGGTCAGCTTCTGGATCGGCTCAATGAGAATCTGCTGCAGTTGGACGAGTGGGTCCGCGGCCTGGAGGAGGGCGCGCCGCAACGATGCGATGAGGACCTGTTGAACGAAATGTTCCGTTCGGCACACAGCCTCAAGGGGCTGTCGGCCATGCTCGGACTGACGGACATCAACACGCTCACCCACAAAGTGGAGAACGTGTTCGACGCCGCCCGCAAAGACGAGTTGGCGGTCAACGGCGATTGCGTGGAAATCGTTTTCCAGGCGGTAGACCGGTTGGGCGCGCTGGTCGAAGCCTTGAAGGACCCGGAGGCGGATTCCATCGCGTGCGACGGTGTGATCGAGCAGATTGCCGAAATGCTGCGAACGGCCGGTTGCGAACGCCAGCAGACCTCCCAGGCCGACGCCGAGAGGGCGCTGGAAGCGCCCGACGACGAGTCGGACGACACAGCCGTCGAACCGGCCGCGGCCGAAGCTGCTGTAGCGTCGGCCGACCCCGTGGCCGAGAGCGGGGCGGCACCGGCCGACGCCGCTGAAGCCGACATGTTCGCCGGGCTCGACGACGAGACGGAGGCGCCGTCGAAGTACCTGTCCATCTTCATTGATGAAGCGGAATTGTCGCTCGACCAACTGACCGAAACCCTCTTGGCCGACGAGGAGCAGGAAGGCCGGAAAGCCGTCGAGCGGCTGCTCGTCACGGCACACCGCATCAAGGGCTCGGCGGCGTCGGTCGGCCTGAACCGGGCCGCGAAGCTGGCCCACCTGATGGAGGACGCACTGCAAACGCTGCACGAATCGCAGCGCCCTCTGACGGGACCGGTCACCGATGCTTTGCTTGCATGCACCGATGCGCTGCGGCGTTACGTCGAAGGCCTCAAGCACGGCAACGCCAACACGGACGACTTCCACCGATTGGCGACGGCGCTGGTGAGCGCCCAGGAGCCGGCTTCAACGCCTGACGAGCCGGCGAACAATGCCACGGAAGCCGTCGCCGAGGCCGTGGAAACGTCGCCCGTCCACGCACCGGCCGCCGACGAGTTGGTGCTCGACGACATCTTACGAGGCAAGGTCGCCGCCGTATCGCCCGACCAGAACGCCACCTACGTGGGCCGGGCACGGTTCGAGCGCGATCTGCCTTTGGTTGGGCTGAAAGCCCACCTGCTGCGCGAAAAGCTTGCCAACCTGGGCGAACTTTGCTACTTCGATCCGCCCGGCGAGGACCTGGACGAACTCGAGACGCTCGAAGGCATTGCGTTCGGGCTCGTAACCGAAACGGCGCCCGAGGTCGTCTTGCGCCAGCTTCGCGTGGCGGGCGTCGCGGGGCTGCGCCTTGAACCCTTGCACCCGGAGAAAGCTGCGGTCCAACCCGCGGTCGCGCCCCCCACCTCGTCGGTTGGGGCGGCGACTCAACCGGCACCGGCCGCCGCGCCGAACCGCGGCGCGAGCACGGCCCGCACTGCGCAGGAGTCGTCCGACGAGCCCTCGCGCGCCGCGGCCAAGGCCAGGCCGGCCGATGCCGGCAGCAGGCCGGCGGAAACGCTCCGCGTCGACATCGAGCGGCTCGACCATCTGATGAATCTGGCCGGGCAACTCGTTATCAGCAAGGCGCGGTTCACACAAATCGGCGAGAGCCTCAAGAAGGCCCTGATTGGCAAGCAGTCGTCGCAATTGCTCGGCAACGCGCTGGGCACGGTGCGGAAGATGGCGGCCGGTTCGGACGAAGGGCATGCGGTCGACGTGCAGGCCGAACTTGAAGACTTGCGGGCAAACGCCCGCCGAATGCAGACCGAGTTGGAGGCGGTCGAACGCGACCTGTGCCGCATGGCCGACATTCGCCTGGCCACCAACGATCTGCTGGAAACGATCCACCAGCTCGACCGCGTGACCGACGGCATTCAGCAAAGCGTCATGGACACGCGCATGCTGCCCATCGGGCCGCTGTTCACCCGATTCAAGCGGGTCATTCGCGACATTACACGCGGCAACGGCAAGCAAATTCGCCTGGTTATCAGCGGCGAAAAGACCGAACTGGACAAGCGAATGATCGACGAGTTGGGCGATCCGCTCATCCACATGGTTCGCAACTCGGCCGACCACGGCATCGAGTTGCCCGAGGAGCGCGAAGCGGCCGGCAAGCCCCGCGAAGGCACGGTGAAGCTCAACGCCTTCCACCGCGGCAACAGCATCGTCATCGAAGTGATCGACGACGGCAAGGGGCTCGACCCGGAAAGCATCCGGCGGAAAGCGATCGAGAAAGGGCTCCTCTCCGAAGCCGACGCCGAACGCATGACCCCGCACCAGCTTTTCCAACTCATTTGGGAGCCGGGCCTGAGTACTGCAAAGAAAGTAACGGAGGTGTCGGGCCGCGGGATGGGAATGGACATCGTCAAGTCGAAAATCGAAGACCTCAACGGCACGGTGGAGCTTCAGAGCGAGCCGGGCCAGGGGACGACGATGACCATCAAGTTGCCGCTCACGCTGGCCATCCTGCCGAGCCTCATGGTCGAAATCGACAACGACGTGTTCGCCATGCCGCTGGAATCGGTGGTCGAAATCGTCAGCGTCCGCCCCCAGGACGTGATGACCGTGTACGGCCAGTGGACCGCCCGCGTCCGCGGACGCGTGGTAAGTCTGATCCGCCTTGAAGAACTGTTGAGCTTCCACGGAGGAGGCGACGACGGTTCCCTCGGAGGCAATGAAGAGACCACGTTGGTGATCGTCGGGGAGGCGGGCCGGGAATTCGGACTGGCCGTCAATCGCGTGCTCGGCGAAGAGGACGTCGTCATCAAGTCGATGGCGGAAAACTATCGCAATGTCGCCGGAATCGCCGGGGCCAGCATCCTGGGCGACGGCCGCGTGTCGCTCATCCTCGATCTGGCGGCACTCATGGAAATGTGCGCCGGCGGCAAGACGGCGGCCACCGCCTGATCCGCAGCGCATCACTGCAAGTACCGAGTCACGAACGCTTTGAAAGAGGAGTACGATCTATGGCGAACGCCTGCTGCACCGAAGACCCCAAACTGGTCGTGTTGCACCAGTTGCTCGCATCGGCAACGCACGACGCCTCCGCAGCCATGTGCCGCTGGACCGACGGCCTGATCACCCTTTCGCTCGACGAGGTGCGCGAGCTGCCCCTGGCCGAAGCGACCGAAGAACTCGGTCTGGGCGACGACATGCTGACCATGGTCGTGCTGAGCCTCGAAGGGGAGGTCGGTGGTGAGATGATCCTCACCTTCGACGAGGAGAACGGCCGGCAACTGGTCGCTTCGCTCCTGGGACGCCCGGTCAACGACGACGCCGACTGGAGCGACCTGGAGAAATCGGCCCTGACGGAAACGGGCAACATTCTCGGCTGTGCGTACATGAACGCCATCACTCGGCTGATCGACCAGGACCTGGTGCCCTCGGCCCCGTACTTCATCCAGGATTACGGAGCGAGCGTGCTCCAGCAAGCCCTGCTGGTCCAGGCCATGACGAGCGATCACGTGCTGGTGTGCCGCACCGGCTTCCACCGGGCGGGCGAAGAGTTGAACTGGCGGGTGATATTTGTGCCGACCGAAGCGCTCCGCGACGCCATGGAGCGCGCGTTGCACGGACGGTCGTAATCCGGGCCCTGAGATGTCCTTTCGGACCAACGAACGATGATGCTCTCGACAATGAAGGAACCCAACATGGCCTCATCAACCGCCGTTGCCGCGCCGCAGGTTACCAGCGTCGGCATGGGTCAGGCCGCGGCCGGCGGGGCACCGACCTGCTTCACCGCGGTGCTCGGCTCGTGCCTGGGCGTGGCCCTGTACCACCGCCGCCTGCACCTCGGCGCGATGAGCCACGTGGTCCTGCCCGACTCGACCGGGCGCGACGCCCATCCCGCCAAGTTCGCCGATACGGCCATCCCTCACATGCTCGGACTGCTCAAGCAGCAGGGGGCGCCGGCGGGCAGCCTCGTGGCGAAGATCGCCGGCGGCGCGTGTATGTTCGGGGCGACAGGCCCCATGCAAATCGGCCTGGCCAACGCCGAAGCCGTACGCAGCATCCTCAAAACGCACCGCATTCCCATCCTGGCCGAAGACGTGGGCGGAACCAAGGGACGGCGCGTCGTGTTCGACTGCAGCGACGGAACCCTCACGGTCGAAATCGCCGGCTGCAAAGGAAAAGTGCTTTAGTGGGCCGAACACTTCCGAGGCAATCCGGCGGCCTTTGGGGAAATCCGTCGAAATGCCGAGGTTTCGTTCGAGGCTCGTAGCGAGTGAACTCCCGCCTGGGGCAATCGATACCATGCAAAAGACACTGCTGATTACGGACGACGCACTGATTATTCGCACCATGATCCGGGATGCGGCCACCGCGGCCGGCTGGACGGTCGTGGCCGAGGCGGCCAATGGGCAGGAGGCGATCGACGGATATGCGCGAACCCGGCCGGCGGTCGTCACGCTCGACCTCGTTATGCCGCAGTACGACGGACTCCATGCGTTGCGGGGCATTCGGGCCTTCGACCCGGAGGCCCGAATCGTCGTCGTCAGCGCCCTCGAGCAGCGCAGCGTGCTCAAGGAGGCGTTCCGTCTGGGAGCGTCCGACTTCATGGTCAAGCCGTTCGATCGGGGCGCGCTGCTTGCGACACTCGAACAGCTCGTCGCCGCCGATACCCCGCTCGCCGCGGGCTGAGCTTCCAGCCTGCCATTTCCGCCAACCGTGAGCCGGTCCTTGGCGAAAGGCCTTCCGGCGCATGGGAACGGGGTCGCCCCGTCCCGTTTCCGCCCTCCATCGCGCGCTTGCATTCTTCCGGAAATGGGCTATCCTGTCTTCCTGGCAACCGGTCCCAAAGGACTGTCCCCCTCGCATCGAGCGGAGAGAGCTTTCGGCTTTTTCGTTTCCAGGTGCAAGCCATTCAGCCGAACGGCTGCGTTCTGCCTGATAAAGCGGACGGCACGACGGAGCGTGCCTGCTACTTTGCCGGGCTTTGCACCCAGTAGCGGAGGACCCAAGCTGTCCTCGCCGCCGACCCCTGAAAGATTAGGTCTTCCCGGGAGGAACCATCCATGAAACGTACTGTCTTGCTCACGCTACTCGCCGCTTTCATCCTGCCCACCGGCCTTCCACATGCGAATGCCGAGGAGCCCGCGCTGCCGAATATCGTCCTGATGATGGGCGACGACCACGGCTGGGAGGAAACCGGCTACAACGGCCATCCGTACCTGCACACGCCCGTGCTCGACGAAATGGCGGCCACCGGGCTGCGGCTCGACCGCTTCTACGCGGCACATCCGTCCTGCTCGCCCACGCGCGGCAGCTTCCTCACCGGTCGGCACCCGAACCGGTACGGCACCTTCTCGCCGGGCTGGTCGCTGCGACCCGAAGAAATTACCATCGCGCAGATTCTTCGCGAAGCCGGGTACTACTGCGGGCATTTCGGGAAGTGGCACGTGGGACCGGTGAAGGCCGCCTCGCCCACCAGCCCCGGCGCGATGGGCTTCCACGAGTGGCTGTCGCACGATAATTTTTTCGAGATGAACCCGCCCCTGTCGCGCAACGGCGGCCCGCCGAAAGTGTTCGAGGGCGAAGGTTCGGAAGTAATCATCGCCGAGACACAGCGATTCATCGGGCGATCGCGAGAGGAAGGCAAGCCGTTCTTCGCCATCGTTTGGTTCGGTTCGCCGCACGAGCCCTATAGCGGTCTGCCCGACGACTTGGCCCTTTACGACGAACTGCCTGCCAAGTATGCCGACCGCACCGTGCGCCTCACCTCGAACGAAACCGGCCGGCCGGTCGAGCGACCGCTCGGCGACGTACTGCGGGAACGCTACGCAGAGATTACCGCGATGGACCGCGCCATCGGGATGCTGCGCGACCACCTGGCCGAAGAAGGTTTGCGCCACAACACGCTCCTGTTCTATTGCGGCGACAACGGCACCCCCCCAAGCGGCCTACTGCGCTCGCCGCACCGCGGGCGGAAAGGGCAGATTTACGAAGGCGGCGTGCGCGTGCCGGGCCTGGTCGAATGGCCGGCCCGCATTCCCGAACCCTGCGCCAGCACCCTGCCCGCAGTTACCAGCGACCTGCTGCCGACGCTGTGCTGCGTGGCCGGCCAACCGCTCCCGGGGCGCCCCCTCGACGGCATCGACCTGATGCCGCTGCTCGAAAACCAGCAGACCGAGCGGCCGGAACCGATCTTCTTCTGGAGTTTCAACACGCGCCGTTTTGCAGGCCTGAACCCCGAGCCGTGGATCGAGCCCGAGTTGCAACAGGGCACAACGCCGCTCGTGAAGCTGATGGGCGGTATCCCCACGCGCAACTTCCGGAACCTTCATCACCCGGAAATCGGCGAGGCCGACTTCCGCGGTCCCCGCGCTATCGCCGATAACCGGTTCAAACTCGTGTTGCACGACGGCCGGGACGGCAAGTCGAAGGTGGAGCTTTTCGACCTGTACGACGACCCGGGCGAAACCCGCGACCTCAGCGCCGAGCACCCGGAAATCGTCCGCGCGATGAAACAGCAGATGCGCGCCTGGCAGGAGTCGGTGCTGCACAGCCTGCGCGGCGGCGATTATGACCGCTGATCTGGCGGATTTCAGTCCCGAATCGGGCGAGGCCCCTGTTTCTGCAAAATATTGCACCGCAGGACGCCTTTTCGGCAATCGCCACAGCCGGTGTGCTTTTGCGTACCGGCGGTGCCGGCAGCTTCCGGCAGGGAATTCCCAGTAGAAACCGGGGCCTCGCCTGCCTGTTTGTAGCGTTCAGGGTAAGTCGGCATTGAAGACAGGCTGGAAGCCTATCCCACGGCAACGCGGCGACCCTCGGTGAAGGATCGCCGCGTGTGGTGTCGTCAGGGCAGCCGGAGGCACCCATGGTCCTCGGCCGCGTCGGGGGCAGTGGGTACGTAACCGTTCACAGGGGACTGTCCCGATTTTCGCGGCACAAAGGGCGATCTGCCCAATCGGCCGCCTGCCGAGGCCGCGAAAATGGGACTGTCCCCTTCGCATACCTACACGAGGGCTTCGCGGCAGTACTCGACGCACTTGGCCACTTCCCGGACCGCGTCGGAGCCCTGCGGAATCGAATATTCCAGTTCGATGTCGGCCGGGAACGTGAGCTTGTGCTCTTTCATGTATTGCAGCACGGCCACGATGTCGGTGTCGCCCTCGCCGAACGGCGTGTTCGGGCCGTTGTTCTTCTTCCGGTCCTTCAAGTGGAGGCTGAGAATCCGGTCCTTGTGCTTCTCGATTTGCGGCAGCGACGGCTCGTTCGTGCCGGCCACGTAATGGCCGATGTCGAGGTTGATGCCCAGGTATTTGCCGTACGAGAGGATCGGGCCGTCGTACGTCGTCTGGTTGATTTGCGTATGGTTGTGAAAGCCGATCATGATCTCGTGCCGGTCGGCAATCGGTCCGAGACGCTTCGCGGCGTCCTCGGAAATTTCGCGCGTAATACCCCGGGCGCCGAGGGCTTTGGCCACCTCGAAGTAATAGTCGATCTGCTCGTCGGACATGCCGCCGTTGCCGATGTTGCCGAACTTGACGATGTGAATGTTCACGCCGGCGTCGTTGTACAGTTTGCGCAGGGCCTTGAAGCCGGCCATGGGGTCGGATGCCTCTCGGCCTTCTTCGCTGCTCATGTAGGCCCTGGCGAACTGCTCGGCCGGCCCGCCCATCAACTCGACGGAACTGATGCCGCACCTGGTAATGTAGTCGAGCAGGTTTTCGGCCGAGCCGGGCATGGAGCGATAGCTGTAGGTGATTACGCCGATTTGCACGCCGGCGAAGTTCGAGTCCGGCTTGGCGTCGGCAGCGGCGAGCATCCGGCGCGGCATCATCGACGCGGCGGCCAGAGCCGCCGTGCCGCCCAGGAAGGACCTTCTCGACAGGGTTGCGTAACTCTTCTGCATGACATTCCTCGTTCAACGGGTGGTGTTGGGGCACTTGCGGGCAAATGTTCACTACAGTCGCCGCGGGGAAAAGCGGGACCGGTCCGATTCCGCGCCCCCAATGATAGCCCAATCGGACGTGGTGGGCAAATCGCGGGGTCATTAGGGTGGGAGGAAGGGACCGCCATCCGCGGACTGGTTCTTGCTCGCAAGCTGCGCACAAGCGTTACTCGCCCAATGGTCCCCCCCGGGCTCGTCCCGGGGGATGGATGACTGGCCGGGGCAGGCCCGGCGGGGAAACAGTGCCGCACCATGGTGTCGTGAAGCCCGCAGGACGATGCCCTTGCAATCGCCAAGAAAGCCGGCAGCACAAGTTGACACCCCTGCGGCCGGCAGGTAGCGTGTTAGGCGTGGTGAACCCCCGAAACAAGGAGTAAGTCATGCCAAGCCGTTATTGCAATTCCCGCCGGTCTCCAGCCTCTACCCTCACGCGACGCCAGTTCACCGGAGCGGTGACGGCCGGCGCCGCCGGCCTGTTGGCCGTACCGGCCGTGGTGTCGGGCACCAACCTGAACGAGAAGTTGAACATCGCGATTATCGGGGCCGGAGGGCGTGGCGGGGCGAATACCGGCGGCGTGGCGTCGGAGAACATCGTCGCGCTGTGCGACGTGTACGAACCCCGACTGGAAGCCGCCGGGCAGCGGTTCCCTGACGCGCGCAAGGAAGTCGACTTCCGCAAGCTGTTCGACCGACCGCAAGCCTTCGACGCGGTGGTCGTCAGCACGTGCGAGCACACGCATGCCTTGGCGACGATCCTGGCCTTGAAGGAAAAGAAGCACGTCTATTGCGAAAAGCCGCTGACCCACAACATCTGGGAGTCTCGGCAGGTCAGCCGGGCGGCGGCCGAGGCGGGCGTGGCCACGCAAATGGGCATCCAGATTCACGCCGGGGAGAACTACCGCCGGGTTGTCGAACTGGTGCAAAGCGGCGCCATTGGGCCGGTTCGCGAAGTGCACGTGTGGACCTCGCGCGCCTGGGGTTGGCCGCAGCCGCCCGCCGAGCGGCCCGCCGAGGAGGAGCCGGTGCCCGAGGGCCTCCACTGGGACCTGTGGCTCGGCCCGGCTCCGTACCGCCCCTTCCATTCCATCTATTTCCCGGGCCCGAAATGGTACCGTTGGTGGGATTTCGGCAGCGGCACGATGAGCGACCTGGGAAGCCACTACAACGATCTGCCGTTTTGGGCGCTGGAACTCGACTATCCGCGCACCATCGAGGCGAGCGGCCCGCCACCGCACCCGGAGATCGCCCCCGCTTCGATGCAGGCCACCTACGAGTTCGGCGCCCGCGGCGACCTGCCCCCCGTGCAGATGACGTGGTACCAGGGCGAGAACAAACCGGAAATTTGGACCGCGGGCAAGATCCCTCAGTGGGGTTCCGGGCACCTGTTCATCGGCGATCGAGGCATGTTGCTTTCCGACTACGGCAAGCACGTGCTCCTGCCGGAGAAGGAGTTCGAAGGCTTCCAGCCACCCGAGCCGACGCTGCCCCGGGTGGCGAGCATCTACGCCAACTGGCTCGAAGGCTGCAAGACCGGCTCGCCAACCATCGCCGATTTCGAGTATTCCGGCCGGCTGACCGAGTCGAACCACTTGGGCAACGTGGCGTACCGGCTGGGCAAGAAGATCGAATGGGACCCGGTCGCGCTGCGCTGCCACAACGCGCCGGAGGCTGCCCCGCTGATTCGCCGCAAGTACCGCGACGGCTGGGTCTTCCCGAGTTGAGGGCGGGATCGTCTTCGCCGATAGGCAAAATGGAAAAATCGCGTCCGGCCGTTCGCCTTGGCCTGTCGAAACCGGCCCGAGCGTGGTAACCTTGAGTGGTAGGGCACGCGTTCGTGCCGCCTGAAGCAATCGCAACGGAACTCCTTTGTTAGAGGGGGTTTCCCGGTTGCGGCGGGCACGGCCGGCCCTGCCGACCGTCTGAACGCACGAGGGAACGCCGAATGAAGGGGTTACAGGGTCTGGCAATCGCCATTGTGCTCGGTTTGGCGGCCGCCGCGCTGAACTATTTCTACCTGTTTCGGCAGTCGCAGCACGTGGAAATGGTCGCCTTCATCGGCATCCATCCCGACCATTACGTCGAACGCGGCGAGCGGCTGCGCAGCGAGCACCTGGTGCCGGTCCGGATTCCCAAAAATGCGGTGCGCAACCTGCAGGAGTTCGCCGTGCTCGATTCGGCCCGGGATGCGGTTGTTGGGGAGGCCGTTTCGCGTCCCTTGGAGGGCGGCAGTCTGCTGTTGCGGGACGATCTGGACACGCCCCCACTGAAGCTGACATTGGGCGAGAACGAACGCATCATGTGGATTCCCGTCGATAACCGCTCGTACGTCCCTTCGCTCATCACGCCCGGCGACATGGTTACGTTCAAGGTGGCGCGCACGGGCCCGACGCCGGCAGGCAGCCCCGTCGATCCGGAAACCGGCCGGCCGCTCGCCCCCGCCGGTCCCGTCGAACGGATCGGTCCGTTCCGGGTCCTGTCGGTCGGCAACCGGCTGGGCACTGCCGAGGTGATGCAAGCGGCGAAGATTCCGCAAATGCAGGAGAACGTGCTGGGCATCAGCATCACGCCCGAAGTCGAGGCCCGGGCCGACCGCCTTTGGGCCATGATCCAGGCGTCGGACTTTCGTAGCGTGGGCCTAGAGAAGCACGGGGAGCGGTAGAGACGGCATGAAAGTCTGGTTCAACCGCATTAGCGAAAGCCGCCGCTCGGTGGTCGAGACGGCCGAGCCGGAAATCATCCTCGGCCGCGACGCCGAGTGCACCGTGTGTCTGCAAAGCCCCCTCGTCTCGCGCCGCCACGCCGTCGTGCGGCCGGAGAACGGCAAGCTGCGGCTGGAGAACGTCGGCCTGAATAGCTGCGTGGTAGGCGACGAGGAACTGCTGGGCGGGCAATCGGCCGTGTTCGAGCCGGGCACCAAGGTGCGCATCTGGCCCTTCACGCTCACCTTCGAAACGGAGCAGGCGCCGAGCATTTCCAGGGCCGACCTCGAGGCCCACCTGCGCGGCATCATGGCCGACCTCGAACTGCGCATCCACCGCAAGCTGCTCGACCGGCTCGACCTGTACGAGTTCGAATCGGGCCGGCATGCCGACGCCGAGGGCATCCTCCTGCTCGAAAACAACATCGACGACGTATGCCGCGAGTTGCGCGTGTTCGAGCCGGAAAACGAGGCCCTGCTGGAGGAAATCACCGGCCTGGTGCTGCGCGACCACTTGGTGAATCACCTGATCATGGAAACCGGCGCCGACGAGGTGTTCGACCTCGCCGCGCTCACTTCGACCGAGTACGACATTCCGGCCACGCTCGTGCCCGAACGCGAGGCCGAACTGCACGGACTGATCAACTTCGTGCGCGAGCGGCTGGCCCTGGCGGAATGCCGCGATACGAGCGAGGAGGTGGCGCGGGTTGAGTCGCGCTTCGGCGACATTTTCCCGCTGGTCCGCCCGCACCTGCACCACGAGCTGCGCAAGTACCTCGTGCTGCGCACGCTCAAGAAGGACCTGAAGGATACGGTCTTCGGCTTCGGCCCGCTGCAAGACCTGCTGCGGGCCCCGTCGGTAACGGAAATTATGGTGGTCGGGCGCGAACAGATTTACGTGGAGCGCGGCGGGCTGATCGAGAACTCGGGCCGCCGGTTTCTTTCCGACAAGGTGACCGAAGCCATCATCGAGCGCATTGTGGCCCAGGTGGGCCGGCGGATCGACCGGAGCCAGCCGCTCGTGGACGCCCGCCTGCCCGACGGCTCGCGCGTGAACGCCGTCATCCCGCCGCTGGCCGTGAAGGGGCCCTGCCTGACCATCCGCAAATTCCCCGCGCAGCGGCTCACCATGGACGACCTGGTCGAGTTGGGCAGCATCACCACGGCCGCGGCCACCTTCCTGCGATCCTGCGTGATCGACCGGCGGAACGTCCTCGTCAGCGGCGGCACGGGCTCCGGCAAGACGACCATGCTCAACGTCCTCAGCGCGTTCATCCCGTTCAAAGAGCGGATCGTCACCATCGAAGACACCACCGAACTGCGCTTGCACCAAGAGCACGTCGTAACGCTCGAAACCAAGCCGCCCAACGTCGAAGGGGCCGGGGCCTACACCGTGCGCGACCTGGTGCGCAACGCGCTGCGCATGCGGC
>CAYPWB010000182.1:0-12169 GCA_964414315.1 uncultured Planctomycetaceae bacterium | reverse complement strand
GTGAACGGTTACCAACGTTCACAAAATCGTCGTACCGGTAAACGCTCAGCAGCGGCACCCCCAGTAAGGTCTTTCGGTAAACCGGAGTGGCGTTCTCCACTAGCCACCGGTCGGGCGGTTGCCAGGCGCTGGGGCGATGCTGGACGACGTACCAACGATACCTGCCGGGCTGGGTATCATGCCACCCGCGCCGAAGCACGCCCCATCGGTTCATCCACATCAGGTTTTCCGGCGACGGTGCGGCGAAGCGGATCTTCTCGTCCTCGGCCGTGTGGGCGTGCAGCCAGTCGAGCACGTCGGCGTCGAGGGCGTCCCACCAGTAGGTCGGCTCCATGCCGGCGGCCGCGGCCCCGGGCAATCCGCCGATGGCCACGCTGTAATACGAAAGCCACTGCGGTGCGTACAGCCAAAGGTTGACCACCGAGGCCGCGTACAGCACCGCCAGCCCGAGTGGGGCCGAAATGCTCGACCGCCCGTCGGGCCGGCGCCGTGCCGCCCAGGCGTACACCTCGTGGGCCCCGATGCCCGCCGCCGCCGCCAGGAAGGCGAAACTCGGCAGAAACAGCCGCACCCCGTCGTGGACGGGCACGCCCGGCAGTGTGCGAACCACCAGCAGCACCACTCCGTTAAGCAGGATCAGCACGTCGGCCGAGCGTTCACGGGGGCGCCGCACAGTGGCGATGCTCCCCGTGGCGGCCAGCAGGAGCAGGCCCAGCGGCACCGTCACCGCCGTCCACACCAGCGTGTTGTACCAGGGCAAGGGATGATCGAGATTGTACATCCGCCCGAGGAACCAGGCGGAGATGTTCAGCCCTCCATCCGCCCGGCCGAAGTTCAGTCGGAAGAAGGTCGCCCAGCCATCGACCGGTTGCTGCCAAAGCGGCGGGTTCGCCAGGAAGAACACCACGAGCGCGACAGGCAGACCGATCAAAAGGGTCCGCAGCGCCGCCCGGTCGCGATAAAGTACTGCCCAAACGACGAAGGGGACCGGCGCGAGCCACCCGGTGGCCTTCATGCTCAGCGTTGCGCCCAGCAGTCCACCCCAAAGAATACTCCAGTGCCACCCGGTCCTGGCCGGGGCGAAGAAGGCCCACGCCAGGAGCCAGCAGGCCGTCAGCGGCCCATCGCTCGCGGCCACGTGGGCGTGGGCGAACATTCTCGGCAACAGCAGCAGCGCGGCCGCTCCGCCCAGGCCTGCGGTCAAGGAGTGGTCCCGCGTCAGCCGATAGAACATTGCCCCGGCCGCCGCGGAGAAGAGCAGCATCGGGCCGAACCGCGTCGCGGTAAGCGGCGGCAGCCACCCGGCGGCCATCCGCCTCCCAGCGGCAATCACGATGCCGTAGCCGGCCGGATGTCCCTCGCGTTCGACGGTGAATTCCCACCGGCCTTCGGAAATCTGGCTTGCCCGACGGAGCGAATCGCCCTCGTCCCAGGTCATCGGCAGCATCGGCGAGGTAGCCGCCAGCGCGAGCGCAGCGCCCAGCGCCACGGCGAAGGCCGCCCCCAAGAGCCGAACGCGCTGCCGAGCTTCCATGAGTCCCATGCCGCTATTGTAGCATAAGGCTCGGGGCGGCTTGCGCCACGGACGGCCCGGCTGCGACCTCACTCAATGCATTGCGACAATGCTTTGACCACTTCGCCGCGCGGATCGCGAATGTTGACCGCAAGCGGCATCTGGCCGGGAAGGCTGTGGGTGGCGCAACCGAAGCAGGGGTCGTATGCCCGAAATGCCATCTCGACCATATTCAGGAGCCCCTCGCGGACCTCACCCTTGCGAATAAGCCCCTGGGCCGCCTTCTTGACCGACATACAGATGGGCGCGTTGTTGTTCGTCGTGCCCACAATAAGGTTCACCGCGGTGAGGATGCCCCGTTCGTCGGTCTTGTAGTGGTGCGTGAGAATGCCCCGCGGGGCCTCCACGCAACCGACGCCCTCGGTGGGCGTTTCGGTGGGGATAACGCGGTACTCCTTGCCGGTGATTTCCGGATCGGTCGCCAGTTCTACCCAGCGCTCCGTAGCGTAGAGCAGTTCAATAAGCCGGGCCCAGTGGGTGGCCAGCGTGTGATGCACCGGCTTGCCGCCCAGCGTGTCGTAGAACCGTTCGTATTCGGCCTGGGCAAGCGGTGTGGCCATGCCGTCGGCGGCGTTCAGCCGCGAGAGCGGCGTGGCCTTGTACACGCCCGAGTCGACGCCGTCGACAAAGCCCTTCCAACCCACCTTCTTCAAATAGGGGAACTTCAGGTACGACCACGGCTCGACACGCTCGGTGATGTACTCGCGATAGTCCTTCGCATCGTACTTGGCATGCTCCTTGCCGTCCGGGCCGGTCACGCGAACCTTCCCGTCGTAGAAGTTCACGTGATTGTTCGCGTCGACCGTTCCGATGTTGTAGGTCTGGTGGGTGTAGGTATCGCCGGTGATGAGGTCGACGTAGTCGGAGTTCTTCAGCACGACGTCCTCGAATATCTGGAGCGAGAACTTCGCGAACTCGATCGCCTCGCGGCCGAGCTTCTCGATCTCCTGGCGCTGCTCCTCGTTGATGCCGCGACTGACTCCGCCGGGCAGGCCCCAGTTCGGATGCACCGGCCGCCCGGCGATCATCTTGATCAGATGATGACCGTTGCGGCGCATGTTGATCACCTTACCGCCGATTTCCAGCCCGACCTTCGCCACCACGCCGAGGATGTTGCGTTCGGCCGCCGGGGCCTCGGGGCCGACGACGAAGTCGGGCCCGCCCAGCGCGTAGAAGTGCGTGGTATGGTCCGTCGCGAAGAAGATCGTATAGAACATCTCGCGGAGTTTTTTGGCCGTCGTGGGCGGATCGACGTGCCAAACCCCGTCGAGCGCCTTCGTGGCGGCCATGTGGTGGGCCTCGGGGCAGACGCCGCAGATGCGGTTGGTCAGGTTCGGCATGTCCTCGGCCGGCCGGCCCACGCAGAACTGCTCGAACCCGCGCAGTTCGGGAATCTGAAGGTAGGCGTTGGCCACATCACCTTCCTCGTTCAGGAAGATGTCGATCTTGCCGTGGCCTTCGAGCCGCGTAATAGGATCGATGGAAATCCGCTTCTTCGCCGTCGCTGTACTCATAAAGTTTCGCTCCCCGAATGGGAATCCGTAGTTTCCAAACCTTGCTCCACCGGCACGAGGCGGGTGGCGGCGTTTGAAGTTTGCGTTGTGGATGCTTTGGTTTCCAAACATCGCGCCATCGGCACCGGGCCGCTGGCGGCGCTCGGAGTTTACTTCGAGCCGTTGCCGGCCGCGGTCCGCTTCTTCCGCCGCAACAGGCTGCTGGCCAAATTGAAGCGGTAGAAGCTCCCGACCGGGTCGGGAATGCCCTCGGAGATGATCCGGTTGATTTCGTCGGGATCGTTCGAATCGATCACGCTGGCCACCGCGGTCATCATTCGCGCGCCGAAGTCCTCCACACCGTCGTTCGGGCCGTGGCAGCCGATGCAGGGCGAGTTGACCTGCGGGCACAGCGCCCCGCACCCGGCCCGGGTGGCGATGCCGCAGCACATGATGCCTTGCTCCAGCAGGCAGTCCTCCTCGTTCGGGATGACTTCCCAGGTGCGGTAAAACTTCTTGATCTTCTTCTCGGTGCGTTTGCGCGAGCACTCGTCGCACACGGTGGTGTTCACGCCAATGACCGAACCCGCCGGCGGCAGGTTGCCCGACACGATCGCCTCGACCGCCTTCCAAATGTTCTCGCCCTCCGGCGGGCAGCCGGGCAGGTAGTAATCGACCGGGACCGTCTGGGCAAGCGTTTTGAGGGTGTCGTAAAAGACGGGCAAGTACAGTTTGCCCTCGGGCATGTCGGTTTCGTGCTGCGGGCGGAGATCCTGCGGGTTCTCCGGGAAGGTAGCCTGGCCTTCCTTGTACACCGTGTCAAAAACCTCCTGGCGCGTGTTCATATTCGCCAGGCCGGGAATACAGCCCTCATGGGCGCAGGAGCCGAACGCGACGAGCACCTTCGACTTGCGGCGCATCAGTTGGGCCATGTATTCCTGCTCGCTCGTGCGAATACCGCCGTTGAACAGGCAGACGTCGATCGTGTCGTCGTCCATCTTCTCCACGTCGTGCACCTTGCCGTCGGTGGCGCAGGGCCAGAAGACGATGTCGAACAGTTCCGCAACTTTCAGGATCTTCTCGTGCAGTTGCAGAATGGCAATTTCACATCCACCGCAGGAGGCGGCCCAATAGACGGCCAACTTGCCCTTCTTGGCGGCGGTCGGTTCGGCGGTTGCAGCGGCGTCGGCGCTCATTGGGAAACCTCCATTACCTCTTGGTGCTCTTTCTCGATCGCTTCCAGCGCTTCGAGTCGGTGCCCGTTCTCGTCCCAGTTGTCCGGCCACCGCAGCGGCCCCACCTTTTTGACGTCGACAACGAGTTCATTGACGGCTTGGGCCAACCGATCTCCCTCCGCGGCGGAAGCCCAAACCAGTTTGACCCGCTCCGGCTCCACGCCCATCGCCGCCAAGGTTTGCTTCAGCATGGCGTAACGGCGCATGGCCTTGTAGTTCTGGTCGATGTAATGGCACTCGCCCGGATGACAGCCGGCCATGAGGACGCCGTCAGCGCCCAAGGCGAGGGCCTTGAAGATGAACGCCGGATCGATGCGCCCGCTGCACATCACGCGAATGATCCGCACGTTGGGCGAGTATTTGATGCGCGCCGTGCCGGCCAGGTCGGCGGCACGGTATGAGCACCAGTTGCAGCAGAACCCAACGATTTTGGGTTCGAAGGTCTCGTCTGGCATGGTTAACTCCCAGATACGTTCCTGATCCTGATTGCTGGACGGCGTCGGACGTTCGCGGCCTACGCCGGGGCCGGCTCGGGTTCGGGCGAGGGGGTGTCTTGGCTCCGGCCGTTGCCTGCCTCCACGGCGTCCCAAAGCATGCCTTCGATCTCGGCGAACACCTGCGCGTTGTTGAAGTGGGCACCGGTAATCGCGTTGGCCGGGCAAGCGGCCACGCACGTGCCGCAGCCCTTGCACAAGGCCGTGATCACGTGGCTGACCGCCTTCTCCTCATCGTACTCGATGGCGTTGTAGGGGCAGAGATTGTTGCAAATACGGCAGCCGGAACACGCCTCCTCGTCGATCGAGGCCACGATCGGCTCGATCATCACCTTGCCCTTGGTAATCATCGCCTGGATGCGGGCTGCCGCGGCGGCGCCCTGCGCCACCGAGGCGGGAATGTCTTTCGGACCCTGGCACGCGCCGGCCACGAACACGCCGTCGGTCATTGTGGCCACCGGGTCGAGCTTCGGGTGCCGCTCGGTGTACCAGCCGGCCATCGAGCAAGAGATTCCGCATCGAAGGCCCAGGTCCTTCGCGTCCTCCTGGGGCTCGATGGCCCCCATCAGCACCACCATGTCGACGGGCAGCCGCTTCTGCTTGCCCAGCAGCGTATCTTCGAACTGGACGATCAGTTTGCCTTGCTCCGAAGGCAGGCGGGCGGCGTCGGTCACTTCCGCCACCTTGCCGCGTACAAAGGTCATCCCCTCCTCAAGCAACCGCTGGTAGAATTCCTCGTAGTCCTTCATCGGGGTCCGCATATCGATGTAGAACGAGTAGACCTCGGCGTCGGTCTTTTCGAGTACCAGGTGCCCGAACTTCAACGCCGCCATGCAGCATACGCTGGAGCAGTAGGGGTTGAGCTTCGCGTCACGACTGCCGACGCAATGCACGATGGCCACGCTTTTCGGCTCCGTCTTGCCGTCCCGCATGACGATTTTGCCGTTGGTCGGGCCCGCCGCGTTGCACAGCCGCTCGAACTCCATGTTCGTGTACACGTTGGCCAGCCGCTTGTAGCCGTATTGCGGAATGCGCTCGGCATTGAACAGCTTCCAGCCGGTGGCGATGACGATGTTGCCGACGTTGACCTCGATCGTCTCGTCCTGCTGTTCGTAGTCGATCGCCTCGGTGGGGCACACCTTCGAGCACACCTGGCACTTGCCGCGGGTGAAGTAGGTGCAGTTTGCGGTGTCGATTACCGGGATTCGCGGAACCGCTTGCGGGAACGGCGTGTAGATGGCCTTCCGGTAGCCCAACCCTGCTTCAAATTCGTGATCGACCACTTTGCGGGGACATTTCTCCTGGCAAATGCCGCAACCGGTGCACTTGTCGAAGTCGACGTACCGGGCCTTCTTGCGGATCTTGACCTTGAAGTTGCCGACCGATCCGGTCACCTCTTCCAACTCCGAGTAGGTGAGCAGCGTGATGTTCTCGTGCTGCCCGGCATCCGACATCTTGGGCGTCAGGATACAGGCGGAGCAGTCGAGTGTGGGGAAGGTCTTGTCGAACTGGGCCATGTGGCCGCCGATGGACGGTTCGCGTTCGACCAGATACACCGGGTGGCCGGCGTCGGCCAACTCGACGGCGGCCTGGAGGCCGGCAATGCCGCCCCCGACGACCAAAGTGGCTGGATTGACGTCGACGAACATCGGTTCGAGCGGCTGCTGGAGCTTCACCCGCTCCGTGGCGGCCGAAACGAGCCCCTTCGCCTTTTCCGTCGCCGCGGCACGGTCGGTATGCACCCACGAGCAGTGCTCGCGCAGGTTGACCATCTGGAACAGGTAGGGGTTGAGGCCCGCGTTCTGGCAAGCGCGCCGGAACGTCTTCTCGTGCAGGTGCGGTGAGCAAGCGGCGACGACCACGCGGCTTAACTTCTCGTTCTTGATATCCTCCTCGACCATCGACTGGCCGAGCGAGGAGCACATGAACTTGTAGTCTTTGGCTACGACGACATCGTGAAGATGGGCGCCCGCCCACTTGGCGACTGCCTCGACGTCGACGATGCCCGCGATGTTGCTGCCACAGTGGCAAACGTAAATGCCGACCCGTTCGGCCATGGTGTTGCTCCGAATCGTTCGTTAGACGTGCGTTTTCTGTTGTTCCGTAACCGGCCGCAAACTGCCGGCGGCCGCCTCTTTCCCCATTGCGAAGCTCAGGCGGACGACGCCGCTTGCAGCTTCGAGTCGAGCACCGGCTTGACCGACACCAACTCCTTGCCGATGCCGAGTTTCTTTGCATCGATTCCGAACGCAAGCCCCAACATTTGGGTGAAGTAAACAATCGGCATGTGGAAACTCGTGTTGAAATACCCGTTCACGCGACTTTGGAACGCGTCGAGGTTCAACTGGCACATCGGACACATGCACAGGATGACGTCCGCGTCGTAGTCCTCCGCGCTTTGCAGGAGGCGTCGGATCAACTCGAACGCCTGCGACTCGCTGATTTGCGTCATGTGGCCGCCGCAGCAGTGCGCCTTGACCGGGTAGTCGACCACCTCGGCCCCCAGCCACTCGAACAGCCGGTCCATCTTCATCGGGTATTCGGGATTGTCGTCGTTCGAAATCGGACGGACCACCTGACAGCCGTAGTAGGGCGCCACGCGAAGCCCGGAAAGCGGACGCACCACCTTGTCGCGAACGGCCTCCTCGCCGATGTCGTCGCAAATCACGTCGAGCATATGCCGTACCTGGAGCCGCCCGGCGTCGTAGTGCAACCCGCCGGCGGCCAGGGCTTCGTTCACCTTGGCCCCCATGTCCGGGTGGTCGGACATGAGCTGGTCGGTCTTCTTCAGATTCAGGTAGCAGGCCGCGCACGGAGCGACGAGCTGTTCCGTCTTGCCGTCGACCAGTGCGAGGTTGCGGGCCACCACGGCGCAGGCGGTCAGTTCGTCCTGGCTGAAGTATTCGGTGGCCCCGCAGCAGTTCCAGTCGTCGATTTCGACCAGTTCGATGCGCAGCATTTCGGCCACCGCGCGGACCGAATGGTCGTAGGCCGCCGCGTTGCACTCCAGCGAGCAGCCGGGATAGTAGGCGTATTTCACTTCTGTCCCCCGAGTTCCTTGGCTTTTTTGATAATGGCCCGCAACTGGTCCAGTTGCCGAATCTTGGACGGTTTGAGCGCCATGCGTCCCCGTGTAAACATGGCTAGCCCCATCGGTCCCATCTTCATCGCGCTAAGGGGCCGATTGAGCAGCACGTAGCCGGTCGCCAGGCCGAACTCGAAGCTGCGGCCGTACTTGTCGACGAAGTCGGTGAACGTCTTGGCCAAGGCGGGTGCGTCGGTGTCGCGGTACATCCGCTCGGCAATCGACATCCTCTTCAGCGTGTACATGATGTCGGTAATCGGGATCTTCTGCGGGCAGCGCGTCGTGCAGAAGTAACACGACACGCAGGCCCACATCGTGTTGGCGGCAAGGACCGCCTCCCGATCGCCCGCATTGATCATGGCGATCAACTTGCGGGGGGTATGCTCCATGTCGGCCCCGCTGGGGCACGAACCCCCACAGCTACCACACTGGAGGCAATGGACGATCCGCTCGCCATCCGGGGTGTTCTCGATCACCTCTTGTAGAAAGGTTCTGTTCTCTTGGGCAATGCCGGTTGCCATGCGTACTCCTCCGGTGCGGGTTGCATCCGGGTGTGGGTGAACCTCGGGCGCACAACGTTTTTCAAGACACTTAGCAATTGTCGCGCCAAAAGACGAAGCATTCCTTGCCGGCGTCCTTAAGTCTCACTCCAGAAGAGTTTGCGCCAATCGGTGCGGCGCCGATGTTGGGGCACTCCACGGGCCGGCCCCACGGATTCCCGTGAGTCCGCCACGGATTCCTGCGGCGCGACTACGGATTCGGCGACCTAAGGGTCCGACGCGGACGCTGACGCCCGAACAGCCCGGTCCGAATCGTGCCGTCCTCCAGGCCGTAGTCTTGCAGTTCGAGCGTGCTGCGTCGAACGATCCGCCCGGTTCGATCCACCTCTTTCGACCAGTGGCTGACAACGCCGCCCGGCACTTTCGCGGAGGTGACCGCCAGGGTGAAGACAGTGCCCTTCGGGTGCCGGTTGACCGACCGCACGTGGGCCGTCGGTTGGATTTCCGACAACACGCGGAACGGCAAATCCAACGCGAGCACTTCACTGGTCGTTTCGCCCAGCTTCTGCTCGCCGTCGAGCGACGTCGTCACGCTCTCCCGGCGAAGCACGTGCGGACGAACCGCCTCGGAATAGTGCACTTTCGTGGCCGTTCGGGTATTCGAGCCGATAAGCTCAAACTCCTGGATCTGGCAGGGCAGCGATTGCTCGCCCACCGTAATTTGGGCAGACGTTACCTTTCCCGGCCGAAGGGTTTGGGTCTCCAGTTCGCCCCAGTAGCCCTGGTCCAGCGTTTGCGGCTCCGCTTCGAACCGCTTGCCCGCCACCTCAACAGTCGTGGCCACCTCAAGCGTGATCCCCTGCTCGTCCATTTGGAGCAGCGTCGTGCGCATATCGGTCGTGCTCGTGCCCGTCACCTGCCCGTTTTCATCGAGCGTTTCTGTGAAGATGCGGACTTGTTTCCATGCGCCGGGCTCGAATTCAGCCCATGGGTGGTGTTGTCGGCACAGGTCCTGGCCCGCGCAGGTGGCCGTATTGACCAGCATGGCCACGACCCCGATCAGCGCTGCGCAGGACACTACTCGCACAAGATGTCGTCCCCATTCAGACACGGGCCTTGGCTCCAGGGGGTAGCCGGTTACGCCATCCGCTGTCGGCTGCGTCCGACTCGCAGGCGCAAGCCGTGTGCCGCTGCCGGAGCCGTCTGCACTTGGAAATGGGAGGAAATGTTTTTTCCATCTTCTCATGACAGTGTAGCTTACCTCAAGTCGCATCGAACTGCAAACGGGTATCCGCCTGGAACAATTATATCGATTCTCGGAACGGGCCAACCTCCGGCCATCCGGATTGGTCACGAGGATGCCTCCTCGATGGGGGGCGACGGGCCGCGGATTCCCTGGGGAATCTCGGGGATCTCGATGTCGATATGAAGCGGCAAGCGGAAATCGTCCGGCCACGCGTGACGTCCGCCGGGCGCAAACCGCGGTGCCTCGTCGGCGGAAGGTTCGCCTCCGAGCCTAGTCGTCTCGGGTCCGTCCGACGTCGCGATGGCGTCGGCGGGGGGCGGAGGTTCCGCGGCGGGCGGCGCGTCGTGCCCCAGGGGTTCACGACAGCCCCCACACCCGGACGCCAGAATAATCCCTGTCAGTAGCACTGCGAACCGGGGCTTGCGAATCATCGGGCATCTCACGATTACGAAGGTATGCACGTGGTTTGCAGGGAAGCCGTCGGCGCAGGGGCGGTCCCTCCCGGTTTGCCCTGCGGGAAACCTTCGCAGCCGATCCCAAACCGTTTCCGGTCGGCCGACACGCACCAAGGCCTTTCCAGTGTACCACCGATGCCGGCGGGGGGCAAACCGCGTCCGGCGGCTCGGTTCAGTCGGCACACTGCCCGAGGGCCCCGGCCCCCAAAGGCCTTGCACTTCCGATTCGACCACCTAAGATGGTGCATAGACGCTGGACGGGATCAAAATGCAGCCCGCTCGAATTGCCGTGCCGCGAAATCGAAGCCCAAGGAGAATTGCGACCATGACTTTGCGAACCCCCATTCTTTTAGCAGCGATCGGTTGGCTCATGGCGGGCGGACCGGCGGCAACGGCACTCGCCGAAAAGGCCGACCGCCCGAACATCCTGTTCATCATGGCCGACGACCACGCAGTTCAGGCGCTCTCCTGCTACGGGAGCTACCGAAACCGGACCCCCAACCTCGATCGGCTGGCCGAGCAAGGCATGCTTTTCCGGAACTGTTTCGTCACCAATTCGATATGCGGTCCCAGCCGGGCAACGATTCTCACCGGCAAGTACAGCCACCGGAACGGTTTCGCACGGAACGGTCAGAAGTTCGACGGCGGCCAGCAGCACGTCGGCAAATTGATGCAGGCGGCCGGCTACGAAACGGCCATGATCGGCAAGTGGCACCTCGGCACCGACCCGACCGGGTTCGACCACTGGGAGGTCCTTCTCGGCCAAGGCCCGTACTACAACCCGCCAATGAAGACATCCGACGGCGTGAACAACCACACGGGGTACACGACCGACGTGATTACCGATCTGACCCTCGAGTATCTTCGCAGCCGGCGCGAGGGGGACAAGCCGTTTCTGCTCATGTACCAGCACAAGGCGCCGCACCGCGAATGGTTGCCCGGTCCCAAGGAACTCGGTCTCTTCCAAGGCGAGACCGTGCCGGAACCGCCGACGTTGTTCGACGATTATTCCGGGCGGGGGACCGCGGCGCGGGTGCAGGAGATGACCATCGCTCGCCACATGCGCCGGGTGTTCGACCTGAAGATCGGTCCGCCCGCCGGCGGCGAAGCGGAGGCGAAGCAGTGGGAACGGTTGCTGCGACGTCTTACGCCCGAGCAGCGCAAGGCCTTCGAAGACGCCTACCGGCCGCAAAACGAGGCTTTCGCCCAAGCAGAATTGGAAGACGAGGAACTCGTCCGGTATTACTACCAGCGCTACATCAAGGATTACCTGCGGACCATCGCCGGAATTGACCGGAACGTCGGACGCGTGCTCGACTACTTGGAGGAGTCGGGTTTGGCCGAGAACACGGTGGTTATCTACACCTCCGACCAGGGCTTCTACCTGGGCGAGCATGGATGGTACGACAAGCGGTTCATGTACGAAGAGTCGCTTCGTTCGCCGTTGTTGGTGCGCTGGCCCGGCAGGACGAAGCCCGGCAGCACGTGCGAGAACATCGTGCTGAATCTCGATTTTGCCGCGACGTTCCTCGACATCGTCGGAGCGCCCATCCCCGCCGAGATGCAGGGCGTGAGCCTGAAGCCTCTGCTGCACGGCGAAACGCCCGCCGACTGGCGCCGCTCGATGTACTACCGCTACTACGAGTATCCGGCAGTCCACATGGTGCACAAGCACTACGGGGTGCGCACCGACCGATACAAACTCATCTTCTGGCACGAACTCGGCGAGTGGGAGTTGTTCGACCTGGAAGAGGATCCGAACGAACTGAACAGCGTTTACGACGACCCCGAATACGCCGCGGTCGTGAAAGAACTGAAGCGGGAGCTTACCCGGCTTCGGAAGAAGTACCAGGACGACGACGAAGTAGCGGTACGGTAACGTACCTTCGGCAGCGCGCCGATCCGGAAGCCCAAGACACCGTGCGCGGGACGGCGGCGCGAGGAGCGGGCAAGCCAGCCCGCAGCACCGACCTGGAAACGGTTGCGCTCAAGGCGAACGGGGGCCTCACGGCCCCGCTCGGTTGCCGGTTTCCGACGTTGGGAGCTGTCAGCCTTTCGTGTCTCTCGTGTCGTTCGTGGTTCAATCTG
>CAYPWB010000181.1:10446-12171 GCA_964414315.1 uncultured Planctomycetaceae bacterium | reverse complement strand
AACCTGCAACCAACAGATTATGAGTCTGCTGCTCTAACCGTTGAGCTACGGGCCCTTGGGGTAGGCGTGGGTCCTCAATCGGTATTGTAACAGGCATGCAGCCGTTCTCAACCCGTCGGTTTGGGGCCGAGGTTGTCGCTACGGAATGCTTTTCAGCCACGCTTCGTGGAGGCCTTCGAGCCGCTCGACGACGTCGGGGTGCTGCTCGGCCAGGTTGTTCATTTCGGTCACGTCGTCGGCGAGGTTGACGAGGAAACGACGGTCGGCCGGGGTGAGGGGAGCCTTGTTGCTTGTGTCGCGGGGGTTGCCCAGTAGTTTCCAGTCGCCGTCACGGACGGCCCAGGTGGCGTTGGGTCCGCGGCCCATCTGCCAGTGCAGCACGCGGTCGGGCGCGGGCGCGTCGGCCGAGCGGATCACTTCAACCAGGCTCACCCCGTCGATGTCTTCCTCCACCAGCGGCACGTCGCACAGTTCGGCCAGCGTGGGCAGCCAGTCGCAGCCGTGGGCAAGGTGGTCGCGCACCTCGCCTTCGGGCAGCGTGCCCGGCCAGGAGATGATGGCCGGTACGCGGATGCCTCCCTCGAACAAGCTGAACTTCGCGCCGCGGTACGGCCCGGCGCTGCCGCCGCCGGAGTGTGCCCGCTCCTCGTGCGAGTGCCCGTGGTCGGACTGAAACACGACGATGGTCTCGCGCGTAAGGTCCAATTCGTCGATCTTCGCCAACAGTTTGCCGATGTACTCGTCCTGGGTCGACAGGAAGGCCGCGTACAGGTTTCGGGGATAGTCGAGGTCGCGGTAGTGCTCCAGCCAGCGGGCATGGCCTTGGTAGGGATAGTGGGGCGTATTGAACGCACAGTAAATGAAGAACGGCCGCTCGCGATTCTTCTCCATGAAGGCCGACGCTTCCTCGACCATCAGCGCGGGAAAGTATTCGCCGTCGTGGTAGACGCGTTTTCCATTGCGGTGCAGGTCGTGGCGGTTCGGCCCCTGCCAGTAGAAGAAATGCGACCAGTTGTCGATGCACCCGCCCATGTGCCCAAAGGAGAAGTCGAATCCTTGGGCGTTCGGCATGGTTTCCGGCGTGTAGCCGAGGTGCCACTTGCCGATGTGGGCCGTGGCGTAGCCGGCGGCCTGGAAGGTATCGGCGATGGTCACCTGCTCCGTAGGCATGCCGGCGTGGCCCTCCATCGACGAGACATTACCCGGCACACCGGCACGCACCGGATACCGCCCGGACAGCAGGCCGGCTCGCGACGGCGAGCACACGGCGGCCGCGGCGTAGAATTGCGTGAAGCGAACTCCGCGCCGGGCGATTCCGTCCACGTGGGGGGTCGTCAGGTCTTTCGCGCCGTAGACGTTCAGGTCGACGGTGCCCTGGTCGTCGGTGAAAATGACCACCACGTTGGGTCGTTCGTTGGCTTGCCGGTCGGGTGCCGCCGCGTGTAGCTGTGTCGAAACGAGCGAAACTCCGAACAGGGTCAGCAGGAGCGGTGTGAATCGTGGCATCGGAAGCGTCTCCTTCTCGCGAGGGCGAGGGTATGCGAGGGATATGCGTGTGCGCCGGGAATCGACCGCCCCATCAAGCGGAAGCGGGGGATTCCCGTCGAGGCGGCCAACGCGGATGCGGTCGCGCCACCATACTGCGAACATACCACACCCGCCGGCAACTGCAAGACGCGGACTAAGCAAGCTCGTTACCTCCGGCGGCGCGGCGCGGCCCAACGG
>CAYPWB010000181.1:0-10346 GCA_964414315.1 uncultured Planctomycetaceae bacterium | reverse complement strand
CAAGACGCGGACTAAGCAAGCTCGTTACCTCCGGCGGCGCGGCGCGGCCCAACGGCGCAGGGTGCGAAGGTTGATGACGTCCCAGTCGATGCCGTTGCGCCGGCCCTTGGGCGTTTCGAGGTACATGGGCACGCGACGGAATCGACGGTCGGCCAACAGAAGGCGAAACGGCTCGGGGCCCAACTGGCCGCGGCCGATGTGCTCGTGCCGGTCGACCCGGCTGCCCAATTCACGCCGACTGTCGTTCAGATGAAACGCGCGAATCCGACGGAGTCCGACCAGCCGGTCGAATGTGCGGAGGGTGGTCAAGTACGCCTTCTTGGGAGCGAGGGGGTACCCAGCCGCGAACACGTGGCACGTATCGAAGCAGAAGCCCAGCCGGTCGGGTTCGCGAACCGCCCCGAGCACCTCGGCCAACTGCTCGAAACGCCATCCCAATGCGGTCCCCTGCCCGGCGGTGGTCTCCAGGAGGCACTCGGTGGGAATGTCGGCGGTTCGGGCATGGACCTCGTCGATCGCTTCGATCAAACGCTGGAGTCCCTCGGATTCACTTCCGGTGGTGTACGCGCCGGGATGGGTGACGACATACGGAATCTCCAAGACAGCCGCCCGATGGAGTTCTTCGACGAACGCGTCGACCGACCGGCGCCAAAGAACGGGGTCCGGACTGGCCAGGTTGATGAGATAGGCGTCGTGCGCCAGCAGGTGGGTAATGCCCAAGTTGCGCACGGCTGATTGGAACCGCTCGACCTCGGTCGGCGTAATGGCCTTCGCCCGCCACTGGTTATTGTTCTTGGTGAACAACTGCACACATTCGCAACCGATTTGCTGGGCTTTTTCGACGGCTCGGTGGTAGCCGCCGGCAATCGATTGGTGGGCACCGAGGATAGCCATTCGGGTACAGGCCTCACAAAAGGGGCGAGGGGCCGGAGGCTTGAAAACGTGCTGAGCGGACCCTTGCCCTCCAAGGCCGTTTCCGGCTAGAATGATAGTATCGGTTGTAGGGCTGCCTGCAAGGCGGGCCGGTGGGAGGGCACTTTCTATGACGGACCCAGGATGGATTCTCTTTGGCGCGGCTGCCCTGGCAGGGGTCGCGGCGATGACCGTGTGGCGTCCCTTGCGGAGCCGCTGGCTGGAGTGTCAATTCAGCCGGGCGCGGCGCGATTTCCACCGTCAGCGCGAGCGGTTGGAAGCGAAGTTCGTTTGCCTGGCCTCCGCCGAGTGTCAGGTGGAGGCCGATGCCTGGGACCGCTGTCAGTTCGACGACGACGTGGCCTACGTCCGCAACCGCTCGACCAGGGAGCTTTCCGCGTTTGCGGCGTTCAGCCTCGGGGTAGACATGTACGATGTTCGGCCCCGTGGGTCGTACGACCTGATGGGCAACTTGCGCGCGGGAACGGCCGTGTTCCAGTTCGACGGCCGCCGTTGGGACACCGACGGCCGGGCTATTCTGAATCTGAGTCCCTTCGAGGCGATCCGCTTCTATCAGGACGACCTCGAAATGGTGGGCCAGGAGTAGGCGAAATCGCGCCAAGCAGGTCAGTCGATACGACTGGCGCAACCGGTCCGCCGATTGCCGTTCGGCATGTTCGGGTCGGGTAATGCATAGGGGAGGCGCGGCGGTTCTTCAAGCGGCGCGCTTGGAACGAACGATACGAACAGCATCACTGCTCCGACCCTACCCACCCCCAGCAACGCCCGCCCATGCATCAAGTCCTGCCAGTCGGCAAATCGGAGCCGCGCCGCTGCGACGCTTGCACCGTATGCTGCGTGGCCTTGCCCATACCGGCCGGACACCTCGAAATGGGGAAGAAGGCGGCCGGCGTCCCGTGTACGAATATGGCCGCCGGCGGATGCCGCAAGTACGCGTTCCGCCCGAAGGCCTGCCGCGACTTCCTCTGCGCTTGGCTGGCCGATCCGGCGTGGCCCGAAGCGTGGCGGCCGGACCGCTCGGGCTTGCTGTGCCTGCGCGAGGAACTCGACGCGGGAGTCGTGGGGGCAGCCGTGTACGAAACCATTCCGGGCGCTCTCCGCTCTCCAAATGCCGAGCAGATCCTGCATGCGCTGTACGAAACGACCGCAATTCTGGTGGTCGTCGACTCGCATCGGCAGCGTCGCACATTTTCACATTTGGCTGACGGGCCGGCCGCCGAGGCGCAACGTGTCGCGGCATAAGGGTGTCGATCGAATACGCTGGAAGCGTGTCGTATTCGACAAGCTGAAAGCTTGTCCCACGGGACCGGGAGAGGCCGTGGCTCATCTCGAAACGGATACCGGGTCGCACCCATCGGCCTGAACGGTTACAATACCGTGCTGCGACGAATGCGGCGACTCTGACGATGGTGGAAGCATTCCGTCGGCCGTCCGCATCCCTTCCGGGTGGTTCGGAAGTTGCCACAAGGCCGTCGCTGGGCATACCTCCCCGCCGCAGCCTGGATCGACACCCTTTTTGAGTAACTCGATGGACAAAACGCCCCAGCGCCGGCCCAAAGTGCCCGGCCCCTCCGGTGGCCCTCCCGCGGCCAAACCTTCGCCCAGCCGGCCGCGCCCGAGCGGCACGCTGGTGTTCATGTTGATCATTCTGGCGTTTGTCATTGGCCTGATGTACTTTCATCAGGGGACGAAGCCTCGTTCGCAGATCAACTATGGAGTGTTTCGCGAGCAACTTCGGGAGGGCAATATCGCTGCGGTCGAAGTCCAGGGCGACGCGGTTCGCGGCGAGTTCGTCGACCCGCCGCCCGATCCCGAGGGCAAGCCCGACGCAGACGGCACGGAGCCGAAACTCCACAAGCGATTCACCACCTCGCTCCCCTCGGGAAACGTGCTCGGCACGTCGCTCGATGAAACGCTAATCGAACGGCTTGGCGACGACTACAAGGCCGTCCCGCCCACCGACGGCACCGTCTGGTTCTTCGCCGCGAACATCCTCATTGTCGTCCTGCTTTTCGCCGCCTTGTGGTTCATGTTCCGGCGTGCCCGCGATCAGGTCATGGGCGGCGGGCTGATGAGCGGCTTCAGCAAGAGCCCGGCCCGACGGTACGAATCGGGCGACCGCAACGTCACCTTCGCCGACGTGGCCGGGCTGCAAGGCGTCAAGCATGACCTTGAGGAAGTGGTCGAGTTTCTGAAGAACCCCAAGAAGTTTCAGCGGCTCGGCGGGCGCGTTCCCAAGGGAATCCTGTTGATGGGACCGCCGGGAACGGGCAAAACGCTCCTCGGCCGGGCCGTGGCCGGGGAGGCCGGCGTGCCGTTCTTCTCGATCAACGGGTCGGAGTTCATTCAGATGTTCGTCGGCGTGGGCGCCAGCCGGGTGCGCGATATGTTCTCCACGGCGAAAGAGAACTCGCCCTCGATCCTGTTCATCGACGAGATCGACGCGGTGGGACGGCACCGCGGCGCCGGGCTGGGCGGAGGGAACGACGAGCGCGAGCAAACGCTCAACCAAATCCTCAGCGAAATGGACGGCTTCACGCAATCCGAGTCGGTCATCGTCATGGCGGCCACGAACCGGCCCGACGTGCTCGATCCCGCCCTGCTGCGCCCCGGCCGGTTCGACCGCCACATCGCCGTCGATCGACCGAATATGCCGGGCCGTCTGGCCATCTTCAAGGTCCACGCCCGCGAGGTACCGCTCGACGACGACGTCGACCTGGAACGCCTGGCTGCCGGCACGGTCGGCCTGACCGGAGCCGACATCCGCAATCTGGTGAACGAAGCGGCGCTCTGGGCCAGCCGCAACGACCAAGAGTGCGTCAGCATGGCCGACTTCGATTACGCGCGCGACAAGGTGCTGATGGGCGCCAAGCGCGAGGAAGTGCTCAACGAACACGAGAAGCGGATGACCGCATACCACGAGTCGGGCCATGCGCTGCTGGCGTGGCTCACGCCCGGCGGCGACCGGGTGCACAAAGTGTCCATCATCCCCCGAGGCCGGTCGCTCGGCGCCACTCAACTCCTGCCCGACGAGGACCGGCTGCACATCGCCGAGAGCGAATTGAAGCAGCGGCTCCTGTTCCTGCTGGGAGGCCGGGTGGCGGAGAAGATGGTCTTCAACGAACTGGGGGCCGGCGCCGAGGACGACCTGAAGAAGGCGACCCAAATCGCCCGCCGCATGGTTACGCACTGGGGCATGAGCGAACGGCTGGGCCCGGTCGCCTTCCGCGACGGCGACGAACACCCCTTCTTAGGCCGCGAAATGGCCGAGCCCCGGCGCTTCAGCGAGCACACGGCGCGCATCATCGACGAGGAGGTCGTTCGCATCCTTCGCGAGGCTTCCGACCTGGCCGAGCGAATGCTCACCGAGCATCGCAAACAGCTCGACCAGCTTGCTGAATCGCTGGTCGAGTCGGAAACGCTCGACCTGGACGAGATCGAAGCCTTGATCGGGCCCCCATCCAAGAAGGAAACTTTGTTCCCCTTCCCTGGAGACAAATGATGTTTCGATTCCGCCGTACTCTGATGATTCCCGTGCTGATTGTGATCGGCTTCGGCGCCGGACTGATCTCGGCCGCCCCGCCCCAGGAGAAGAAACCCATGCAAGCCCACAACGTCTACTTCAGCCTCAACGATTCCAGCGAAGCCGCGCGCGAAAAACTCGTGGCCGAGTGCCACGCGTATTTGGCCGACATCCCGGGGATCGTGTTCTATGCCGCGGGCACCGTCGCCGACTTGGACCGCCCGGTGAACGACCGCAACTTCGACGTCGGCCTGCATGTGGTCTTCGAGAACGCCGAGGCCGGACGCGCCTACCAGGTGCATCCGCAGCACAACGAATTCGTCGCCCGGAACAAAGACAATTGGGCACGGGTGCGAGTATTCGACTCCGACGTTACGCGGAAGCCGTAGCCTCAGGGAGATTCTGCCCGCTCGCCCGTTTCCCGGGCGGCTTCCTCGTGGCCGGTCGCGAGCTTGCCGTTGCGGCACTCGAATTGGGCGATTTTCTGCAGGCGTCGGGCATGGCGACCGCCCTCGAACGGCGTCTTCAGCCAAATTTCGATCAGCCGGTCAAGCAGGTTCTCAGACACGATGCCGCCGGCCAGGCAAAGCACGTTCAAATCGTTGTGTCGCCGGCTCAGTTCCGCCGTCAGTTCGTCGTGGCATGGGGCCGCCCGAATGCCGGAAACCTTATTGGCCACAATGCACATTCCCAGACCGCTGCCACATACGAGGATGCCTCGGTCGACCTCGCCGGCGGCGACCTTTCGGGCGACGATTTCGGCGATGTCGGGGTAATCGCAGTCGCTATGCGAGTGCGTACCGACATCGACCACCTCCTGGCCCAGTCGCCCAAGCAACTCGACCAGGATGCTTCGCATCCGAACTCCTCGGTGATCGCTGCCAACTGCGACCCGCATATCCAACACCCTCATAAAAAGCGCCTATCAAACAACGGCTCTGATTGTACCTCAGCAATTCGCCTTCAGCAATTGCCCCGGTCGGGCTGCCGTCTAGTGGCCCAATATGGGTATCCTCAGCATTCGGGTAAGCCAATGGGCCGGCCTGCAACCGCGTCCGGGTTGGCAGCGAGGGAAAAGGCTACCGTCGGCCGGTGTCGGCGGTCAGTTGGGCCAACCGCTGCCGAAGGGCTTCGCGCAGGGAACCGGGCGGCACGCGCCACGACCAGTTCCGATGTTCGGCCGAATTGGTGCCAGGCCGATTCATCCGCGCCGCAGCGCCGAGGCCGAGCAGGTCCTGCAACGGAGCCATGGCCACCGAGCCGGAGGAACGCCAGGCCGCTTCAACCAGATCCCAGGCGACCGTTTCGGGACGAGCCGCGACAAATTGTCGCACCCGATCGAGTTGGTCGGGATGGTGCACGAGTTCCTCCTCGAACCAGCCACGGGTGGTGTTGTTGTCGTGCGTTCCGGTGTAGACCATCGTGTTGGGGTCGATGTGCGCGGGCTCGAACTCGCCCTCGATGGCGCCCGCCAGAGCAAACTGCAGTACGATCATTCCCGGCAGGCCGAGCCGATGCTGCAACTCATCAACGTCGGCGGTGATCACGCCGAGGTTCTCTGCAATAAGCGGCAAGCGAGCCGCGGCGCCGCCGATATCTTCCGCAGACGGTGTTTCCACGGCCTGTTCCAGGGCTTCGAATAATTCGATGCCGGGGCCGGGCACCCATCGGCCGTGCTCGGCAGTCGGGGCGCCGGCGGGAACCTCCCAGTAGGCCTGATAGCCGCGGAAATGGTCGAGGCGAATCCAATCGACCCGTTCCAGAAGAAACCGGACACGCCGAACCCACCACGCGTAGCCTTGCTGCCGGTTGACCGGCCAGTCGTACAGGGGGTTGTTCCAGAGTTGCCCGGTTTCGGAAAAATAGTCGGGCGGTACGCCGGCAACGGCCGAGGGCCGGCCCTCGGCGTCGAGTTGGAACAGCTCGCGTTCGGCCCAAACATCGGCCCCGTCGTGCGACACGTAGATGGGCAAGTCGCCGATCAGCCGCACTCCGCGCTCGTTGGCGTATCGCCGCAACGCCTGCCACTGGCGGCTGAACGTCCACTGCACGAAGCCCTGAAACCGAATGCGGGGCTGCAAGTGCTCCAAGACCCCGGGCAGCGGCTCCTTGCGCTCGTTCACGTGGCGGTCCCAGCACGTCCATGCCTGTTGGCCGTTGACCTCGCGCAGCGCCATGAAAGCCGTGAAGTTCTCCAGCCAAGCCGCCTGGCGACGGCAGAAGTCGTCAAACTCGCGAACGAGCGCGTGGTTCACCGGTAGTGCGCTGAAACGCTCGCCGGCGATCCCCAGCAGGCGATCCTTTGCCTCCTCGACCCGCGGGAAATCAACCTGTTCCACACTGCCGGCGCCCTGTTCCTCGGCCCACGCCAGATCGCGGTCGGTCAGCAATCCGGCTTCAGCCAGCGCCTCGGGGCTGATCAGCAAGGGGTTGCCGGCAAAGGCCGAGAGCGACTGGTAAGGCGAGTTTCCGTCGCCGGGCGGGCCCAGAGGCAAGAACTGCCAGAAGGTTTGCCCGCCCTCGGCAAGCCAATCGACGAAACGGAATGCGTCGGGACCAAGATCACCAACGCCGAACCGCCCAGGCAGGGAGGTCGGATGCAGCAGCACGCCGCTGGAACGGTGGAGGGCCATGGAAAAACTGTCGGGACAGAAGGCGGAACAGGTCAGCACGCGGGCATTGTAACGTGCTCGGGCTAACCGGCAAGCGACGCGGTTCCGAATTCCATACGAGCGATTCGTTCGGAACCGGACACCTTCTGTCTGGAATTTTCCCGGAAGCAGGGGCCTGGCGGCCCCCGCTTGCCGGGAATCACGCGACGATCAAGCCTACTTCACCTCGATCGCCAGGCTTTCCGAGTGGCTGTTGAACTCCGGTGCGTACATGCACTGGATTTGGGCCATGCCCGTCTGGTACTGCCCCCGGTGCTGGACGCGCACCGAGTACTCGAACACGTAGGTGCCCTTGGGCAGGTAGTCGATGAAGAAGTGGCTGGCCGTGTCGCGGGTCGACTCGTAGTAGTACAGCCCGTCCTGGTGCTTGTACCGCGACAGCACGTTCACCGGCTCGGTGCCACTGCCGCGATGGTCCTTCATGTGGACGTACTCCATGTCGCGGTCGGTCCGCAGCACGATGCGCACCACCAATTCGTCGCCGACGGCCACAGGGCCCTCGACCGGGTTGAGCACCGGTCCGCTGGCCGTGTTCTCCTTGATAAAGAGGGCCTTTTGGAGGGTAAGCGGCGTGCCTTCGTGCGGGGTGATCTTGCTGATGTCTTCGAGGTACTGCCAGTGGACGCTGCCCCAGGCGACGCCCTCATCGACCTTCTTGACGGTCACGCGGCCCATCTCGGGCACGATTTCGCGGCCGGTGAACCGCTCTTCGTAGAAGCCGGTGCCGGCCTCGACTTCCTCAGGCTCGATGCGTTGGTCGGCCAGAGTCACCTCGACCAGTTCCTGCGAGGCCAGCAGGTCGGTGCCCCGAAGCAGCAAGGCATAGACGGCGTCGGCCGTGGCCTTGGTGGTCTTCCAGTCCTGGGTTTGCTTCTGTTTCAAGAGCCACACCTTGCACTCCTCGACCGCCTCGGCGTCGCCCATCACCTCGTCGAAGGCCTCGATCATCATGGCCTGCGTCTCGATGGGCGCCCGGTACCACCACCAGGAGAGTTCGGTGTCGCGCCAGAACATACCCAGTTCCTCGTCGGTGACGGAGCGTTCCTTGATGGACCGCATGATGCCCTGGGCGGCATCCCGTTCGCCGAACCGGTTCAAGGCGACGGCCAGATGGGCCTGCGACTGCCGATTGGCCAGCCCCAGCCAATGCTTCTTCGCCTGCGCGATGAAGTAGTCGACCGCCTCGCGGTGCTTCGCGTCGACCGGCTTGTCCTCCAGGAAGAAACTGCGTCCGTACAGGTACAGGGCGATGGTGGGCGACAGATTGTTGGCTTCCTTGTCGCCGTGCTTGAGGATGCGACGGTAGATTTCGTCGATCCACGCGTCGAGCCGCCCAAGCGACTTGACCGCCGGCTCGACGCCGATATCGACGCCCAGGTGACGCATTCGCCCGAAACCGGTGGTAATGTACAATGTGATGTAGTCGTTCGGCCGGCCGCCGGGGAACCAGGGCCAGGCGCCGTTGTCCAGTTGCATTTCGCTCAGCTTCGCCAGCAGGCGCCGCGTTTCCTCATTCAGCCGGTTGTCGTCGAACAGAATGCCAACGTTCCGCCTGGCCTGGCTTTCGGCCTGGGCCTGGCGGAGCCAGGGCGTTTCCTCCAGAACGACGGCCTTGAGGTCTTCGTTCTTCTGAAGCGGGCTGTCGAGCGCGGGCGTGTTCTTCCACTGGTCGAATACCCGGCGAATGCGCGCGTCGGAGTTGGCCACGTGCCTCGCCACCGCATTGGCGTACAGGCGGTTGAACACCTGCTCGCTGCACTGGTGGGGGAACTCCATCAGGTACGGCAGCGCCATCACCGCATACCACGAGGGGTTCGACACCATCTGAACGGTGAGCGTCTTGCTCTTCAGGGTGTCCGACTCGCCCGAGGCGAGCAGCTTGTCGAACTCGAATTGCTTGGTTTCGGGACCGCGGATGGGTAGCGCTAGCGATTCGGTGACCATGATGCGCCGCGAGAGGATGGGCAGGTAGCCCTCCTCGCCGTCGGAAAGCCGTCCGGTCGAGCCGACCGCCTTGTACACGACGATGCCGGAGGCGTCAGGCACGGCGATGCGCCACGAGTAGGTGCGCGACTCCTTCGACGGCACGTCGAAGGCCTGGTCGGTTTCCGCGTTGCCCAATGCCGCGTCGACGCTGGCGCCCGAGTGGACGTTGGAGAACGTCAGCCGCACCGTGCCCGTCTGCCGCGCCGCCGACTGGTTCGTCACGCGGACGGTGAACTCCAGCACGTCGCCTTCGCGCAGGAACCGCGGCGGGTTCGGCTGCACCATCAGGTCCTTGGCCGTCACGACGCTATCGGTCAGCAGGCCCGCACGCAGTTCGCGGTCGTGGGCGAAGCCCAGGAACTTCCACTGGGTGAGCGCCTCGGGCATGGTGAACTCCAGCCGCACTTCACCTTCCTCGTTTGAGACGAGGTGCGGGAAGAAGAAGGCCGTTTCGTCCAGATTGGTGCGGGCGGCCACCTGATCGAGGTCCGGGGTGGCGGGCGGGGTGCCGGGTTCGCCCGGCTTGTCGGCGGCCTTGGCGCGATCGGCTTGTTTGCGCCCATTTTCCTCCGGCGCGGCCGAAAGTTGCCGGGCCTGGTCCATATCCGCGTTGGCCGCCTGTGCCTCCATGGCCATGGGGGCGCCTGGGGCGGCGCCGGCGGCGCGCAGCATGCCGCCGCGCCGCTTCTGCCCAAACGCCATGTAGCCCCACAGGTTGCCAATCACCTCGTGCGGGAACGAGCGGTAGGTGATGGCCGGCACCGGTCGCGAGTCGACCTCCCAGCGGCCCAGAATGTGCCGCAAGCTGACCATCGCGTTTTCGAAGTTCGAGCGGAGGTTCGACGAGTCCTGTCGGAACACGCCGAAACCGCTCGTCCAATTATGCGGCAGGAAGGCGTCGAGCGACTGGTCGTACAGTGCGGCGACCATTTCGGCCACCGCCTTCTTGGCGTCGGGACCGGTGACGACGGCGGTCCAGGTTTCCTTCTGGCCCGGTTCAAGCTTCGAGACGAACCGCTCCCAGGAAACAGTCAGGTTCTTATTGCTCCACGGCACGTCCACCCGGCGCTGATGAAGGTACGCGCGGTTTTCGCGCACCATCGTCACCCGCACGGTGAACCCGCCGCGCATGGCCTCGGTTACCTTCTGTGTCACGGCCGACTGGGTACGGCCGGGCTCGGTCCAGTAGCTTTGCAGCAGCTTGCCGCGGTGCTCGACTTCGACGTACGCTC
>CAYPWB010000180.1:0-12205 GCA_964414315.1 uncultured Planctomycetaceae bacterium | reverse complement strand
AAGCACCCGAAGGGCCGTTCCGGCAAATTGGACCTGTCCCGTTTTCCCCCCGGCGCCCAACCTCGAAAGTGTGCCGCCGATCGAGTAGAATGGTCGCGCATCCTCCCGTTTTCATATCCAAATCCCATGCCCCGCTTCGACGCCTTCGCCAACGACGTTCGGACCCTCGACCGCGCCTTGCGGGCATTAGCCCCTGCGGCTGCGGCCGTGGGCGTGGAAGCGCCGACTCGGCAGGAGTGGTATGAGCTGCTTCAGCGGCGGCTGCTGGCCCAGCTTGAACTGCCGCCGGTGCTCATCGTGGCGGTCGTCGGCGGGACGAATATCGGCAAATCGCTCCTGTTCAATCATTTGGCCGGCGAGATCGCCAGCGCTGTCAGCCCTTTGGCGGCGGGGACGAAACATCCGGTGTGCCTCGCGCCGCCGGCGCTCGCCGATTCCCGGTTGCTCGGCTCGCTGTTCCCGGCGTTCGAACTGCTGCCATGGACCTCGGCAGACGAAGCGCTGGCGGAGGCCCCGGAGAACCGGCTCTTCTGGCGTCTCGGCCATCGCGTGCCGGAGCAACTGCTGCTGCTCGACGCACCCGACGTGGACAGCGACGCCGAAGTGAACTGGGAGCGGGCACGGGCCGTCCGGCAATCGGCCGACGTACTGCTGGCCGTGCTCACGCAGCAGAAATACAACGACGCGGCGGTCAAGCAGTTCTTCCGTGCGGCCGTCGAGGCCGATAAGCCCGTCGTCGTTCTGTTCAACCAGGTCGACCTGGAGGCCGATGCGCCGTACTGGCCCGAGTGGCTGGCCACGTTCCGCCACGAGACGGGCGCGGAGCCGGCGTTGGTGTACGCGATTCCTCACGACCGCCGTGCCGCCGACGCGCTGCGGTTGCCATTCTTCGCCGTGGGGCCGGACGGACTCGACCCGCCCGACGCGCCGGCCGACCTGCGCGACGAGCTGGCCGCGTTCCACTTCGACACGATCAAGGTGCGCACCTTCCGCGGGGCGCTGCGCCGCGTGCTCGACGCGCGACAGGGAGTGGGCGGCTATGTGCAGGAACTCCGAGCGGCGGCCGAGAACTATGCCGCGGCGGCGGGCGCCCTGGAAGCGTCGGAATTGGCCCGACTCGCGTGGCCCGCCCTGCCGGCCGGCGTGCTGGTTGACGAGATTCGCCAGTGGTGGCATTCGACGCGGCGGCCGTGGTCGCAGCACGTCCATACCTTTTATCGAACGCTCGGCCGCGGCCTCGCCTGGCCGATCCGGGCCGCCCGCGATGCCCTGGCCGGCCCCGCCACCGACCCGCTCGAAGCGTTCAAGGCACGGGAACGCGAAGCCATCGTCGTGGCCGTTCGCAAAATGTACGACGAGTTGCAGCGGCTGGCGAGCGTGGGCAACGAAACCCTCCGTCCCAAGCTGCAACGGCTACTGGCTGGAAGCGAGCGGGCGGAATTGCTCGAGCGCGTTGCAGCCGCCCATCAACGCCTGCCCGCGGTCGACGACGATTACCGGACGTTTCTGCGCGCCGAACTCGACGCCTGGCGCGAGGCGAACCCCAAGGCCGTGCTCATGCTCCAGTCGCTCGATCAGGCTTGGGCCCTGGCTCGCCCGACCATTTCCGTCGCGCTGGTCGTCAGCAGTTGGGGACTGGCCGACGTGCTGGTCGATCAGGCCGGGAACCTGGCGATGGAATTGGCGGTGACCGGCGGATTGGCCGGCGGCGGCGAGGCGATCGTCAGCGGAACCTCCGAGGGCGTCGGCAAGGCCGCCGCCCGCTTGTTCTCCCGGTTGCAGGCCCAGTACGCGAAGAAGCGGGCCGGCTGGCTGGCCGATTGGCTGACCGCGGAACTGCTGGGCGGCCTCCTGGACGAGCTGCGCCGCGGCGCGGAAATTGTCCAGGAGCCGGCCTTCGCCGAGGTGGCGGCTTGTGCCGAACGCCTTGCCGCCGCCCTGGAAATTCCCGTCGAACCGTGAGAACGGAATTGGGGCGGTGCCCTACCCCTCCATCGGCGAGAGGACCGGGTCGAGGAATCGGCCGCCGCTCTCGTACCAGCCTTGCTTGGTAAACCGGCACCAACTCAGGTCGATCAGGAACCCCATCCACTGGCCGCCCGTCGCTTGCAGCGAGGCGATCATTCGCCGGTGCGGCAACGGCTTCGGATGGTAGAAGCCCAGGCCGCGTTCGGAAAGGTGCTTGCCCACGACGACAATCGTCTCGCCTTCCGGGGTCACTCCATCTTTGCCTACCGGCGTCAGATGCACCAGGTAGGGGAACGGATACCGAGTGTCGCGACGCCGCTCGACCATTTCGTTTTTCGGGTAGAGGGTGGTCAACAAGCCCCACACCTGCGTTCGCACTTCGTCGTTCGGCGCCGCCCCCGGCTCCGGCAGGAGCGTTAAGTGCGGCTCGAGTGTCGTTGTTTCCATGGGCATCGTCCCTTTGAGCGGACAGAGGAATAAGATCGGCTGCTGCGGCCGCCGTCCGCCCCGGGGCGGTACGGTCGAAAGCAGGGGGAGACAAGAGTCGGAAAGAAGGCTGCCCCGCGCGGCCCACGCAAGCGTCGGCCAAAAGAACTCTAGGTCACGATGGCCGCACTGTCAAACAGGTCGTCTCGGCCCCAGGACCGTTCCCGGCGAAATTGTCGCCCCGTGAATGCCTCGATGCTACGGGTGGGCATGTGCGGCGGCCGCCCGGCGGCTCACGTCGACCGCCTGTTCCCCGTGCGGGGCATCCTCGGCACGTTGTTTCTGCCGCTGATACTGCACGTGGGCGAGGTTCAGGGCGAACGGCTCGTAGTGCGGAGCGAAGGCCAGCCCGGCCTCAAGCAACGCCACGGCCTCATCCAATTGCCCGCTCTGCCCCAGCGCGATGGACCAGTTATTGACCGTCGCCAGGAGGTTTCCGCGGGCGGTCTGGTTGCCCGGATCGAGCACGAGGGCCTTCGCGTTGGCCACGGCCGCTTCGGCGTAAAGGCCCCTAGCCAGCAGATCGACACCCCGATTGTAGTACACCATGGCCACCAGACCCACGCTCGATATTTCGCGTGCCGCGGTCGCATTGGAACTGCCCGGCGTCGTTCCAAGAGTGTCGCGGACCGACTGCGCCTGCCGTTGCGGATCGTCCATCAGCCGAAACCAGGCGGCGCACGTCGTTTCGACATCGAGGACTTCTTCGCCTAGATACACGCGACTCATGGCATGCCCGGGCATTTCCAGCCCTCGCACGGTCAGGCCGCATCGCTCGGCCAGGCACTGAAACAACACCGAGGCACTAACGCAATTGTACCGGCCGTCGTCGAGCGCGGTGCGGAGGTCGGTGCAGTCGATCCGATACCCGCCCTGCAGGATTCGCCGGTGCAGGAAGTTGAATACGGCCTCGGCGTCGTCGCGCCCGCTTCGCGCGAGTGCGTCAGACTGCTCCAATTCGGCCGCGTATTTCTCGATTTGCCGTTGGTAGTGGTCCAGTACGTCGGGCAATTCGACTCCGCTGGCCACTAGGGTGGCAATGAGCAGCGAGTGTTGCTCAAGCTCACCGTCGGCGGCATCGGCGAACAGGCTGCATTCGACGTCGCTCAGGCCGTCGCGTGCGACCGCGCCCGCGCCTCCTCGATGCAGGGCGGCCGCGATATCGAGCGGCTCCCGAGTGCGGTCTGACGGCGTCGGGTTGTCCCCAGCGCCATCGCCCGCCAACGGCGTTCCGGCGCTCGCAAGGCAAAGTACCAGGACAAGGAGCCGAACGACGCACCAACGGGCGTTCTTTGACGCCTGACTACCGGTGCGCCGTTGGGGGCGGCGGTCTGCCGAGGGCTTCGACGACGGCTCGTTTGCAGCTCGGGGGGCGAAGGCGATCAAAGGATGTACCGGAAATGCGGGTCGCAGCAGTTGCGAGCACTTTGCCCACAACGGAAGAACGTACGGTCAAGGCAAGTATGCGTTGCGTTTAGGCAACGTGCCGTGCCAAGCTGCGCAAGAGAACACGATTATCGCGGTTCGACGCCCCATTATTCCGGTCGCAACGGCAGAAACGAGGCAGATACCTTCCGCCGGAACACTCCCGCGGTCGCTTCACCCAGAAGAAACTTGTGCCGTTTCCGCCGGCTTTCGCTGACCGCTCGCCTCAGCCCGGCCCGCCGGCGCGGGCTCGCTCGCACATGTTGACGAGTCTTTCCACGGCAACGCGGATTTGCTCTTCCGGCTCCTCAGCGCCGACGAACCGTTCCAGGCGAGCCGCCACGGGCGAAATGTCTTCGAAGCCGTAGCTGCCGGCGGCCCCTTTAAGCTGATGGGCCGTTCGCCGCAGCCCTTCCCAGTCGCCCGAATTGCACTGCTCCACTAGAGCTTCGATCCGGCCGGGCATTTCCTCGACGAACAATTCGACGATCTCTCCCAAGTCGGGATCGTTGCCGAAGCTCGAGTAAATCGGTTCCGTGGCATTCGGTGCATTCGTCGTCGGTGTCATCCGAGTCACTCCTATTCCGCGTGGTACTCGTAAACGGAGATTGCGTTATCCAAAGCCTAGTTCACAACAAGCAGACCGTCCAATCACTCCAAGGTAGCAGGCACGCTCCGCCGTGCCGTCCGCAAAGTAGCAGGCACGCTCCGCCGAGCCGTCCGCAAAGTAGCAGGCACGCTCCGCCGAGCCGTCCGCAAAGTACCAGGCACGCTCCGCCGTGCCGTCCGCAAAGTAGCAGGCACGCTCCGCCGTGCCGTCCGCCGCATCGGGCAAACCCCCGCCTTTCGGCCAATGCATGGAAATGCATGGACCCCGAAAACGGAAAAACCTTCAACAGGAATACCTTCTTCGCCGCAAAAATTGGGAGAGTCTCCGGTGAGCGGTTATGAGTAGAAATTGCAAGCTAGGATTGTTTGGTCCCATTGGCCGCCCTCAGGTTCTATCGGGCGGGGTATTTCCATCAGCGGGAGGGGTAGCATGAATCCGCAAAAAGCCGTCCTGCACATCGACGACGACCCGCAGGTAACCCGGCTGGTGGCGGCACGCCTGAAGTCGCACGGTTACGAAGTCATCTCGCTGAACGATTCGCGGGGAGCCCTCCGCGAATTGATGCAGAATCAATGGCGCGTGGTGCTTCTGGATATTGACATGCCGGGCGTGAACGGCTTGGACCTGCTGCGGGAAATCAAGGCCTACGACGGGGGCGTCCAGGTGATCATGCTCACCGGGGTCGTGTCGATGAATACGCTGCTGCAATCCTTCCGATTCGGGGCCGAGGCGTGCCTGTTCAAGCCACTCGCCGATGAACGCCCCCTGCTCGACACGCTGGAAGACACGTTCCGGAAGATCGACCGGTGGTGGGACACCCTCGAAGAGCTTTCCCAGCGCCGGTGCCAGGAATTGGCGGTCAGCCCCGGTTGACCCATCGCGTTATTCCCTCGGTCGAGGGGCTGCTGCGCTTCTGCAAGTCTGCAAAAGGGCGAATATTGCTCTTCCCTCAGCGGCCCGGATTTGGTAGTAACCACCGCCACAATCCGCGGAAGCTAAGGCCATGCGCGCCACTGAACGCCTCTTCTCTATATTTACAGCCCGCCCGTCGGGGAGTTCTCTCATGAAACGAATCATGCTCCGCATTGCCGCGTTGGGAACGGTCGTCGTCCTCGGTCTGATTGCGATTGCCCAAGCCCAGCGGGGCAGCAATGTTGAGGCCGATGCGCCCAGCGCAGCCGGGGCGCCGGAGGCGCCGCTGGCCGAGGGCGTGCGTCCGGAACCGGGAGCCATGCCGCTTTCTGGGGCGAATCCGCTTCGCGAAGAAAGTCCGGCACCTTCCGCCGAGGCCGAACCCCCTGCTCGCCTGTTCATGGAAACGCCGCCGCTCGGCCGCAACGCGTCGGGCGCGCCGCCCACCGAATTGCCCGAAAACCGGGGGGCCGACCCCTTCAACCGTCCGCCTGGGGGACCGGAGTTCGCCGTCGCACAAGCCGACGGCGACGGCACGGCATTGGCATCGCACCAGGAAGAGCCGCCGGCGGAGGACGTCGAGGGGATGAGTCTGGCCGAGGCGGGAGGCCGGCAACTTCGGCCGTATCCCAGTAGTGAAGGCGACCGCTATCCGGCACTGCGTCCGCCGGGGGCCGAAGGGGACCGGGCGGAATCAGCCGGCCCCCAACTGAGCATGCCGCTACCGGGCGCGGTTCCGGCATCCGGCACTGCCCAGCCTGTCGGCTCGATTCCGATGCCGCGAGATGAGGGTCAAGGCCCCGGGTTGCTTCCGACCGGTCCGCGTTCCGACGTGGGACTGATCGAGCGTCCGCGCCCATCCGATTCCGATAGCGAGGTGCTGTTGGGCGAGGGAACCGGGCAGCCGGGTGCCGTGCATTTGGAGGGTACGCAAGCCCCCCAAGTGACCATCGAGAAGATCGCCCCGGCGGCCATGCAGGTGGGAAAGCAGGCTGCCTTCGTGGTGAAAGTGCGTAACACGGGCACGGTCCCGGCGACGGGGCTGGAAGTGCGCGACCAGGTTCCCCAGGGCACACAACTGACCTCGACCACCCCGCGCGCAAGCCGCGGGACGCGGGGCGAGTTGGTCTGGTCGTTGGGCACTTTGGAGCCGGGCGCCGAAACTTCCGTCGAAATGGTCGTAACCCCGGTTCAAGAAGGCGAAATCGGCAGCGTTGCCACCGTCCATTTCAGCGCCGCTGCCTCGGCCAAGGGCGTTGCCACCAAGCCCGAACTCGTGCTGGAATCGTCCGCCTCCTCGCAGGTGCTCATCGGCGAAACCCTCACGCTGAGCATTACTTTGTCGAATCCCGGCAGCGGCGAGGCCACGGGAGTGGTCCTCACGGAGCGCGTCCCGCCGGGCCTCCGCCACCCGGCCGGCGCCGACCTCGAATACGACGTCGGAACGCTCAAGCCGGGAGAATCGCGAAAGCTGGAACTCGAACTCGTGGCCGACCGGGCCGGCCGAGCGACCAACGTGATCCTCGCCCGGGGCGATGCGAACCTCCGCACCGAGCATCGGCTGGATATCGACGTGGTCGCCCCCGAGTTGGAATTGGCGGTCGACGGCCCTCAGCGCCGATTCCTCGAACGCGAAGCGGTGTACGAGGTGGCGGTTTCCAATCCCGGCACGGCGCCGGCACAGAACGTCGAACTCGTTGCCCACCTGCCCGACGGGCTCCAGTTCGTCAGCGCCAACAACGCAGGGCACTACGACGAAGCGACGCGCGCCGTCCATTGGCGGTTGGAGGAACTGCCGGTCCGCGAGACGGGCGCGGTGAAGCTGGTGACCATGCCGGTGCGTGCGGGCGAGCATGCGTTGCGGGTTCGCAGCACGGCGGCGAAGGGCGCGGAGGCCGAGTCGGAGCAGTCCGTCCTGATCGAAGGAATTGCCGCCATCCTGTTCGAGGTTCGCGACGCCGTCGACCCGATCGAGGTCGAAGGCGAGACGGTGTACGAGATCAGCGTGCTCAACCAGGGTTCGAAGGCCGCGGCGAACGTGCGGGTTCACGTGCTCCTGCCGCCGGAAATGCAGCCGGTGGCTGCGGAAGGCCCCACCCAGCATCAGATGGACGGCCGGCAGGTTGTTTTTGAGCCGCTCGCCCGCTTAGCGCCGAAAGCCGATACCACGTACCGTGTACGCGTGCGAGGTCTCGAACCGGGCGACCTGCGCACGCGCGTCCAGGTGCTCACCGACGAGATGCGCGACGTGCCTGTTACCAAGGAGGAAAGCACTCGGGTCTACTCCGACCGTTAACGGGCCGCTGATGACTCACTCGCCGTCCGACCAGCCGGAACTGCCTGCCGACAAGGCGGATGCGCGTTGTGCCGGATGCCCGGGTTGCGATGCCGCCCCGAGTTCAGATTCGCCCGAGCCGGGCGAGCCGGACGCGGCCCCCTCGGTGCTGGCGCCCGTCGGCCTGTTCCTTTTCCCGGTCGTGCTGGCCATTTTGGGCGCCGTGGTGGGCAGCGCGACGGCGGCGGGTGAATTGCTCGGTGGACTGCTCGGGCTGGCAATCGGCATGGGCGCCGCGTTCGGGGTGGGCCGCGCGGTCCGGCCGCGCAAGCCCGAACCGTAGAATCTCCGTTGACTTTGCGGGACACAGAAGGGATACTTTCGAGGCGGTCTTATTGCCGCGAAGCCTCTCTTGGGTCCCAGCGTCCTGCCAAAACGCAAGCCACGGTTCCGTACCGGAAGTTACCGAGAATGAACGACTTACGCGCCTATTGCGAAAAGCTGGCCGTGCAGGCGGCCCGGGCCGCCGCCGAACTGACTCGCGTGACCGGCGCCCAAAAACAGCAGTGGCTTCGCACTGCGGCCGCGGCGATGCGGGAGCAGTCCGACCGGCTGGAGGCGGCTAACCAGAAAGACCTGGACGCAGCCCCCGGCTTCGGACTCACCGACGCGCAGATTGACCGGCTCCGGCTGACGCCCCAGCGCATCGAATCGGTCGCCGCGGCGCTGGAAGAGGTAGCTCTGCTGCCCGAGCCGATTGGCGAAGTAATTTCCTCCTCCGTGCGGCCGAACGGGCTACTGGTCGAGAAAGTGCGGGTGCCGCTGGGCGTGGTGTTCTTCATTTACGAATCGCGGCCGAACGTGACGGCCGATGCCGCCGCGCTGTGCGTGAAGGCCGGCAACGCGGTAATCCTGCGGGGCGGCAAGGAGGCTATGCACAGCAATACGGCCCTGACGGAACTGCTCGCGACGTGCGCCGCCGAGGCCGGACTGCCCGAACATGCCGTCCAACTCGTCGCCACCACCGATCGCGAGGCGGTGGGCCACTTCCTGCGCATGCCGGAACACATTAGCGTGACGATCCCCCGCGGCGGCGAAAGCCTGATCCGGCGCGTGAGCGAGGAAGCTCGCATGCCGGTCATCAAGCACTACGCGGGCAACTGCCACGTGTACCTCGACCAGTGGGCCGACCCCGATCTGGCCGAGCAGCTCGTGGTCAATGCGAAATGCCAGCGTATGGGTGTGTGCAATGCGGCGGAGTCGCTTGTGGTGCACGAAGCCGTGGCCGCTTCGCTCCTGCCGCGCGTGGCCGCAGCGCTGATGGCGCGAGGAATTGAGCTGCGCGGCGATGAGCCAACCCGCCGCCTGGTGCCCGAGGCAAAGGGAGCCACCGAGGAAGATTACGCCGCCGAGTACCTGGGGCCCGTCCTGTCGGTGAAAGTCGTCGATTCGCTCGACGCAGCCGTCGAGCACATCAACCGGTACAGTTCGCAGCACACCGAAGCGATTGTCACGCGCGACCTCAACGCCGCGCGGGAGTTCGTCACCCGAATTGACAGTTCGGCGGTGATGGTGAACGCCAGCACGCGGTTCAACGACGGCGGCGAGTTTGGGCTGGGCGCGGAAATCGGCATCTCGACCGACAAGTTCCACGCTCGCGGACCGTGCGGCATCAACGAATTGACCAGTTACAAATACGTGGTTTACGGCCGAGGGCAGGTGCGCGAGTAGACGACGGGCCCCTCCCGCGGCGGGAAGATCGGCCCCGCCGCTCCGAAAGGTAGACGAACGCATAGGCAACCATGGGCGGCGACGTACTTAGCCAGACGGAAGTCGAAAGCCTGCTGAGCGCGATGGCGGCAGGCGGCGAGCAGAGTGCAGCCATGGCCACCGGCGGGCCGGCGCCCGCTCGCGGTGGCGAGGGCGCCCCGTTTGTCCCGCCCAAGCCGCGCGAAAAAATCACCCCCTACGACTTCAAACGCCCGGAACGTGTCGGCAAGGAGCAGATGCGGGCGTTGCAGACGCTGCACGAGGGGTTCGGCCGGAACTTCGGCGCGGCGTTGTCGGCCCTGCTGCGGAGCATCGTCGAGGTGAAGCTCACCAGCGTCGACCAGCTCACCTACAGCGAGTTTGTTTTCAGTCTGGAGAACCCGACCTGCTTCAACTTATTGGAGGCCCATCCGCTTGAAGGGAATCTGATTCTCGACATCAACCCGTCGATTCTCTATCCGATCATCGACCGGATGCTGGGCGGGGGCCGGGAAGGGGGCGCCTTGGCGCGGCGGCCGCTTACGGAAATCGAGCTGCGGCTGGTTGCCCGCATTACCAATCTTTTCCTCGAAGAACTTCGCCACGCCTGGGAAAACGTGCTCGACCTGAAACTGAGCGTCGTGCGCGTCGAAAGCAACCCGCAGCTTGTCCAAATTGTGCCGCCGAACGAAGTGGTCGTGCTCATCAGCTTCGAGCTGACGATCGGCGAGATTCGCGGCATGATGAACTTGTGCATCCCGTACAACGCCATCGAGCGCATCGGCGGCAAGCTTTCGGCGAACAGTTGGGTCGCCTACGGCCGCAAGCAGGCCACGCCCGAAAGCATCGAGCAGATCAGCCAAAAGGTTTGCACCTCGCTAGTGGAACTGAAAGTGCAGCTTGCCCGCACACACATTTCCGCCGGCGACCTGGTGAGCCTGCGCGTCGGCGACATCATCACCACCAGCAAGGACGTTCACGGCACGCTGCCGGTGTTCATCGAAGGCATTCCCAAGTTCCGCGCCCGGCCCGGCGCCTTCCGCGGACACAAAGCCGTCCTCATCGAATCGGCCATCGAATCGCCGACCGAGCCCAACGCCGAGTAGCTGCTACTGTAGGACGACTCTCCGAGTTGCCTTATCTTTTCTCTTTCCTTCACGACTCGGAGAGTCGTGCTACAGGAGGGCGACGTTTCGAGTCGTCTTGCTTCTTCCTCTTCTTCCCTTCACGACCCGGAGCGTCGTGCTACAGTCCTCGCGGAGTGCCTTGCTACGATCGCTCCGACAGGACCTTTGCCGTGGCGCGGATGAACTCGGGCGTGGTGCCGCAGCAGCCGCCGAGAAAGCTCGCGCCGGCCTCGACCAGCGCGGAAGCATAGGAAGCAAACTCGTCGGGCGTTTGGCGATAGACGGTTTTGCCGTCCACGATTTCGGGCAGGCCGGCGTTTCCCTTGACCCAAATAGGGCGGTCGGTCGCGGCCTTCAAGCGTCGGCAAAGGTCCACGAAACCGGCAATCCCCCGGCCGCAGTTGCTGCCCACCACGTCGGCCCCCGCTTGGCAAAACACCTCCACCGCTTCCTCGACGGTGGTGCCCATCATGGTACGGTCCTTGGCGGGTCCGGAATCGAACACCATGCATCCGACCACGGGCAGGCCGGTTTCCTTGGCGGCGGCCACGGCCAGCTTCGCCTCGGCCGGGTCCGACATCGTCTCGACCACAATACCGTCGGCGCCGGCGTCGGCCATGGCCCGGGCCTGCTCGGCAAAGCCTTCGCGCAGCGCGTCCTCGGTCACCTCGCCCATCAGGAGCATTTTGCCGCTGGGTCCCATCGTGGCGAACACCCCGGCTCGGCCGGCTGCGGCGTGCCGCGAGATTTCCACCCCCGTCCGATTCAGTGCCGCGACCTCGTGGGCCAGCCCATGGCGTTCCAGCGCGAACCGATTCGCTCCGAAGGTGTTCGTCAGGATGACCCGACTGCCGGCGTCGACATACGCCCGGGCGACCTCCTCCACCCGGTCCGGATGCTCAAGGTTCCAGGTGTCCGGGCAGGCGCCCATCGGCAGCCCGCGAGCCTGGAGTTGGGTGCCCCAAGCACCGTCGGTAAGCACGGGAAGATCGGCCAACAGGCCCTGCAGGGTGGGATGCATCGGCGGCGCCTCCTGGAGGAAACCGGGTCATTCTAGCCATCGGCGAACGGGATGCAACCCCGGGCCGGGCAAACCCGCGACATTTCATCGTCCTCCCAGCCTGGGGGGCGGGGAGCCTGAACTGGGAAGGGGTTTCCGGATTACCGACGATGCGGCGCCGGCCCCTCGGGCCGCTGGACGAGCGAGGGCAAATCGCCTGCGATTCTTGCCAGCCCAATGAATACGACGAAGAACTCCAGCCGACCCAGGAACATGCCTGCGATTTGGGTCCACAGCACCCCGAGCGGGGCGTCGGGCGCAGTGACGCCGAGCGAAAGCCCGACGGTGCCCTGAGCCGAGGCGTACTCGAACAGCGCCTCGTCGATCGGGTATCCGTAGGCCGTCAGCACCAGGGCGCCGGCCAGCAAGAACGCCAGGTACAGGCAGCAAAAGACGGCTACCTGCCGCAAGTGCTCATGGCTCACCCGGTACTTCGCCTCCCCGCGCCAAACGGCTTCATCGACCACGGCGCTTTGGGGCAGCAGGGCCCGGCGAATCTCCCACCAGACCGCCTTGGCCAGCAGAAACACACGGTATTGCTTCAGCGCGCCCGAGGTCGAGCACACGCCCCCGCCCACCACCATAAGCATGAT
>CAYPWB010000179.1:0-12211 GCA_964414315.1 uncultured Planctomycetaceae bacterium | reverse complement strand
GACGGCACGACGGAGCGTGCCTGCTACTTTGCCGTCGTTTGCACCTGGAAACGGAAGAGCCGGAAGACTCCAGGGTATTCGAATCGCATCGGTTTGTCAAATGACGCGGCCCGGTTGACACCGCCGGGCGGCGGAGGCGAGAATAGTCATGGCGCGGGCAGTGTTTCGCGAGTCCGGTAACCTTAGGGAGAGTCGGCATCATGCTTCAGCCCATAACGACTTCTGCAACGAGCATCACTCGACGCGAGGCGTGCCGCACGCTGGCCGGCGGCTTCGCGCTCGGCCTCTGGGGCGCCGGCCGGCTGGCCGCGGAACCGGCCGACGCCTGGCGACCGAACTACGTGCTCGCCTCGAGCATGTACGGTCGGCTGCCGCTCGAGGAGGTTCTGCCGGAGGTCGGCAAGACGGGCGCCGCAGGAATCGACTTGTGGCCGCCGGTCCACGGCGACCAGCGCAAGGCGATCGACGAGTTGGGTTTCGAGGCGTTCGAGGCCTTGCTCGGCAGGTTCGACGTGGCCCTGGCCGGCACCACGCGGTACGACCTGGGGCCTCTCCGGCTGGACGAGGAAATCCGCGTGCTCCGTCGGCTTGGCGGCCGTACGTTGGTCACCGGCAGTGCCGGCCCGAAGAACGTCGAAGGCAAAGAGGCCAAGCGCGCCGTGGTCGAGTTCATCGAGAAGATGAAGCCGACCGCAGCCGCCGCAGCCGAAGCCGGTGTGACCGTGGCCATCGAGAACCACGGCAATGCGCTGGTTTGCTCGCCCGACTCGATTCGTTACCTGGCCGACTTCGCCCCCGAGGCCGGCCTGGGCGTGGCCTTGGCGCCGTACCATCTGCCGGACGATCCGCAACTCCTGGCCGACCTCGTGGAGCATCTCGACAAGAAGTTGGCGGTGTTCTACGCCTGGCAGCATGGCGAGGGGTGTATGACGAAGTTGCCGAAAGAAGAGGAGTTGAAACAGATGCCCGGGCGCGGGCCGCTCGACTTCGGCCCCGTCATGGCCGCACTCGGGAAGATTCGATTCGCCGGGCCGTTTGAGATCTTCATGCATCCCGTGCCCCGCGGCATTCCCATCCTGCCGACCGCGGCCGAATGTACGGCGGAGATCAACCGCGCCCGAGCGCACCTGGAGAACCTGCTCTAGTTGTCATTTCCGCGGGGAAGAAGAACGACCGGTTCGGCATCGGCATGCGGTACCAGGGCACGGTCCATCCCGACAACGCGATACCGTACGGCGACGCGGCGGCCATGTGCGACGTCGAACCGTTCGACTTGTTCGAGGACGATCCGATTCCCCGCGAAAACTATCGGATTTACGCGCACGACAACGTCGGCCGTTCGCAGCGCGCGGGGTACTCGGTCGGGTAGGGTGGTTCGACCGCTCGACAGCCGGGTTCACTCGCGAGTCGATCGTGCCGATAATCCATTAACGCGTACTTGCAGTCCGCACGGGATCGTTGCGCGCCCGGTACTACCCATCCTGGGCCAGGAGATACCGCCCACTACACTCGCCACGGGAGGTGAAACCGTGACGGCCATCTTTGCTTCCGACATCGACGGCACCCTGACCGGCGACCGTCCGGCGCTCGAACGGCTTCGAGAACGGCTGCGGAAGCAGCGTGGCGGCGGCGAGTTGTACCTGATCCTTTCGACCGGGCGGAGGCTGGAGCAGGTACTCGACGGCATCGACGCGGAAGCCCTGCCCGAGCCCGACGCCGTCATCTGCCAGGTGGGCACGGAAATCTACCTGCCCCCGTTTGCCGAAAACTCGCCGCCCATGCCCGCGTGGCGCGAACGCCTCCTGGCCGACTACACGCGCGAGGAGGCCCTCGGGTTTCTGGCCGGAATCGACGGGCTGGTCATGCAGCCCGACGAGTTCAATACCGAGCTGAAAACGAGCTGCTACCTCGACCAGTGCCCCGATCCCGAGCGGGCGGCCGCCGAAATCCGCCGCCGCATCGAACCGCATGCCGACCGCTACCAGGTCGTCTGGTCCAGCGGGCGCGATCTGGACATCCTGCCCGCCGTTTCCGGAAAAGGGCGGGCGATCGAATTTCTCGTGACCCAGCGGAAGCTCGATGCGAAGCAGGTCGTCGTCGCGGGCGACACGGGCAACGACGCCAGCATGTTCCGGGAGTTCGGCCGCGGCGTATGCGTGGCCAACGCACAGCCGGAACTGATCGAAGCGTGCCGCGCGCTGGGCGACGGCCGCGTTTACTTCGCCGGGCAACCTTACGCCGCCGGCGTGGAAGAAGGACTGATCCACTTTGGAGTGCTGTAACGCGCAACCGGTAAACGTCCCCGCCGATCCTGTGTCGGCGGAGCAGTGACTCACCGCTACCGAAAGACCGAACCCTATCCTCCGCTGCGGCCGACAACGGAACTCGGCGGTGCCCATTACACTTTGAACAACACCATTCCCGGAGGTTTGTCTTGTTCGATTTCGCCAACGACCCGACGCACCAGGCATTTACGAGCTTCGAGGCGCCGCACATCCTCATGGTCACCAACCACGGGGTCCACCAGTGGGACGTGGTACCGGGCCTGCCCGACACGGGCGGTCAGAACCTGTTCGTGAACATGTTCACCGAAACGCTGGCGAACCTGGGGTTCCGAATCACGATTGCCAACCGCGGCGGCTACGCCCATCCGGTAACCGGAGAGATGCAGGTGGGCCTGCGTTACAAGGACGCGCGGCAGCGCATCCTGTACATGCAGGACGACAAGCCGGAGTTCATTCGCAAAGAAGACATGGACTCGCAAACGCCGCTGTTGGCGCAGTTCCTGTGGGACTTCCTCGAAAGCCCGACGGGCGGCCACGTCGACATGATCATTTCGCACTACTGGGACGGTGCGAAGGTGGGCGCCCTGGTCCGCCGCCGGTTCCGCTACCCGGCCAAGCACGTTTGGGTGCCGCACTCGGTCGGCACGGTGAAGAAGCGGAATATGAAGCCCGAAACGTGGGCCGACCTGCGCATCGACGAGCGGATTGCCGTCGAGCACGAGTTGATTCCCGAATTGGACGACGTGGCAGCCACGTCGCCGCTGATTCGCCAGGCGCTGGTCGAGGACTTCGGCGTCGAGCAGCCGCTGTTCCTGCCGCCGTGCATCGAGCCGTCGCGGTTCCACCCCCGAAAGATCGACCCCAGCCACGAGATTTACGAGTTTCTCGGCCGCCACTGCGGCATGAGTGCCAAGGAGGTGCGACGTTCGCGCATCGTCACCGAAATCAGTCGGACCGACCACACGAAGCGCAAGGACGTGCTCATCCGCGCGTTCGCCAAGGTGCTCAAGAAGCACCCGCAGTCGCTGCTGGTCGTGGCGGTCGATCCGCACGAGGAGAAGATCCACCGCGAGTTGTGGGCGCTCATCGGCGAGTTGGGCATTGCATCGCACGTGGCTGTGGTGGGGAACATCTGGGAATGGCTGCCCGACCTGTACGCGGTGACCGACGTCTACTGCTCGCCGTCGGTCATGGAGGGCTTCGGCATGGCCGTGCAGGAGGCGGCTGCAACGGCCGTGCCCGTGGTCGGAAGCCACCTGATTCCCTTCCTCACGGAGTATCTGATCGACGAGCCGGTCGAAGAGTGGACATGCGAGGACGGCGCGGCGCCGCTGCGTGTGGGGCGCGGCGGCATCGTCGTCCAGGCCGACGACGTGCCCGGCTTCGCCTGCGCGATCGAACGGCTCCTGGACGACGAGACGTTCCGCGCGAAGATGGGCCAGGAGGCCTACCGCATTACCATCCCGTACTTCACCTGGGAGGGAATGACCCGCCAGTTCCTCGAAGCGGCCGAGTTCGGTGAGCGGATGCGGGCCCAGTTCACGCCGGCGGGCCGATACCACCTCGAGGAGCGCACGCTGCAGTCCATCCTGCAGAACGAGCGGATCGAGGGCCTCTCGTGCGCCGAAATCGAGGACCTTTTCCGGGCCGAGGAGCAGACGCACCCCTTCCTGCCCGACGGCGAGGCCCGGGTCGATCCCCGCGACGGCGCCGTGGTGGTGTTCAACGCGTCGCGGGCGAGGCGGCCGCACGACAACGCCGAGGCGCCCGCCGAGCCGGAAGAGGACGGCGCGGCCGATCCCGTATGCCGCGGCCAGACCACCGGCGTGATCGACGTGGCCTCGCTCAGCGAGGGCTTCACGTTCATCAACAAGAACCTGTACCCGGTCATGTATCCGTTCGAGCACGCTGGGGACTGGTCCGTTTCTCGGCCGAACTGCGATGATTCCACGAGTGGGCCGGAAGCCGAGAACACGGACCTGTCCCCTTCCGCTGACCGCGCCTCCGGCCCCGCGCGCGGCATGCACTTCCTCCAGTGGACCTCCTCCTACTTCGATCGCGACTGGTACAACATGCCGCAATCGGACCGGGTGACGGCCTTCCAGCGCCTCGCCGCGCTGGAGGAGAAGCTCCTGCTCGACGATTCGGCCGGATATCCTGCTTCCGGCACGACGGCCGACGGGCGTACCACCCACGGTCACGTGCTGATCATCAAGAACCACGGGCGGCTCGTGGGCGGATCGCTCGCCCACGGACATCAGCAAATTCTGTACAGCGACCGGAAGCCGCGTCACTTCGAACGAAACGAGCGGTTCCAACAGGAGCGGGGCGAGACATTCGCCCAGTACATGCTGCGCGAGAACCCGGCCGAACTGACGGTGAAGGATTACGGACCGGCCGTGCTCCTGGTTCCCTATTTCATGCGGCGCCCTTACAATACGCTGCTGATCGTGAAGGACGTGCAGAAGCGGTTTCTCTTTGAATTGTCGGAAGAGGAACTGTCCGCCCTGGCCGAGGCCTGGGGCGATGCAACCTGCGGTATCATGGCCCTGATGCCCGCCATCGGCAAGCCCACGGCGTACAACGTGACCGTTTCGAACGGCCCCGGGGCCGGGCTGTACTGCGAGTTCCTCCCTTACACCCAGGAGACCGGCGGCTTCGAGCACTTGGGCCTCTGGGTATGCCAGGATACGCCCGACCGCGTGGCCCCGACCCTCCGCAACCACCTCGAGGCACAAGATGACCGATGCCCAGCAGCCTGACATGACCGTGGGCGACCGGGTGCGTGTGAAAGGCGGCGTGACCGACCTGGTTTCCTCCGACCTGGAACTAGGCGGCTTCACCGGCGTGGTGACGGACACCGACGGCGACATGCGCCGCGTCGACTGGGACCAGGCCACGCTGGCCGCCATGCCCGAAAGCTACCGCCAACGCTGGCAGGACGACGCGCTGCCCACCGACCACCTTTGGCTGCCCGCCGACGACCTCGAGCCGGCCGGCTGACGCCCGCACGCCGCCGGCCGAAGCGGGACGAACCGGCCGAGTAGCCGAGGGTCTCTTCAAGTGGTCCGGCTTGTTGCGCGGTCGAACCGATCACGGGGGACTGTCCCAATTTTCGCGGCACGCCGGGCGTTCTTGCCCAATCATCCACCGTCTCCGCCGCGAAAATGGGACTGTCCCCTTCGTATACAGCGGAGAAGACTGCCTGCGCCGCCCCGTGAACGGCTAGGCGCGGTCGAACCGGTCCGGCAAGCCCGGGTGGCTTAGGGCTCGCGAAGGAATAAATGGCCGATTTAGGCACGGCGAGGACAAGGCTGCGAAGGAAGGCGAAGCAGACATATTGCCTGCCTGACGCCCGCAGCCGTAGCCGCAGCCCGTCCAAATCGGCCAGTTATTTATTCGCGGGCCCTTACCACGATGCAGGAGGCCAACGCAGGCCGAGCCCCCGACCCGCGGCGTGACTGCCGGTTGCCGACCGGTGGGCGGTTCCCGGCCCGAGAGGCTGGGGTGCCCGAAATCCTCGGGCGAAGGGGATTCCAGGGGATTATCTGGCCGAACCGCCTATCTAACGCAGGTATTGCGCAGCTTTTACGCAACGCATACACAGTTGCCCATCCTGGGCGTACGAAGACACGTACAATACACTCGTTGCTTTTGCGAGCCCCTTGGGGAGTTGCCTCTCCCGAAACTCATAAAGGACCTACTTCCATGACCCAGCTTGCCGATCCTTTTGCCGTACTGCCCGCCGACGGTTTGCCGCACAACGAAACCGCCTCGCCCGTCCACCCGCTCGGTTCCCGCGCCCGCGTACTGCTTTCCAGCGTATTCGGCCCCTACGCCCAGGACGACGAGTACGGCAGCCGGAAGCTGAATCCGATGGAGTTGTACCAGAATCAGGTAACGCGGACACAAGGGCCCTTCTCGCTTCGCATGTTCCACCGAAGCTGGGGTCTGATGCTCATTCAGGCGAACATCGAGGCCCCCTGCACCGTGCTCGACTTCCCCACGCTCGACCGGTTCATCGAGGAACTGAAAAGCCGGCAGTACGACGTGATCGGCATTACGAGCATCATCCCGAACCAGGTGAAGGTTCGGACCATGTGCGAACTGATTCGCCGCTACCAGCCGAACGCCACCATTGTCATCGGCGGGCACATTGCCAACGTGCCCGACTTGTCCGACCGAATCGACGCCGACCATATCGTCCGCGGCGAGGGCGTCCGCTGGTTCCAGCGGTTCCTGGGTGAGCCGGATGACCAGCCGTTCCGCCACCCGCTTATTGTGTCGGGCTTCGGCACGCGGAACATGGGCGTTTCCGTCAGCGACAACCCGGCCGACACGGCCGCCGCGGTCATTCCCTCGGTCGGCTGCCCGATGGGGTGCAACTTCTGCTCGACCTCGGCCATGTTCGGCGGCAAAGGGAAGTTCGTCAACTTCTACGATACGGGCGATGAACTGTTTCACATCATGGAGCAGCTCGAGCAGCGGATGGGCATCCAGTCGTTCTTCATGATGGATGAAAACTTCCTGTTGCACCGCCGCCGCGCCTTGCGCCTGCTCGAACTGATGCAACAGCACGACAAGGCCTGGGCCCTGTACGTATTCAGTTCGGCCAACGTGCTGCGGTCGTACACCACCGAGCAACTCGTCGGGCTGGGCGTCTCGTGGGTGTGGATGGGCATCGAGGGCGAGGCCAGCCAGTACAACAAGTTGGACGGCGCCGATACGTTCGAGCTGATCCGCCATTTACAGTCGCACGGCATCCGCGTGCTCGGCTCCACAATCATCGGCTTGGAGAACCACTCGCCGGAGAATATCGACGAGGCCATCGAATACGCCGCGCGGCACAACACCGATTTCCACCAGTTCATGCTCTACACGCCCATTCCCGGCACGCCCTTGCACGCCCAGCTTACCGCCGAGGGCCGCATGAAGGATAAGAGCGAGTACGAGGAGTGCGACATTCACGGGCAGGACTTGTTCAACTACCGGCATCCTCATATCCCGGCCGGCGACGAGGCCAAGTACGTACTGCGGGCGTTCGATCGCGATTTCGAGCGGAACGGCCCGAGTACGGTGCGTATCATCCGCACCACGCTGGCCGGCTGGAAGCGGTACAAGAGCCATCCCGACGCCCGCATTCGCCGCCGTTACGCGTTCGAGGTGAAGTCGCTGCCGAAAAGCTGGGCGGCCGCCGTGAAGGCGTGCCAGCTTTACTATCGCGACAACCCGGCCATGCACCGCCAAATGACCGATCTGCTGGCCGAGATCTACGCCGAATGCGGCTGGAAGGCCCGGCTGGCGGGCGAGTTGGGCGGCCGCTGGCTGCTGCGGCAGGTGCGCAAGGAGGAGAAGCGGCTGGCCGAGGGCTGGAGCTATGAGCCGCCCACCTTCTACGACCGCAACCCGGCCGTGACCGACAACCCCACCGCGCAGCTTTGCCAGTGGGCCGAGCCGCGCGGCGTGCAAGCCGCGGCGGGAGCCTAGGCCCCGTTGCTGAATAGAGGTGGTGGGCCATGCCCTACACTTCCCCCACAGGGGGAGACAGTACGCAATAGCGGCCGGGTGAGGGCGAGACGATACGGTTCGGTTCGATCCCTCGGCCCGGCCGGATACGGGGTATCCCGTACGCTTGCCGCGACTGCACCGCGAATACGCAGGATCGTGAACTCTTTCACGAAACTCTGACCAAGTCTTCGAGCGGAAGCTCGCATGGGTTGGCGGCCCTGCCGCCCTGTGTCGGCTTTCGGCACTCGCTTGCGCGACCCGCCGAAGTTGACATTTTGCGAGGCGAGGGGCACAATGGGGGCCTTGCAACATCCTCCCGTTGTTCTCTGCCCCGGAGCCAACCCGCCATGAACCAACGCATTTCCCGCCGCAGTCTGCTGCAAGCCTTCGGCCTTTCTGCCGCCGGCGCAGGCGGGCTTGGCGCCGTCCCCGGCGCCCTGCACGCCGACCCGATCCGCCAGCGCGACGCGGCCGCCCGCATCGTCGATGGCAAGGTCATTCAGCCCCAGCGCGAACTGCCGCTGCTGCACGAGACCGACATCCTGGTCGTGGGCGCGGGCCCCGCCGGCGTGGCGGCTGCCGTGGCCGCGCGCCGGACCACCGGGGCCAAGGTCGCTTTGGTTGAGCGATACGGCCATCTGGGCGGCCAGTGGACCGGAGGGCTTGTGCTGATCGTCGTGGGCATGATCGGCAAAAGCGGCGTGCAAATGACGCGCGGCATCGGCGAGGAGATGATGGCCCGGCTCAGCAAAGTACACAAGGGTATCGTGAACTACCCCGGCAAGAAGCCGACCGTCGACGCCGAGGCGTTGAAGTACGTGATGGTCGAGATGGTGGTCGAGGCTGAGATCGACGTGTTCCTGCACTGCTGGGGCGTCGACGCGGTGATGGACGGCTCGAAGGTGTGCGGCGCGGTGTTCGAGAGCAAGTCGGGCAGGCAGGCGATCCTGTCGAAGGTGGTCATCGACGCCACCGGCGACGGCGACGTATACGCCGCGGCCGACGCCGAGTACGAACACATCCCCTACCACATCGGGCTGGTGTCCCGAATCGGCAACCTTCCGAAAAACGCGCCGAAGGGCCCCGAGGGCTCCCACGACCGCCCGCGGAACACCGGAAGCATTACGCCCATCGAAGGCGTCAACTGGGTGAACATGCGGGGCGAAACGACCGACGCCCTCGACGTGCGCGAGCTGAGCCGCCTGGAACTGAACCACCGGCGGCAAATTTGGCGGCAGGTGGAGCGATTGCGCGAGACCCCGGGCTACGAGGACGTGTATCTGATGGAAACGGCCCCGCAGTTGGGCGTGCGCATCTCGCGATTGCTGGCCGGCGTGAAGCAACTGAAATACGCCGACGCCCAGGCCGGAACCGCCTACCCCGACATGATCGGCTACAGCGGCGACTGGACCGGCACGAACTTCGAATGGCAAATTCCTTACGGCGCGCTGGTGCCGCGCAAGGTCGACAACATCCTTGCGGCCGGCCGATGCCTTTCGGCCGAGCGGAAGATGGCCGACCTCATTCGCGTCATTCCGCCCTGCTTCGTCACCGGCCACGCCGCCGGCGTGGCGGCCGCCGTCAGCCTGGAGGACGGCTGCCTGGTGCGCGACGTCGAAGTGGCCAAGGTTCAGAGGATTCTCAAGGAGCAGGACGCCTACATGGGCTGAGCGCCGGAATGTCTCGATCCAGAATCATTCGTGCGATTGGGCGATACCTTGCCTTGGCGGTCGCCCTCGTGCTGGTATTGCCGTTTTCGCCCTGGCCGGAGGCGTCGGTCTGGCTGCCGGCGGTCAGCCCGTGGATTGCCGCCGCCTCGGCGCTGGCCGCAAGGACGGTGAGCGTGCTCACCCTTGCGGGCCTGCCGGTGCTGCTGCTGGCCCTGTGGCGAAGGCGGTGGTTCTGCACGCATGCTTGTCCAACCGGCCTGGTGCTGGAATGGATGGGCAAGCTCTCGCCGTTGCACCGGTGGCGGTGGTGGAAGAAAGTACCCTCGCTCGGCCGGTGGATAGCGCTGTTGACCTTGGGCGGCGCGGCGCTCGGGTATCCGCTGCTGCTATGGCTCGACCCGTTGGCGATGTTTCCCGCCCTCTTCGGGCTGGCCGGGCAGGCGCCCGGTTGGCCGGAAGCGTTGGCCGGCGGGCTGTTGGCCGTGGTAATGGTGCTGAGCCTCGTGGCGCCGAATCTCTGGTGCCGGCGGCTGTGCCCGCTGGGCGCGTCGCAGGATATTCTCGCCTCGGCCGTCCGCCGGCGGCCGACGGGTCAGGTTGCCAAGGCGCCGGCGTCGCGGACTGTTTCGGCGGCTGCATGCGAGGGGGACAGTCCCATTTTCGCGGCCTCAGCAGCAGGGCAATCTGGGCAAATCGCCGTTGGTGCCGCGAAAATCGGGACAGTCCCCGGTGAACGTTTACGTCCGGCCCTGGCGCGCCGCACCGTTCTGTCGTTCGGCCTGGGCGCGGTGGCGGCCGGATTGGGCGCCGCGGCGGGCGGCTGGATCGTGCGCCGGCCCGCCAACGCCGCCGACCCGCCCCCCGGCCCGCTCCGACCGCCGGGCGCCGCCGGACCGGAGCAGTTCGGCGGACTGTGCGTTCGGTGCGGCAACTGTGTTCGGGCATGCCCGGCTGGTGTGCTGCATGCCGACCTGGGCGAGGGCGGCGTCGGCTCGTTCCTGGCGCCGCTGCTCCGGGTGGAGGGCGACTACTGTCGCGAAGACTGCAGCGCATGTACGCAGGGGTGCCCCAGCGGCGCCATCCGCCGGCTTTCGCTGGACGATAAGCGACGAACGGCCATCGGGCTGGCCAAGGTCGACGTCGAACACTGCCTGCTCGGTTGGAACAAGGAATGCTCCGTCTGCGAGAATCGCTGCCCGTACGAGGCCATCAAGATCACCTTCGATGAGGTGGAATACATGACCCTCCCGCAAGTCGATCCCGAAAAGTGTGTCGGCTGCGGCGCCTGCCAGGTCGCTTGCCCCACCTCGCCGAAGTCGATCGTGGTCTTGCCCGACGCCGCGCTGCGAATCGTGCCGGTGAGGGAAGAGGAAGCAGAGGAACATGAACAGTAACACTGCCCCAAGGAGCCTACGATGAATGGACGCCAACGCATTCTCACCATGCTCGACGGCGAGCCGGTCGACTGCCTGCCGCTGATGCCCATTACCATGATGTTCGCCGCCGATCAGATTGGCGTGCCGTACGGGCAGTACACGTCCGACTATCGCACGCTGGTCGAGGCGCAACTGGCGACGGCCGAGCGGTTCGATTTCGATTACGTTTCGTGCATCTCCGACCCGGCCCGCGAAGCGGCCGATTGCGGCGCGCAAGTGCAGTTCTTCCCCGATCAGCCGCCCACGGCCGACGAGGACCACTCGCTACTGACCGAGAAGACGAAGCTTGCCGCGATCCAAATACCCGATCCACTGGGCGGCGGACGCATGCACGACCGCGTGCAGGCAGCGGCCCTGTTCCGTGAGCAGGTCGGCGGTGAGAAACTCATCGAGGGCTGGGTCGAGGGCCCCTGCGCCGAAGCGGCCGACTTGCGCGGCATCAACCGGCTCATGACCGATTTCTTCGACGATCCCGCCTTTGTGCGCGACCTGTTCGAGTTTTGCCTCGAACTGGGCCTGCGGTTCGCCAAGGCACAAGTCGAGGCGGGGGCCGAATTGATCGGCGTGGGCGATGCCGCCGCGTCGCTGGTGGGCCCGCAAATCTACCACGAGTTCGTCCTCCCCTACGAGCGGCGCCTGGTCGAAGGTTTGCACGCGATGGGCGCCCGGGTGCGGCTGCACATCTGCGGCAACATCGGCCGCATCGTGGACGATATCGGCACGCTCGGCTGCGCGATGGTCGACGTCGACTCCATGGTGCCGCTTGCGAAATGCCGCGAGGCCATGGGCCCCGACCAGGTGCTGGCCGGCAACATCGACCCGGTGAAGGTGCTCCGCAACGGCACGCCGGAATCGGTCGCCGAGGCGCTCGGCGAGTGCCACCGCCAGGCCGGCCCGCGCTACATCGTCGCCGCCGGCTGCGAAGTGCCCCGCGACACGCCCGAGGCGAACGTGCGTGCACTATGCGCGTTCGCGCGGCAAACCGGCTCTGTCGGATAGGATAAACGGCCGGCGACAATGGGGCAGATGTCGTTTGTGCGAAGCACAGGAAGGACCGTTCCGGCAAGCGCTTCCTGCCCCGTCTTCGCCGTCCTGCCCGCGCTACGGCAGTCCCCCCCTGTCGGCCGCCTTTCACGGAGTGACTTGCTTCTGACTCCACGAAACTCTATGATCTTTCAACGTCTAAACCGAACTTTTCCGGGAAATCCGCACCTACGTCTTTGTAGGGTAATAGGTTAGGTTGAAATTCGACTTCGCGTTTCTGGCTACGTTGTGACGCCCAGTAGGTTGAGGGCTTGCTGTTGGGCGGGGG
>CAYPWB010000178.1:0-12238 GCA_964414315.1 uncultured Planctomycetaceae bacterium | reverse complement strand
ATGCCCTCACCCCCGGCCCCTCTCCCGGAGGGAGAGGGGAGGAGTTTGCAAAAGTACACTTCCATCTCATTTCCTGCGGCGCAGGCCCCAGATTGCGTTTTTTGCTTACCAAAGGCTTTTGACAAGCAGGATGCTTATCCCACGGTTTTGACAAGCAGGATGCTTGTCCCACGGTTCTGACAAGCAAGATGCTTGTCCCACGGTTTTTGACAAGCAGGATGCTTGTCCCACGTTGAACTACCCGGCTTGGCCGATCCACGATTTCAGGATGTTGGCTGCGGCGTCGGGGTCCTCCTGGACCAGTTCCGAAAGCTCATCGCGCAAAGAGCCGCCGACCTTGTTGAAACGCGCGAGCTGCTTGACGGCCGACGCGGCGGCTTCCCGATCCTCCTCGTCCGCCTCGCCGCCCTGCCGAGCGAACGGGTCGGACGCGCGCCGTTCCGGCGGCCCGGCCAGGATCATCGACCGGAGCACGACCAGGCTGAACCCCGCCACCAGCAGCATGCCCAACGTGCTCCAGTGCTGGGCGAGCCAGGTCAGGGCCTGTTCGCTGTAGGTCGGGCCGTGCAGCTCTTCCGGCGTGAACCCCTGGAAGGTCATGATTTCGACCAGGGTGGTCCGGTCCTCCACGCCGTCGGTGGGGGGCAGCAGGTTCGCCACCACCCGCTGGATTTTCGAAGTCTCCTCGGTGCGGATTTGCTCCAGTTGTGCCGGTTCGGGCTGTTCGGAAGCGCCCTCGTCGCCGTGGTGCCGCTCGCGCCAAATCTTTTCGAAATAGCCGCTCGGAATGCCGACCGACACGGTCACCCGCAACGGCGTCAGGCCCACGCTCACGCGCCGCTCCATGGTGCCCGAGGCCAACGACTGCGATTGCCGTTTTGAGTCTTCCTCCTCCTCGCGCGAGCCGCCGCTTCGGGCGGTGGTCAGTTCGGCGGGCATATTCTGCTGCGCGGCGTAGCCGGGACGGCCGCCGGGCGCCGCGCCTTCGCGGACGCGCGACGTGCTTGCCTCCTGCTCCGCAACGACGACCGGCTTGGGGTCGACGGTTCGGATATCCTCCGTCCGCTCGCGTTCGCGGTCCAGTTCCACGTTCGGAGTCACGCGCACCCCCGGCACGTAAGCCAGGGCGTTGAGTATTTTCGCCTGCCATTCCTGTTCATACTTGCGCTTCCGAACGAGGTAGGGGTCTTCGAGCGCGGTTCCGCCGCCGTCGGGGTTACCGTGCCAGGTGGCGCCGTTCAGGTCGGCCACGGTCACCTCGTTCGACTGCAACCCGGCGATTGCGCCCGCAACGAGCGAGCGGATCGATGCCACCTGGGTTTCGGTAAGTTGTTCGTTACCCATCGGCTTGACGGCGGCGGTAGCCGTGGTGGTTCGCTGCCGATTGAGGGTGCGCCGGTTCTCCTCGATGTCGTAAATGACCGAGGCGCTTTCGATGCCGTCCATCTGGCTGATGATCAGGCCGAGCGTGCGCTGCTTGGCCAGTTTCAGCCGCATTTCGCGCTCGTCGCGCGAGCTGAACACGCTGTCGCCCTCCAGGGCCTCGTTGAATGCCGATTCGAAGTTGGGCGGCAGGGCCCTCGCCTCGGCCACGGCGGCCAGGTACACGTCGCGTTCGCCGCGGGGGATGCGGATACGGTTTCCCTCGACTTCGTAGGCATTGAGCCCCTTCTTGGCCAGAGCGGCCTCGATTTGCGAGATTTGGGAAGCCGGAATGGCCGTGCCGCTGAACAGGTCGACCTCAGGGCCCGTACCCTGGTGCGTGAATAGAACACCCAGGCTCACGACCAGCACGGCCAGCAAAAGTCCGGCCGTGATGCGCGCCCCGGGCGTCATCGACTGGAACAGATCGGTCACCTGGGCGAAGGTTTTGTTCAGGAAGTCCACGGCATGGCCCTAGGGGTTATATTCGGAGGTTCTGTACTTCTTCAAACGCCTGCACCATTTTGTTGCGAACCTGGAGCATCATGCGGAAGGCGACGTCGGCCTTCTGCACGGCGGTGAGCACCTCGGCAGGGCTGGTTTCGCCGCCGGTGAACAGGCTTTCGACCGCCTGGTCGGCGTCCTGCTGCATGGCGTTCACCTGGTGGATCGAGTCGAGCAGGAATTCCTCGAACGGCTTTCCGCCGCCCTCGGCGGCGCCCGGCCCGCCCAGCGAACCGGGCATCGGTGTGGGAAACGGTTGTATGCCTTGAATCGGGTTCATGGCGGCCTCGCGGAAATAGGTCAGGCCAGAATGCGCAGGGTCTGGTTCTGCATGTCTTTGGTAATGTCGATCACGCCCAGGTTGGCCTCGTACGCGCGGGCGGCTTCCAGGGCGTCGGTAAACTCGGTCATCATGTTGACGTTGGGATAGGCGACGTAGCCGGCGTGGTCCCCCTCCTTGACCGCGTCGGGATGGTGCGGATCGTACCGCCAGATGGGCTCCACGTCGGCCACTTCGACCGACGCCACGCGCACGCCCGACGCCCCGTGCGCGCCGACGTTCTCGTCCGTCTGGAACACCACGAACCGCGGCTGGTACGCCTCCGGCTCGCCGCGCTCGTTGTGCGTGGTCGAAATGTTGGCGATGTTGCTCGACTGCGTATTCATGCGAATCCGCTGCGCCGCCAAGCCGCTTGCACTGATGTCGAGTGCGGAAAACATACGTCGAATCCTTTCGATCGTTCCCTCTCCCTCCGGGAGAGGCTCGCATCCACGTTCCCTCTCCCTCCGGGAGAGGCTCGCATCCACATTCCCTCTCCCGCCGGGAGAGGGCTAGGGTGAGGGGCCATGAACCCTCGACTTCGCCTTTCTCGTACGCAAATCCTATCAACTCTCACCCTCAGCCCCGCTCCCAAAAGGCGAGGGAAGTTTCTTACAACCGGCCGGATATGGCTGTGGTCAGCAGCCGGAACTGTTGGTTCATCACCGTCAAGGCGAGGTTGTGCTGCATTTGGTTCTTGACCATTTCCGAAACCTGCTGTTCCAGTTCCACATTGCTCTTGTCGTGGTACAGGATGGTGTGCGGTTTGTCGGCCACCGCGGCCTGAAAGGGCTCCCGGGTGGAGTGGAATTCGCTGAAATGGTTTGGGGAAAGCGGCGCGGATTCCGTTTGCCACGAAGGCCCGCCGGGGGCTCCGTAGAGGTAGGAATCGTGCCGTTCTTGCACCGGCCGCCGCCTCGCTTCGACCGCTTCCTTCAGACGCGAGTGGAAATCGTCGACCGACAGGTCGCGGAACTGGTAGTCGGGCGTATCGAGGTTCGCGATGTTGCCCGCCAGCGTTGTGTGCCGAAGCTGCGAAAACTTCGCCACTTCCTCCATCATGGGGATCGTGGTTGAGGTGAACAGGTTGGTCATCATGACGTTCTTCCCTGCGGCCAGCATATGCAACCGGCGTGCCGAAGGTGAAAAAGGCTATCGGTTCCGTTGGTGGGCCTGCGTCTTGGTCGGCTTCAGCCCAACCCTTGTTTGCCACCAGTTTCAACGGGTGGGCGCGGTGTCGGCAACCTCGATGCTGTTGAGCCGGCCGCAGCCGGGCGTCTCGGCTCGCACCAGTCCTGTTTTCATCACGTGTTGGTTCAACCGGCACAAAATGCCGGACGTGTTTCGGCAGTTCTTGCCGAATTGCTCCACCCTCATGCCCGCACCTTCTCTTTCTCGCGCGGCGCGTAACCGTATTGGCGCAACTTGCCGGACAAGGTCCGCACGCCGATGCCCAGCGCCTGGGCGGTCCGCTGCCGATGGCCGTCGAAGTGCTGCAACGTGGCCTCGATCAGCTTCTGCTCCATTTCCTGCAGACTCATGCCCACGGGCACGGCCTCGCCCGATTCCGGGGGATCGGCGGCCGGATCGGTCATGAGCCATCGGCGCAACTCATCGGCGGTGACGGGTCCGCCCTGGTTGAGCACGCTCGCCCGGGTGGCGATGTTCTCCAACTCGCGCACGTTGCCCGGCCAGTGGTGGTGCAGCAGGAGGTCCATCGCAGCCGGCTCGAGCATGCAAGGTTCGCGGCCGAGGCGCTCGGCGCACCGGGCGAAGAAGTGTTCGCACAACGCGGGAATATCGTCGCGCCGGTCGCGCAGCGGCGGCACGTGGATGGGCACCACGGCCAGCCGGAAGTACAGGTCTTCCCGGAAGCGGCCCTCGCGCACCGCCTGGTCGAGGTCGCGGTTCGTGCTGGCCAGCACGCGCACGTCGACGTGCTGCGTGCGGCTTGAACCCACACGCTCGAACGCCCGCTCCTGGAGCACGCGCAGCAGCTTGGCCTGCAAGTTCAGATCGATTTCGGTCACCTCGTCGAGCAGGATGGTTCCCTCGTGGGCCATCTCGAAGCGTCCGGTGCGTGGGGCGTCGGCGCCGGTGAACGCACCCCGCTCGTGGCCGAACAGTTCGCTTTCCATAAGCTGTGCGGAAAGGACCGGGCAGTTGAGGCTCACCAGCGGCCCCGTGGCGCGCGTGCTTTCAGCGTGGATGGCCCGGGCGACCAGCTCCTTCCCCGTGCCGCTTTCGCCGAGGATGAGCACGGTTTCCGGGGTGGAGGCGATGCGGGCGATTCCTTCGCGCAGCGTCTGCATGGCGGCACTGCAGCCGACCATCAGCGGCGGTTCGGCGCCCGGCTGCCGCGCCTGCCGGCCCGGCGCAAACAAGCGCCCGTGGCGAATCGCCTGTCCCACCAATCGTTCGAGTTGTTCCACGTCGAACGGCTTCTCGATGTAGTCGAACGCCCCGTGCCGCATCGCTTCGACCGCCGAAGCCACCGACGCGTGCGCGGTGACCATCACCACCTGGACCGGCAAGCGGCGTTGCTCGATTTGCGCGATGAACTCCAGCCCGCTCATGCCGGGCATGCGCAGGTCGGTCACCACGCAATCGACCGGGCGTTCGGCAAGGCGGCCGAGCGCTTCGGCCGCGCTGGAGCAGCAGGCCACGTCGTGGCCCGCCTCGCGCAGCACTTCGGCCATCGACTCGCGGGCCGGCGCGTGGTCGTCGACCACCAGCACGCGGCCGGTGGTTTCGGCGGGGGGGGTGCGGCGATCGGAAGCGGTCTTCATGCGGCGGCCTCCATGGGGGTCGGGTGGGGGAATCGGAGCGCGACGACGGCGCCGCCCTCCGGATGGTTCGCCACGGAAACGCCGCCGCCGTGCACCTCGGCAATACGGTGGACGATGGCCAGCCCCAGCCCCGTGCCACCCTGCTTCGTGCTGAAAAACGGCTCGAACGCCCGGTGGCACGCGTCGTCCGACAGTCCCGGACCGGTGTCGGAAACGGCCAGTTCGACCCCGTCCGCCCCGCTCCGCGCCGCAATGCTCAGCGTGGGCCGCCGTCGGGCATCACGTCGACCGCGTTGAGCATGAGGTTCAGCACGCTGCGCCGAACCATCGACTCGTCCGCCCACAGTTCGACGTCGCCCGGCACGTCGAGCGTCAGGTCGACCGATTGGGCACTCAGTTGCGGCGCAACCGAGGCGCATACCTCTTCGAGGACGCGTCCCACCGGAAAGTGCGACCGCCGCGGCTCCTGGTCGGACGTGAAGTTCAGCAGGTCGTGCACCATGGCGTCGAGCGCCGTGAACGCGGCGGCGATCTTGTCGGCGATATCGACCGCCCCGCCGTCCTCTCCGACGCGCCGCCGCAGCAGGCTCAGATACAACGTGACCGGAACCAGGTGGTTGCGCACCTCGTGGGCCACGTGCGACGCCATCTGCCCCAGGTCGGCCAGCCGGTTCTTCCTGGCCAGTTCGCGGTTCTTCACTTCCAACTCATGGGTCAGCCGCTGCACTTCCGTGCGGAGCATTTCGTGCGTGCGCTCCAGCCGGACCGTCGCCTGGTGCCATGCGGCCAGAACGGTTTCCAACTCGGCATTGGCGGCCGGGAGCGGGGGATCGGAACATGCGGTGAGCGGTGTCATGGTGCGGGGTTCCTCAGGAGACGTCGGAGCAAAGGTCGAGCTGGCTGAGCGCGCCGGCGTTCGGGCTGGTGTACGACGCCCGCGCCTGTCCGGCACGGTGCATGCCTTGGAGCTGCTGCGCGGCGTGGTCGCGGCGACGCACCAGGGTCTGTTCGCTCGTGCGCTCGCGTTGGATGATTTCGGCCAGCAGCGTTTCGCATGCGCTGAGCGCGTCGGCGCACCGTCGCCGGGCCTCCTCGCTGCGCCACCGGCGCGACTCGGGCGCCTGATCGCGGAACGGATTCAACTGCTGCTCAATTTGCTGCAATTCCGCGAGCGTCTGCTGCTTCTGCGCCAAGAGGTCCAATAGCGCGGTCATCCGGTCCGATTCGATGAATTCCAGTTGCCGCCGGCCCATGGCCTGAAGCTGCTCCAGGCAGGTGCGTTTCGAACAGATCAGCTCGTACAGGATATCGGTTTCGAGGGAAGGCATAACGGGTCCCTACAGTTCGCTAAGGTAGTCCAGAAGTTCGCTCCACTGGGCCCGATCGAAATTGGTCGGGCCCAGGAAAGGGGCGTCGGGGTTCATGCGGTTGAGCACGGCTTTCGCTTGCTCCAGCGCGCTGCGCGCCTGGGTGTCGTCACCCATTCGCCGGTAGGCGTTGGCGATTTGAACGTAAGCGTCGAGCACCTCGGGCGAGTTCTGATAACGGTTCGTGGCGTTCGAGTACGCCTCGATCGCCGGCGAGTAGCGGCCCAGCGCGAACTGGATATCGCCGATGGCGAAGCAGGCGTTCCGCAGTATCGCACGGTCGGTCGGCGCGAGGTCCTGCGACTGCTGCCGGTCGCTCAACAGCTCGCGCAGGGCGAGGAACTCGTCCAGGGCTTTCTCGAAGTCTTCGGTAATCTTCTTGTTGGTCGCAGGACGCCCGGAAACGGCAAGGGTCTCCCGCAAACTCGCCTGCGCCTCCTCCGCCGCCCGCCGATGCGATTCCGCCAGCAGATACCGGTTTGCTACGGCCCGCGGGTCGTCGGGATACCGGGCTGCGGCCTCCTCGAGGCGTCGGACGGCCGCCTCGTAACGCCCCTCCTGGTAGAGCAGTTCGCCCAAGTCGAACAGCGACTCGCGCCACTGCCGGCTGGCGGGCGTCAAGAATTCGCCGGCAAGGTTTTCCAGCAGCAGCTTTTCGGCCTCTTCCGGCTCGCCCTTCTCGCGCCATGCGCGGCTGGCCAGCAACCGGGCCTGGTAGGCGGCGGCGTCGCGCGGGTGGAAGTCGACGCACTCCTGAAACGCTTCGAGCGCGTCGGCCACCTTGCCCTGCGCCAGGTACGCCTCGCCCAGCAGCACCAGGGCCTGGGGATGCCGGCGACGCGCCTGGTCCTTCAGGTATTCCTTCAGCATGCCGATCGCCGCCGTGTAAGTTTGCCCGCGCATGTAGTCCTGGCCGCTCTCCCACAACTGGTCGGGATAGCGACGGGAGGCGACAAGGAGTTCGGCCAGCCGGGCATGCAGGCGACCCGACTCGCGGAATTGCCGCCGGCCTTCGCGCAGCAACGGTTCGGCTTTGGCCGGCGACTGCTGCTCGGCCTCGGTCAACAGGGCCTCGCCCCAGGCCCGATGAACGCCGGCCGTCAGTTCCAGCGCGCGCACCTCGGGGAACAGCGGGTGCAACAGTTGAGCGAGTTCCAGGGCAACGGCGAAGTTTTGTGTCTTCAGGTAATACTCGTACGCTTCGAGCATGCGGGCTTGCAACTCGCTTACGGCAATCCACGGGTTGCTGAACGTCTGCGGATCGACCAGCGGCTGCAAAGCGCGCCGGTAGGCGGCCACGGCCTCCTCGTCGCGCCCCAAGTCGCGCGCGATCTCGCCCTCCTCGAAGTTGGCCGCCTGGCCTTCGGGCGTCTCGGGGAACAACTGCCGCGTTCGCACGAATTGCTGCAGCGCCGCACGGTAATCGCCGATTTCCCGAAAACAAACGCCGATCAGGTACATCGCCTTCCGCGTGGCGTGGTTGCTGAGCGTATCACGCCCCTGGGCAAGCTGCAGTGTCTCGATGGCCTCTTCGTATTTCTGCCGCGACTGCTCCAACTGCTGCGGCGAAGGATCGTCGGCGTGCTTCAGCAGGTGCGCCCGCTGCATCTGCACCCGGCCGTGCAGGACGGTCGCCTCGGCTCGGAGCGACGACCGCGGCGGAATGCGTTCCAGCGTGGCGGTGCACTGGTCGACATCGCCCATCGCCAGCAGAATTTGGGCACGCTGCATCAGGCCTTCATGCTGCTCGACCGGAGTCAGCCCGCGGTCCTCCAGGTACAACGTGTTGTAGTGCAGCGATTTCTGCAGGTCGGGCACCGTGTCGCCGAGATAGGCGCCGGCCAAGAGGTAATGGATTTCGGAGCGGTTGGCCGGATCGGTGCGCAGGGCGGCCTCCAGGTGAGGACGGCTGGCCGGAATGTGCCCGCCCTCGTACAAGGTCTTCCCCAGCAGGTACAGCCCGCGGCTGCGCCGGCCCGGCGGAAAACCGCGGCTCCGCGCTTCTTCCAGGTAGCGAGCCGCCAGCAGGTACTTCGACTGTCTTTCCTTGCTCCACGTATCGCGGGCCTCCATCGCCGCGGCAACGCCCAACGCGTACACGGCCCCGGCAATATCGTCCAGCTCGGCCGACTCCTGACTGCGGAGTTGGTCGGCCATCTCTTTCGCCTCGGTATAAGCCTGACGATCGAGGGCTTCGAAGACCTGGTCGAGTTCGATTTCGGGCTCGTCTCGGCCTGCCGTCACGGCCCAAACGCCGACACCGGCCACGGCGGCAATAGAAACTGCCGCCGCCGCCAAGACCAGTGCAGCGCGGCCCCGATGCTGCGCGGCCCAGCCCCAAGCGCGGCGCAGGGGACCGCCACCGACCGTCGGCGGTTCGGGCCGGCGGGACGCAGCGTCTTCCCGCTGCTGGCGGGGTTCCATGTCGGCAACTGCTGGCATAGGGCGAGACGAGGTGGCCCCGGCAACCCGAACGAGGCCAGAACGGCCTTGCGGCATTGCCGGGGGGGGTGGATTGGAAACAAGGGGATAAAGCATGCGGCTTGTACTCCAAACGGCTCTCGAAAGTCAATGCACGTTTCCGCGTGCCGTGGTCCGCCAGACTGCCCGAACCACCCAAGCTCTCCGGATTTCCGTTTCGTGTTCGCCCGCCACGCAGCCCGGGCGGCCGATCGGCGGCTGGGCGGGATTTTTTTTCCAGGAATCGGCGCGAAATACGCCATATCGGTATAGACTTGCGTTTCGCAGCATGGGTAGAATGCCTCCGTTGACGTGCTGCCGCAGGTGGTAGTACAACCTAATCGCAGGGTGGCCCAATCGGCGGCCCGCAATTTCGGTCTTCTCGCCGCAATGGTGAAGCCGGCCGAACCGCGCACGCCGATCTCGCGGGGCGACGTTCAAGGAGGAACGTTTCATGTTCGCTTGGCACACCGTGGTGTTCAGACGCCTTGGGTTGACCGCCGTTTTCATCTCGTTCTTGCTCCGACCGGCGACCGGCGAAGAGCAAAGGCTGCCCATCCCACCGGAAGGTCCGGGCGTCGATACGGCGTTCGCCACCGACGAACCGGCGGCGCCTCCCGCGGCAGGCGCATCCGACTCCAGCGGTGGCGACGTTTCGGGGCCGGCCATGAGCACCCCCGAGCCCTCCGAAGCCCCGCACGAAGAGGCCGCCCCGCCGGCCGCCGCCGAAGAGCCGGCCCCCGCGTTCCGGGTAGTACCCGAGCCGGACGAAGAGCCCGCGGCGCCGACCCCGGCTGGGGAGAATGTCGGCGAAACGGCGCCGGAGCCCTCCGAAGGCGGCCTGGTCGAATTGCCGCACTCCGACGACGATCCGCCTCTGGAACCCATGCCCGACCCGCTGGACGCCGCACCGCCGGTGATCGAAGCGGCCAGTTTCAAGGGAGTGACGCCGGGCATAACGACGCTCGAAGAAGTGCAAAAGGCGTGGGGCCCGCCCCAGGAAATGACCAAGCACGAGGGAATGCTCGTGCACCTCTACTCGATCGAGCCGTTCGATCGGATCGAGGTGAGCTATTTTGAGGACAAGGTCATTTCGGTCGTCGTCCGATTCCACCGTGCCTTCCCGGCCCAAACGGTGGCCGAGCAACTCGAACTGCGGAACATCGTGCCCGTGCTCGTGTCGAACGAATTGGGCGAGATCCTTGGCCAGGTGTACCCGGAGCGGGGCGTCCTGTTCGCGTTCGAACCCGGCGAGGAGCCGGGAAAACCCTCGATGCAAGTCGCCCAGATTATCCTCGAACCGATCAGCGCCGAATCGTTCGTGCTGCGGGCGGAAACCCTGTTGACCACGCATTACGAGTTGAGTTTGCGCGACCTCGAGTACGCCGTCAGCCGCGAGCCCGACAACGCCAGGGCCCATTGGCTGCTCAGCCGCATTCAGATGACCCTCGGCGCCTTCGACGACGCGCTGGTTTCCAGCGCGAAAGCCGTGGAATTGGATGAAACCGACGTGCGCTACCGCGTTACCCGGGCGCAGGTGTTCGGCCAGGTGGGTAAGTTGGAAGCGGCCATCGCCGAGGCGACGCGCGCCGCGCAATCGGCCGACCGCCGGCCCCACGTGAAAGCCCGGGCCCTTTGCCTGCTCGGCGACCTGTACGCCTCGGGCGGGCAACCCGACTACCGCCAGGCCCTGAAACATCACATGGCCGCCATTCGGGTGGCCGCTGCGTTGGCCGAGCAGAAGCATCCGGCCGTGCGTTTGGCGGCCAAAGAGGTATTGATCGACGCCCACGTGGGCGCCGCCCACGACATCGCCTGGGGCGAGTGGGAGGACAAGACTACGGCCGTGCCCAAGTGGCTCGCCCGCGCCCAGGCCGTGGTCGACGATGTCATCGCGAACGAGTCGGGGGGCGAGGAGCACCGTTTCCGCCTCGCCACCCGCGCCCTCGCCGCCTGCGTCGGCATGCGGGGCGAGGTGGACCCCGCCCCCTGGACCGAAGAGGCTCTGCGCACCGGAAACCTCCTGGTCGAGGCCGCCGGCAGCCGGCCCGCACGCACCGCCCGACTTCGATGGGAACTGGGCATGGCATTGTACGACGCCCTGCAAGTGCACCAGATGCGGGGCGAACACGACACGGCCTTGCAGTTCGGCGAGCAGGCGGTCGAGTACCTCGAACAAGCCAACGCCGATGCCGAGACGCGAGCCCCCACCACCAGCTACCTGCTGGGCCGGCTCTACTTCCGCTTAGGCGCCATCCACGCCATCCGCGACGGCAACCACCGCGAGGCCGTCGCCTGGTTCGATCGGGCGATGCCCGAACTGTCGAAACCCATTCCTCCCGCGGCCGCCGCCGAACTCGGACGCCATGGCGAAACCTTCGTGAGCATGGGTGTTTCCTACTGGGAGGTGGAGCAGCATGAGCAAGCCGTCGAACTGACCGAGCACGGTATGAAACTCATGCAGCAGGCCGTCGAAGAGGGCTCGCTCAGCCCGAAGGCCCTGGCGGTCCCCTACGGAAACCTGTCGTCCATGAATCGGCAGATGGGACGAGAGGACCGCGCCCGTGAGTTTGAACGCATGGCAACCCAGCCTTCCGATACGCAACTGAAGTAGACGACACCATGTTGCTGCGGCTGCTGTTGCTGTTCACCGTCGTCCCACTGGTCGAACTGGTGCTGCTGCTCGTCTTGGCCGACTACACCAGTTGGAAATTCACCCTGGGACTGGTGCTGGTCACCGGAATTGCCGGCGCCGCGCTGGCCCGGTGGCAAGGGCTCCGCTGCCTCCGCCGATTGCAGCAGCAAGCGGCGGCCGGGCAGGTGCCGGCCGATCCGCTGATGGACGGGCTGATGATTCTCATGGCCGCGGCGTTGCTGGTTACGCCCGGCGTTCTGACCGACGTGGTCGGGTTCGGCCTTCTCGCGCCGCCGGTTCGCGACGTGTTGAAGCGGCGTCTTCGCCGGCACTGGGAGGCCCGGTTCCACGCCTTCCGCCCTCCCGCCGAGCCGCCCCCCGGCGCCGTTCACCCTCCCCGCGACCGCATCATCGACGTCCGCGTCGTCGGCTCGAACGACAAAACGGACGACGAGGCGACCGACGAGGCAGATACCTAACCCCCCCCGCAGGGGCCTCTCCCGGCCGCATTCGGCGGCAGGGGCTTGTGTGCTGTTCGCACGTATAGTATTCTCGGGGGCATCTCAACCCAGGAGGATCGCGATGCAATCCACGACCGGTTCCCCCCGAAGTGAAGCAGACGCCCCGATGGAGCAGGTTACCGAAATCTTGCGCGAGCGGTTCGGATTCGGCGCGTTCAAGCCGGGGGACGTCGCCTGGATGCATAACCTTATTAAATACACACACGAGAGGAGGTGAATCT
>CAYPWB010000177.1:9028-12282 GCA_964414315.1 uncultured Planctomycetaceae bacterium | reverse complement strand
TACATCACCCCGTCGGCAATGACCGGCGTGCTGTGCGAGGGCTCTTCGAGGTCGATCTCGGCCAGCAGGCGGTACTTCTTCGCCGCGGCCAGCACCAGCATCTTCCCCTCGCGCGACATGCAGTAGATGCGATCCTGAACTCGCACGGGCGAACCGTAGTACCCGCCTCCGACCCGCTCGCGCCAATGCAACTCGCCGGTTGGAATATCGAGGCATTGGACCACGCCGGCGTCGCTCCACAGGAACAGCAGGTTGCCGTGCGCCACGGGCGTCGGCACGTACGGAAGGGAGCCCGCGATTTCGTACTCGACCTTGGCTTCCGTGCCCGTTTCGGGCACGCCGGGCCGTACGGCAAACATCTGCCGGCCGCTTCCACCGGCGCCGGCGGATGCGAAAATCAAACCACCCGCGGCCAGCGGCGAGCCGACGCTGCGAAATTTCAGCACCGGCAACTGCCACAGGCGCCGGCCGGATTCTGGATCGTAGCCGGTGAACCCGGGGCCCCATCCGACCGTAATAATCTGCGGGCGACCACCCTCCGGCCGGTAGACGATGGGCGTGCTGTAGGCGGTTTTGACGGCGTCGCGTTCCGCGCGCCAACGGGTTTCGCCCGTCTTCCGGTCGAGGGCTGCAATCCAAGCTTCGGCCTTGTTGTCGCACAATTGGATGAGCAAGTCGTTGTACAAGATGGGCGAGGTGCCGAACCCGTGCTCCGAATCGATGGGGGCCATGTCGCGCTGCCAGACGGTCTCCCCGCTGTGTCGGTCGAGGGCGACCAGCACGCATTCCTTGGGATTCGCCCAAACGAGATAAACCCGCTCGTCGTCCACCACGGGGCTCGACGCGTCATACGCCGTAGCGTTGCCCAAGTCGAACGTTGCCGTGGCGAAAGTCCGTTCCCACACGGTGCGGCCGTCGGCCGCGTCGAGGCAGCGGATATGCCGGGCGGCGTTGTCCTGGACCGCCGAGGTTACGTAAACACGATCCTCCCAGAGCACCGGCGACGAATGGCCCAGCCCGGGCAATGGAACCCGCCAGGTGTAGTCGTGGTTGGTCCAGCGGACCGGGATCGACGCGGCATCGTCGGCGCCGGCGCCGCCCTCGCCGCGAAACCGCGTCCACTCCTGCCCCAAACTGCTGTGAGCCGTCCAGCCCAGCAGAACCATTACAACGGAAAAACGTAGCGTGCACATCATGGCGAATTGTCCTTTGTTCTCAGGCGAATCTTCCCGCTGGCGGTCGATTGTACGGGAAGACGCCGAAAGAAGGAACCATTCACGGCAACAGAAGCGTAGGCGAAAGGGACGGAAACCCCGTCTTTTAGAGAGCATACTTTCACCACTGGGGTTATCCAGGAGAGTCCGGTCTTGTTTCGCCCGCGTCGCCCGGATAAGATAGCATAGGAATAGTGCTTTCCGCAAAGTTCGCCCATTCAACCACACTATCACCACTCCCCCGAGGTAGTTCCCGATGCAAGTGACTTCGATTTCTCGTCGCGTCCAGGTTAGCGTTTTGGCCGGACTGGTGCTGCTTTCAGCCCTGTCGACGTGGGCCGTCTCGGCCCCCAAGGAAGTGGACCTGACCTCGCCCAGCGCGCGCGATCGGCAGATTACCCTGGCGGTGGTGTCGTTGTTGGGTCGGGAGCACCTTTCCACCCACGAGTTGGACGACGAGATCTCGCAGCGTACGTTCGACAATTTTCTCAAAGCGCTCGACCCGATGAAGGTCTACTTCTACCAGTCGGACATCGACGCTTTCGCGCACTACAAGGACCGGCTCGACGACATGGCGCAGCGCGGCGACATCAGCTTCGCGTACCTGGTGTTCAAGACGTTCCTTGCGCGCATCGACGAGCGGGTTGCCTTCATCGACGAGCTACTCGAGATGGAGCACGACTTCACGGCCGACGAGCAAATGATCATCGACCGCGAACAGGTCGCGTACGCGAAGACGCCGGAGGAAGCCCGTGAACGCTGGCGAAAACGAATCAAGTACGACCTGCTCGTACTCCTGGCCGACGGCACCGAAGGCGAGGAGGCGGTGGAGCGGCTCCGGCGAAGGTATCACAGTTTCGCCAGCCGAATGCATCAGACCGACGGCGACGAACTGCTGGAAATGTACCTCAGTTCCTTGACAATGGCCTACGATCCGCACACCAGTTACATGTCGCCCAGCACGCTCGAAAACTTCGAGATCATGATGCGACTGAACCTTGAGGGCATCGGCGCGTCGCTTCAGTCGATCGACGGGTACACGGTGGTCAAGAAGATCATTCCCGGCGGCGCGGCCGATCGGCAGGGCGAGTTGCAGGTCGAGGATCGCGTGGTGGGCGTGGGCCAGGGCGACGAAGGCGAGTTGGTCGACGTGGTGGACATGAAGCTTTCCGACGTGGTGGCGCTCATCCGCGGCAAGCAGGGCACGGTGGTCCGGCTGGAGGTGATGCCGGCCGAGAGCCCCGCCCGCAAGGTCATCCGCATCGAACGCGACCGCATCGAACTAACCGACAGCGAGGCCCGCGGAAAGGTCTTCGAGGCCGGTCGGCGGCCCGATGGCGGTCAGCCGTACAAGATCGGAGTGATCGATCTGCCCAGTTTCTACATGGACATGGCGGGCGCCCGGCTCGGACTGCCCGACTTCAAGAGCACCACGCGCGACGTACGGAACATTCTCGACCGCTTCAAGGAGGACGGAGTGGACGCCGTCGTACTCGACCTGCGGCGCAACGGCGGCGGTTCGCTCACCGAGGCCATCAACCTGACCGGCCTGTTCATTCCCGAAGGCCCGGTCGTGCAGGTCAAGGACAGCGAGGGCCGCGTGCAGCCGTACAACAACCTCGACCCCGACATGGCATGGAAGGGTCCGTTGGTGGTTGTGGTGAGCAAGTTCTCGGCCAGCGCGAGCGAAATCCTCGCCGGCGCCATCCAGGATTACGGCCGGGGGCTGGTCATCGGCGACCACGCCACCCACGGCAAGGGAACCGTGCAAAGCCTCATGGACCTCGGCCAGCAGTTGTTCCGCGTGCCGAACGCGCCGGCCATGGGTGCCCTGAAGGTGACCATGCAGCAATTCTACCGCCCCAGCGGCGACAGCACGCAGAAGCGCGGCGTGGAATCCGACGTCGAACTCCCCTCGCTCACCACGCACCTCGACGTTTCCGAAAGCGACCTCGACTTCCCCGTCGAGTTCGACCGGATCGATCCGCTCACCTTCAAACGGTTCGGCTATGTCGATCCGACCGTGTGCGAACTGCTCCG
>CAYPWB010000177.1:0-8928 GCA_964414315.1 uncultured Planctomycetaceae bacterium | reverse complement strand
GCTTCGGCCAGGGGCCTTGGCCGAGCGGTTTGTCCTCTGCGATCCGCCGCAGCCCCTCCTCGATCGCGCCGAAGTTGTCCAGCGACATGATGAAGTGGACGCCGGCGCGCCGGTAGCCCCGGAAGCTGGTGCCCGGACCGTGGCACACACCCAGGCCGATGTAGAACACCACGGGAATGCCCAGCTTCTCGGCCGCGGTGCTGAGGCGGTCGGCCGTCCTGCGGCTGTGGTTGGCGAACACGACGATCAGCAGCCCGTCGGGCCGCTCCGCCTTGAACTCGTCGACCAGGGCATCGGCTTGTGCGGGTGTCCAGATCGAGTGGCCGTCCATGGCGATTCGCACGCCGAGCCGTTCGCCCATCTCGGCCAGAACGGCCATGTACTCCTTTTGCCGGCCTTCGGCGTCGAAGTCGTTGCCCGGCCAACTCCACCAGCCGTTGGGATCGTCGGCATAGGTCGTCGAAGGCGGGTAGAGAAACGCTGCGCGGATCGTTTTCTCCCCTTCCGAAGCGGTCGTGGCGGCGGCGGCCGCGAGATTCTCAGGATTCATGGCGAAGGGTCCTCGTTCAGAGTACGGTTCACGGCCTCAAGGCGGCTCGACTGCTGGAGTCGAGCTGCTACGACTCGGAGTGTCGTGCTACAGTGGGTCGACTCTCCGAGTCGACTTCATAACAATCAGGGCTCGGAGAGCCGTGCTGCAATGTCGCGTTACAACTTTGCTCGGTTCATAGCGGCCAGGGACCTTGGTAGCCGGTCGGCAGCAGTCCCAATCGGTAAAACTGGGCGAACCGCCGGAACTGGCGGGCATAGTCGCCGCAGAACAACACGTTGTGGTGGCCGACGGCCATCATGGCGTCGTCGCGGTCGGTCAGTTCGAACTGCACGTTGGTCGTACATCCGCCGACCGGCGGCATGGGGTGCGAGGCGAACACCTTGCCGGCGTACACGTCCATCCGTGCCGGCCCGCCCGGGTAGGCGCGCACCAGCGTGACCGGGTCGCCCCCCTTCCAAAACACCTGGATGGCGCAACTCCCCTCGTTCGTGTGCGCGAAGCGTCGCAGCAGGTACGGCAAGTCTTCCCCCTGGGGGCCGTAGATTTTCGTCGGGCAGGTGCAGTGCGAGGCATAGTAGTGGTTCCGCTCCGTGTCGAACGCCGAGTTGTGCATGAAGCCGGGCCGTCCGACGAGGAACCGCCCCACAAGCATCGTGCAGAGCGCGGGCACGTCCATCTCGCAGGCAGCCGGGATCAACTCGCTGTTGTGCGTGGCGAAGCTCATGCACGGTTTCAGCCATCCGCGGCGGAGGCAATTCATCGTCATGCCGTCGGCTCGCTCCTCGGCCAGGATCTTCCTCAGCGCGAAGTGCGCCCGGGCCGCGTTTTCGAGCGACTCCTCGGTAATGCCCCGCTGCTCGGTAGCGCCGGCGGTGAACCGGGTGATCAGTTCGCGGGCGTCGTCGTCCATAGGCACCGCGGCGAACTCCTCGGCGTAGCGGTCAAAGGGCACCATCCGCAGCTTGATGCCGAAGAAGGGCAGGGTGGTCTCGCCCGGCGGCCGGTTGTCGAAACCCAGCACCGTGCACTGGTTGAGCAGCTTGCGGACGTTGATCATCCGGAAGCCGAACTCGACGTCGGCCAGCTCGTCCGGCGCGCGGAGTGCGTACAGGCCCGGCCGGCGGTACGGCTCGATCGGGATGGCCGCGTCGGCCAGCACCAGGACGACCGGCACCATGGGGCCCCGCAGCTTTTCGGCCGCGGCGAGCACCACATCGGCCCGCGGCAGGGCGGCCTTGTCGAGTGCGACGATCACGAGTCCGTCGGGACGGCCGGTCTCAATCCGCCCAGCCAGCGCTTGGGCCTGTTCGGCATCGCCGACAGGCTTCGGGTCGAGTTCGAGTGAGATGCCCAGCTTCGCGGCGCTTTCGCGCAAGGTGGCCACGCCAGGCCCGGCTTCGGCGTCGGCCGCTCCGACCAATACCCCGAGAACGGTCGCGTTCCGCTTCGCGGCCGGCGGCTCCGCGGCGTCTGCGACACGGGGCGCGGCCGCCGTGAAGGTCAGGCCTCCGACGGCCGCGCTCATGGCGGCCAGAAAGTCGCGCCGGTCGCAGCCGCAATCGCAACCGCAGCCGAAGGAGGGATCGTGTCGATTCATGGCAAGTTCCTTGACAGTGTACGCGAAGGGAACCGTTTCCGGTGACTGGTTGCCTTGGCGGGTGCTAGAATAGCTTCCTGAAAATGTCGTACGCCCGTGCATCTTCTCGCGAGCCTACCGTCAATATGGAGTGGTGCGTAATCCATACCTTGCCCACATCCTCTACCTCGAAGTCGACCAGCACGCGCGTGGCGCAGCCGCCGGTCGGCGGCGACTTGGGCGATTCGACCACCGTGCCCGTGTAATAGGGTATCTCGCGTTCCGAAAGCATTTGGGCCAGAATGACGGGCGCGCCGGGCGTCCATTGCACGTCGAGAGCGGGCGTTTTGGGCAGATGGTGGAAGAACGGACGCACCTCGTACTTCTGCGGCGGCGCGTCGGGACCGTTCAGCTTCAGCGCGCACGTGCAGTGCGTGGCGAAGTAGTGGTTGCGCACCAGGTCGTAGCCCGAGTTGTGCTGAAAGCCGGCCCGGCCCAGAAGATATCGGTTCAGCAGCATGGTCATCGTGGCCCTCAGGTCGTTCTCACACCCGCAGGTGGCGGTCAGTTCGCCGTTGCGCAGTGAAAACGTCACGCAGGGCTTGCGGTGCTGGAGCATGAGGCAGTTGATGGTGATTGCGTCGGCCCCATAGCGGTCGAGCAGCTCCTCGACCGCCCGGTGGGCCCGGAACGCCTCGATGAAGTAGTGGTCGGTAATATCGGTCACCTTCACGGCATCGCGCTTGAATTGCATGGCGGCCGCTTCCATGGCGTCGTCCGGCTTGATGGAATCGAACAGGTCGTTGTACTCGGCGGCCGGAATCGGAACGACCTCGGTGCCCACGTTCCCGTAGAAACCCTTCTCGCCGCCGCCGCCGGCCACGCGCAGCACGCGGCTTTGGGCCAGGGCCTTCTTCGCGTGGACCGCCCGCAGCGACCGTTCCATCTCGTCCCAATTCTCCACCGAGTAGATGAAGTGAACCCGTTCGGCGTTCCGCAGGTCGGCCGGCGGCGGCCCGTGCGATGCGCCGGTCGGGAGGTACACGACGGCCGGCCCCTCGACCCCTTGCGTAATCGCGTGGGCGTTGCGGAGCGAAGCGCTGGACAGGCAGACGACCAGCATGAGGTCGGGCGGCGCGGCGGCGGCCTCCGCAATGAACCGTTCCGTCTCGGCCTTGGTCGTGAGCGGGCTCTGAACAACGTCGATCCGCATGCCGATCCGCCGGGCCATGCCGCCAATGCGGTCCATGAACTCCTTCTGCCGTTCCGCATGACCGAAGTAGCGGCCCGGGTAAGGGTGCCACCGGTGCTCCTGCCACGACGCTTCCGCCTTGCCCTGGTCGACTACTTCGGGCAACGGATACAGGAAAACCACCTTCACCGTGGCGGGGGTCTTCTCTCGTGCAGCGGGGCCGGCGGTTTCGATGCTCGTGCCTTCGCCGGCACGGAGCAAAGAGGCTGAAAGAAGGGAGCCGGCCAGCGACCCGCCCACAACAAACTCGCGCCGATTGATTCCGGGAGAGCACGACTCACACATCGGAGCAGTCCTTTCATGTAAGTGTTCTTTTCGGCTGTTCAGTATAGTCGGTTGTGCTGTTGTTGCAAACCGGCAACCCGCTCGGAAAGTGCCGTCCTGACGTAAGCTGCCCCGCCCGGTAGCCTGAGCTTTTTTCGTGTCGCCGGCCGGTGATCGGCGTTGGCCCCGGGCTTTTTGAGAACCTTCATCATGCCGAACGACATTTTTTGAGCCTGCCTCCTCCCTCTACCCGACTACCACGGTGCCCGTTTGACCGTTCATCGTGACTACTTGCCCGTCGGTCAGCGCGTCGAGCAGCCCCCGGATGCCGACGATGGTGGGAATGCCCATTTCGCGGGCGACGATGGCCGAGTGCGACAGGATACTGCCGCGTTCGATCAGTAGACCGCTGACGGCAGGATACAGCGGGACCCATCCCGGGTCGGTGCGACCGGCGACCAGAATGCACCCGTTCAAATCGAGTTCGTCGCGGGGACTCTGTACGATGCGGACCGGCGCGGTCACCTCGCCCGGACAGCAACCGGTGCCCGTCAGATCGCCTTCGGACGCGCCGCCCGCCTCGATGTGCCGAAACGCATTGCCGGCGTACACCATGCCAAAGGTTTCGAAGTGGTCGTCCGGCGGCGGGCAATCGCCGGAGCGATAGCGGTCGAACTCGCGGCGCCGCACGGTGGCCAGGCCGCGAAGGTCGGTGGTTACGGCGGTCCCCTTGACGAAGTCCCACAACTCGTCGATCGTCAGGTAGAACACGTCCGAGGCGGCGTCCAGTTGCTCGGCGTGCACCAGGTGCCTGCCCATACTCTGCAGGAGTTCGCGCAGCACGCCGTAAATGCGGGTGCGCGCGAACCGCATGTTCTCCCGGTGCATGACGCCCTTGCGTGCATTGCGCAGCACGCGCCGAAACATCGCGCGGCGCAGGAGCGAAAGCGATTTGCCGCGCAAGGCCGCTTCCGCCCGGCGCTCGGCGTCGGCGCGGATTTCGTGTTCGCGGCGCGCCATGGCGTCGGCGTCGAGCAGCGATTCATCGACGGCGAGGTACTGTTGGAGAATCTGATACACGAACTCAGGCGTTTCGCGCAACGACGGCTCCTCGAGCTTCAACTCGTTGACGCACCGAAACCCGTATCGGTCCAGGTAGGTTTGGATCTCCCCGGCCACCGCGGCGCACGCCGGGTCAGCCGGCACATGCCGGGCGAGCGCATGGTGGTCGAGGCGGGCGAACAGTTCCCGCAGCGCCGGGTCGCTACGGATGCGAAGCGCCAGCCGCATGAGCAAGCGCGTGGGCTCGGTGCTCTCGATATCGCCGTTGCCGCAAATGAGGTCGTTCTGCAGCGATTGGCTCGCATCGCCGCACCATGTTTCGCACAGCTTGCGCAGCAAGCCGTAGTGCATCATTACGTAGAAGTCGTTCACAATCGGCGTGTGCCAGTTCCACAGCAGGCGGTTTTCCATCTCGCGGTATACGGCCATCAGCTCGTGCGGGGCCATGTCGTCGAAGTCGAGCGATTCCCAGCGGCCGTACAGCGTCTGAAACCGCGACTGGAACCGTGCGACCGACCGGTCGAGGCCGTAGAACCGCACGAACATTCGGCACGCCAGCCGAACGATCCTGGGGAACTCCACCAGCCATTTGCGAGCCGTGGTCGGCGGGGCCTCGTCGTCCTCGGGGTCGAACCGCTCGCGGAGGCCCATCATCGATTCCATAAACCGCTTGTTCATCCGATAGCCGGGAAACTGCTGAATGAGCCGATACCAGTTCACCAGGTTGTAGTACACTTGGCCGCGAATCAGCCCGAGCATGTTCTCGAACACCGGCCGGTTCGCCCGGACCGTTGCGGGTGGAATACCCATCACCTCGGAAAAGCAATGGTACACGACCGTGTAAGCGTGGCGGATGAAGCTGAAGGTCATCGGGCTGGTCACGCCGGAATAGCTTTCGATGATGTTCGCGTTGTCCCAAACGAGCCGGTGGCCGGCGGCCGGCCCGGCATCGGTTACGGTGGTGATGTCGCGCGTTTGCAGGACGTACAGCGTGCCGCCGGCGTCGAAGCAGAACTCGATATCCTGTGGGCGGCGACGGGCTCGCTCAATCGCTTGCGCGGTGCGGACCACCAGAGCGAGTTGCGTTCCGTCGAGCGAGGGAACGTCGTGCTGCTCTTCGGGCACCGGCGCCTCAACCAGCCCTTCGCCGGCTTGAGCGTCGAGCACCAGACGCGTCGCCTTCGTGGCGACGGTCGTCGCGGCTTCCCGCGTCCGCTTGTCGTAGCGGATATGGTCGGCGGGCAGTCCCGCACCTACCAGCCCTTCGCCAAGCCCCCACAGCGAGGAAATCACCAGCGTGAAGGGGTCGCCCGCGGCTGGGTCGGCCGTAAACGCTACACCGCTCTGCTCGGCGCTTACCATGGCCTGGAGGATGACGGCCATGGGCACGGGATGCAGCAGGAGGCCGTTTGCGCGGCGGTACATCAGGGCCCGCTCCTGATAACCCGAAGCCCACACCCGGCGCACGTGCTGCGCCGCGGCATCCGGCCCGCGCACGTACAGGAAACTCTCGTGAATACCGGCGAACGAGTGCGCGGCACCGTCTTCATCGGCGGCCGACGACCGCACGGCGAGGTAACCCGCGTCGTCGCCGGCAACGACATTCGACGCCCTGAGGGCGGCCGGCAGCCACTCGGGCAACGGGGCGGCGAGGATCAGGGCTTGCACCTCGGCGGCAATCGTGGCGGCATTCCCATCGTCCAGCCGAGCAAGGCACTGCGCAATGCGCTCGCCCAGGCCGTGCGCTTCGAGCGCGTCGAGGAAACCTTCGGCGGGAACGGCGACCCAGTCGGGCACGCGGTGGCCTTCGCGCTCGAGCCGCAACAGGTTCAGCGCCTTGCCGCCAAGGGAGGGCAGGCGGTCGGGGGGCGACTTCGGATCGAACAGGGCTTGCATCAACCGCCTCCGAATTCCAGTCCGTGGGTCCTGAGCAGCTCGGCCGCCAGGATGAAGTAAAACAGGACAATATATCCTCCGGCGTATGCTTCCAGGCGTTTCGCGGTTTGCCGGGTAGGCCGAAGCCGGAAATGGACGAGGCCGAACAGGCTGACGAAAAAGATCGCGACAAGCCCCGCGTAGTAGAACACGCCTAGTTCCAGGTAAACTCCCACCAGCCAGGCCAGCCCCGTGTTGAGCACCCGAAGCCCCATCGCCGTGTAGCCCGCCGTGAACAGCCCCAGATGGCCGGAGTAGCTGTCGACGCCTTCGATTTCGTCCTCGGGCAGCCGGATTTTGCGGGAGATTTCCCAGTTGGCGAAAGCGAAGAAGTCGGCCGCGGCGTAGGCCCAGAACAACCACGGCGCTTCCCAGAACGGCCGCTGCATGGTGAAGCTGAAGATGGTGGCGGTGAGCAGCGGCATGATCAGCATGTGCGCGACGGCGTAGAGGATGAAGTGGGCCCGAAGCCAACGCGGTACGAAGAACTCGTGGAGCATGACCCAGGAAAAGGCCACCGTCGTCCCGACCGCCACCACCGCCGGCCAGCCGCTCAGCAGGGCGCAGAGCACTTCCACGGCAATCGCCGCGCCGCCGAGGAGTTTCAGGTGGCCGAGCGTTATCAGGCCGCGCGAAAGGACGCGGTGGGGATAATGTACGATGTCGATCGCGTAATCCTTATGCTCATCGAATACCCGCAGGTGGAAGAATACGCACAGAAGAAACAGCATGCCCACCGGCGTGAACCATCCGATGCGCAGCGGCGCCCCCGGATTGCCCAACACCTGCGCCAGAAACTGGTTCGCCAGGAAGTACACCACCACCATGCTCAGGTGGCTCGGCAAGGGAAAGCGCTCGTCGAGGTAGGCTTTCAGCCGCAGGAGGAAGGGGCTTTCGTGGGTCAGGGCGTGGGCGTTGCTCATAGGCGTCCTCCAGCCAGCATGCGGTGCAGGGCGGCGTAGTCGATCTTCGACCGATGCCGCGGGTCCAAGGGCAGTTTCTTCCGGGTGAAACGAAGCACGTCGGCCGGCACGCCGTCGGCGCGAATGCGGTCGAGCAGTTCCGGCACCACCGGCCCCTCGACCACGACGACCAGGCGGCCTTCGTGCTCCAACACCGCAACGCGCGCCGCGCCCGGCGCCCGCCCGGCAACCCGGGCTTCCAGCAATTGGGCGTGCAGCAACTTTTCCTTACAGAAAATGGTCGAATGAACGCGCCCGGTCAGCCAGAAGCGCCCCAGCGCGTCGAAGTAGCCCGTATCGCCCATTCGGTGCCAGCATACGCCGTCCTCATCGACGATCTTGTTCTCGGCCGCCGCGTCCGGATTGCGGAAATAGTCGCGGCACACGTGCCGGCCGGCGACGATCAACTCGCCGATGCGCCCGTCCTGCGGTGGCAGCGCGTCCCACGAGGTGAACGCGACGGGCGCCCGCTCAATGCGAATGACGCGAGCATTCACCGCGGCGACGGGCTGTCCGGCGCAGTAGCCCTCACCCTCGGCCGCAAGCCGCTCCTCCAACGCGATGGACGCGACCGGCTCGGCCTCGGTGGATCCGTACACGACGACGATTTCGGTAGTGCGGAAGGCCTCGCGCCAGCGCCGCAGCATGGCATTCGAAACCGGCGCGCCGCCGGTAAGGATGCGCCGCAGCCGGGGATCGCGCCGGCGGGCCATAGCGGCCTCGGCCAGGCGATCGAGGAATGGAGGCGACGCGGTACAGGTACGAACGCCGTGCCGGGCTATCTGTTCGAGCAACCGAGCGCCGTCCACGGCATCGACGCGGCGGAAGTCCATTTCGGGCAGGACCGACGGGATGCCGTCGGCCAAATTGCGCAGGGCGAAAACCGGAAACATGGGCATGTCGACGTCCGTCTCGTCGTACCGGTACTCATCCCGGAGCGCGGCGTACTGCGCTGCGAGGAACCCGTGCGTCCGGTTCGCCCCCTTCGGCGCGCCGCTCGACCCGCTGGTGAACGTCACCAGGGCCGGGGCGTCGTCCCGGCCGGGCGTCCACACCTCGTCGTCGGGCTGTGCTTGAAGCAACTCGGCCAGGGTGTATCGCGCGGGAAACGGCCCGATGCGGCGGCCGGTGGTCACGGTAATCGGGAGCGAGCGCAGTGCGCGGGCCGGCAGGCGGAGCAGGTGGCTGCGCCCGACGCCCGCAAAGCCCACCGGCTCCGCAAACGCGGCGAACTGGGCGATCTTTCGCATCGGCATCCACGGATCGACAAACACGGCGACCGCGCCGATCTTCAGGATGCCGAGCAGGACGACGTACAGTTCCT
>CAYPWB010000176.1:0-12316 GCA_964414315.1 uncultured Planctomycetaceae bacterium | reverse complement strand
CGTGGTGAAGTACGGGGTAAACAGCTTGCCAACCAACTCCGGCGGCACGCCCGGTCCGGCGTCGGCCACTTCCAGTCGCCGCCGACCATCTTGACCGGGAACCAGGCGGAGTTCAACCGTACCCCCCTCGGGCGACGCCTGGACCGCGTTCTGCACCAAGTTGAACAAAGCCTGCCGCAGCAGTTCGCGGTCGGCCCGCACGGCCGGAGCCTGCTCAAGCGATTTGCCGTCCAGTTCGATCCGCTTGCTTTGCAAATCGGGTTCCAGCAGGACTGCCAACTCAGCCGCCAAGGTTGCCAGGTCGACGTCTTCCAGGCGAGGTTCCGCGGGGCGCGCGAAGGCCAGGAACTGGTTGATCCGCGCGGTAAGCCGGTCGCACTCCTCGACAATCGCCCGGGCACGCTGCTGCGGCTGGTCGACGTCGGCGTCGGGCGCTGCCAGTCGCTGGGTCCAGCCGCGGATGAGTCCCAGCGGGTTGCGCGTTTCGTGCGCCAGTCCGGCGGCGGCCTGTCCCAACTCGCGCAAGTGCCTCGCCTCGGTTTCGAGCAACTGTTGCCGGCTTTGGGCCTCGGCCAGGCGGAACGTCGCCCGCCATACGAGCGCAAGGAACACAAGCACCAAGGCACCGGCCGCGACGATGGCCAAACGCGTCCAGGCCGCGCGGCGGCATCGCTCGGCCGCCGACCGGGCATCGAGTACCAGTAAAGCGGTGAAGGCACCCCCTTCGGCAAACGGCGCGGGCTCGTCCGCGTCGGGGTTCTGCATCCATCGCGGGCCGCGGCCCCGGCCCAAACCTCGGCCCGGGCCCAACCCGGGGCCGGGACCGGGATGTTCTTGGTCCGGGGGCGGCAACTTGAACTGCTTGACGTACCGTAGTGAATCGTCCTGCCAGGTCGGCTCCGGATCGTCCAGCATCGACTGAATGAGCTGCGGACCGGCGCCGGCCGAGCAAACGAGCCGGCCGTCCTGAGAAACCATGGCGGCGGCATGCACGTCTTCGGTCGCAACCAGTTCCTCAAGCACTCCTTGGAGTTGGTCGGCGAAATAGTAGCCCAATCGCCGGTGCGAGCGAATGCCGCCGGTCAGGGCCTGCATGATCGAGTCGGCCTGGCGCACGAGCGTTTCGCGGGCATGGCGGCATTCGGCGCCGTAGTCGTGCCACTGCCAGAAGGCCAGTGCCATCCAGGCTGCCACCAGTGCGGCGAAAAGGATCACTCGTGAACGCTGCATGGAACGCCTCGACAAAACAATACGGAACACTCACCGGCGCATGCGAAGCCGCAGCCAAAAACGGCCGCGGCAATTCGCACACTCCGATTGTAACGCAACACTGGCGCCTGGAGCACCGGGAAGTGCCCGGTGATTGGCTCGCTGCGCTGAACTCCGAACGCGTTAGCGCGCCGGGCCGTAGCCCTGTCGGGCACCGCGGCCGGCGCCCGGGCCGGAGCCCCGACCGTCACGCGCCCCGTTACCTTGCCCGGCACCACGACCCTGCGCCGCGCCCGGCCCCATGCCTTGCATCGCGCCGGGACCACGCCCTCGGCCAGCGCCCGGCCCCATGCCCTGCATCGCGCCGGGACCACGCCCTCGGCCAGCGCCCGGCCCCATGCCCTGCATTGCGCCGGGACCACGCCCTCGGCCAGCGCCCGGCCCCATGCCTTGCATTGCGCCGGGACCACGCCCTCGGCCAGCGCCCGGTCCCATGCCTTGCATCGCGCCGGGGCCTCCGAACGGGCAGGCGGTACCGCGAGCCGCCGGACCCATTGGGCACGGTCGGCCGGCACCGCGCCCACCCCGGCCAGCGCCCGGAACCGACTGTCGAAGTTCGGTTCGCAAAGCAACCAGTTTCGCCGAAAGCTCCGCGATCCGCTCCTCGTTGGGCTCCTCGGCTGCCCGGGCCTCGATCAGGGCGGCCATCGTCTGGTGAATTTCCACGCGGATCGCAGACGGGTCGGCCGGTTGCTCCTCGGCGGCCGAAGCGGTGGTTTCCGTTTTTGCGGTCGCCGCATCTTCTGCCAGGGCAGGATACCCCATTGCGCCGATCAATACGGTTGCAAGCCCTACTTGCCATTTTACGTTCATTGCCAGTTCCTCCTGGGAAAGATTGGTTTCGGATTCGAGCCTTCGCAAGGCCCTCGTTGTTTCGTCGAGCGCGGAAAGGCGAGCCGTTTCCGGCACGCCCCACCGACGCTGGTCGGACGGTCCTTGGCCTTCAACTGCCCGCGTGCCGGCGTTCACGACAGCTTCGACCGATCCACCTGCGGTGCAATCGCGGTGCCAAACAGAAGAGAATCGTAAACGCTCGCATCTCGCGAGTAACCTTTCCGAACAAAGCGGGCGGCACGACGGAGCGTGCCTGCTATTTTGCCGAACTTTGCACCCGGAAGCGGAAAGCTCGGCAGTGTGAAAAAGGTGCACAGAAGGCTCCGTCGGGGCGGGAAGCAATTGCAGCTATTGCCAACCAGCCATGGCTCGAATATAGTAGGAACGTTGCTCGGCACAACCTCCCTGCGTCTGCCTGCCTTGACCGCCATGTTTCCCTACCCTGCCGTTTTGCTGCTGGGCCCGACCGGGTCCGGAAAGACCCCGCTAGGCGAGTATCTCGAGCGTCGCGGGCTTTGGGGCACGCCCTGCGTCCATTTCGATTTCGGCGCATGCCTTCGAGAGGCAGTCGCTGGGAATCAGGCCGGCGAGGCGCTTTCCCGAGAGGAAATCGTCCTGCTTCGGGAGGTGCTCGAAACCGGCGCACTTCTGGAGGGCCCGCAAATCGGCATCGCCCAGCGGCTCATCCGGTCGTTCCTTGAGGCCGGCAAGGTAGAACGCGGCACATGGTTGGTCCTCAACGGGTTACCCCGCCATGTGGGGCAGGCGAAGGCGCTGGAAACCGTACTGAACGTGCAGGTGGTCGTGAACCTCGACTGCAGCGAGCAGACCGTGTTCGAGCGGATCCGTCGCAATTCGGGCGGCGACCGCGCCGAACGTGCCGACGACGACCCGTCCGCGGTGGCCCGTCGGCTCGACACGTTTCGGCACCGCACGGCCCCTCTTTTGTCTTATTATGGTGCCCGCACTGCAAGGGTTCTCCAGGTGGCCGTCGGCGCCGACACGACGCCCAAGCCGGTCTGGGAAACGCTCGAGCGCTGCGGGCCGGGCACCCCACAGCTCGGCAAACGGCGGGGTGGCCACTTGCCCCACCGCCCGGAAGGCGATACGCTGGGGTCTGTTCTTTCGAGTTGAGGGCGCCGGTTTGCCTGGAGCCGGGCGTTCTGCTACACTGAACATTGTGGTATGGGGTCGTTCTAGCCGGTGGAAACCCCATCGGCGTACTTGGGTGCTTCTATGGCCATCCAGTCGCCGGATGAGCTTTTCTCGATCCTCGAGAAGAGCAACCTCCTCAACGCGGAACAGATTTCGACGGCGCGGCAGTCGGTCCAAGGACTCGACGATGCCACGCTTGCCGCCCGGAAGCTCGCCCGCGACGGGCTCCTTACGCGCTGGCAGGCTGCCCAACTTCTGGCCGGCCGCAGTTCCTTCCTGCTGGGCAAGTACAAACTGATCGACCTGCTCGGCCGCGGCGGCATGGGCCGCGTCTTTCTCGGTCGCCACGTGACCATGCAGCGGCCCGTCGCGCTAAAGATCGTCTCGCGCGAGGTGGGCGCCAACCCGGCCGCGCTGGAGCGATTCCTTGCCGAAGCCCGAGCCATCGCCGTACTCGATCATCCGGCCATCGTCCAGGCTTACAGCGTCGATTGCGAAGGCGATCGCTATTACATCGTCATGGAGTACGTCGACGGCCGCGACTTGCAGCGGGTGGTCGAAGACGACGGCCCGCTCGACTGCCCGATGGCGGTCGATTACATCCGCCAGGCGTCCGACGGGCTTGCCCACGCCCACAGCCGCAAGCTGGTCCACTGCGACATCAAACCGTCGAACCTCCTGGTGAACAGCCAGGGGCAAGTGAAGATTCTCGACATGGGCATGGCCCGTCTCGGCGGAGGCGCGGCGGAAGGCAACGGCTCGGACAACAACCACATCCTCGGTTCGGTCGATTACTTGGCGCCGGAACAGGCGTTGGGCAGCGAGTCCTTCGACCACCGGGCCGATATCTACTCGCTCGGTTGCACGCTCTATTTCTTGCTGACCGGGCACCCGCCGTTTCCCGAAGGAACCCTGCCCGAGAAAATCCTCAAGCATCAGACGCAACAACCGCGTCCAATTCCGACCGAACGGCCCGACGTGCCGCCGCAGTTGGTGCAGGTATGCCGCCGGATGATGGCCAAGGAGCCGGAGGAGCGGTACCAGTCGGCCGATGAAATCCTGGAAGCTTTGGCCGAGGTACACTTCGCACCGGGCGACGGACAGGCGGCAAAGGGAGCGCCTGCGGCGGCCCACGGAACGGAGGAGTTCGCGCAGGACGGTGAACCGGCCCCCGTGCCCGACTCGCCCCTTGCGCCGCTAAGGCAGTGGCTTGCGACCACCGTCGGCCGCCTGGTGCTGGGCGGGGCCGTGCTGCTGATGCTGCTGCTGGTCGTGGGCGTCAGCGTGGCCATTGTAGCGGCGACCGGTCGGCAGCCCCAGCAACCGGCGCCCGACGACATCACCGCCGCCCAGCCGCAGGAGCCGGCCGCGCCTGAGAACGGGGAAGAGGAAGAGACCGAGGACGAGGAGGTGGACGAATTCGACCTGGCTCGCGCGTTCGCCGAACGGCAGAAGGCCGGCCAAGCTGGGGAGCCCGGCGAGACGCCCGACGACCAGCAGCCGCAACCGGCGGACCCACCCGGCGACGAGCCGGCCGAGCAGCCGGCCGATCGGGAGGAACCGGCTGCCGATCCCTCCGACGCGGCCGATCCGGACGAGCCCGAGGAGCCGAAGCCGGAAAAGGAGCCCGAACCGCCCGAGAAGCCGCCGCCGAAGCCCGAGCGTCCACCGACATTTCGCGACTTCCCCGAGACCCCGGAGCTTCCCCCGCTCGACACGGCGGGCGGGCAGCCGGAAGCAGCCGAACCGGTCGTCTTGGGGAAACTGTACGTTCGTGAGCGGGCCCCCTGGATCATGGTGCTTGGCGGCGGCGACGTTGTGGTTCCCAACGGCGAGTTGACCCTCCAGCGCGACGCCGCCGAGGACGGCGGCCGTGCCTGGGTATTCCAACTCACGCCGCGCGACGAATCGGCGACGGACGTCGCACGGCTCTGGTACGAGCCCGAAAACAACGCGATCCGTTTCCGTTGGCTCGAAGGCGCCGCGCAACACGCCGGCGCCGGGCAGTTGCGGCTTTGCCGGCTCGAGTTGCGTATCGACGGCGAATCGAAACAGGTCGCCTTCTCCGAGCCGGCGCCCGCCCCGCCGCTCGGTTTCGACCTCGACAAGCGAATCGACCGGGTGACGATCGACCGCGACGATTTGCCCGACGAACGGCACTTGCGACTGGAAATCACCAAGATCGAAGGGCCGGTCGAGCAGTATCAGACGCAACCCGACGGACCCGTGGAAAGCCGAAGGCCCTTGACGCTGGCCTTCCAGCGGCTCGACCGCGACCGAAACGCAAAGCCGATCGCGGTCATTCAGATCAACTTCACGGTATCGCGAAAAGGGCTGACGATCCTGCGGCGTATCGAAAGGCCGCCGGGGCGATTGGTGCCGCCGGGGCCGCAACTCGCCCAACTCCGGAAGAAGGGCGAGGAAGATCTGAAGAAGACGTTGGAGCAAATGCGCAAGGTGGAAGGCCATGCGGCTCGGGAAAGGTTCCGCCCCATCTTGGACCGAATCGAAGAAGGCTTGGGGCACCTCGATCTTATCGAGAAGGTGGACGGGCAGGCAGTCATCCACTATCGTATTCTTCTTCAGTCGGGCGATTACCAGTTGCCCCTGTTCGATTCGCAGCTTTGGCCCCCTGCCGACGGCGGGGCGGGCGAGTAGCAGGCCCAAAGGTACCTTGATGCATCCTCCGAGAATCCCCATGCCCACGCACCGAAACGTTGCTCGCCCGACCTCACGGCCCGGACGGTCCGCCGCCGGCATGGTGCTGCTGGCCGGCCTTCTGACAACGTGCCCGGCCGGTTTTGCCCAAGACGGTCCGGAGGCTTCGGCCGAGCAGTTACGCCGCTCGATTGCCGATCTGGAAAGTGCGGGAGCCGAAGGGGACAGTCCCATTTTCGCGGCGAACAGTGCGTTATCTGAGAGGAGTGCCCTCGCCGCCGCGAAAATCGGGACAGTCCCCCGTGAGCAGTTACGCCGCTGGACGGCGGACCTTCAGAGCGAGGAACTTCGCGACCGCTGGTATGCCGCCTATGCCTTAGGGCGGGCGGGGCCTGCTGCGGCCGAAGCGGTCGAGCCGCTCATGGCCATCCTCGCGAACTTGGGCGGCCACGAATACGTGCGTGGTACGGCGGCCTGGGCCCTGGGACGCATCGGACCACCCGCCGAGCAGGCCGCGCCGCTGCTGATCGAAACGCTCAGTTCCGCGCACATTTCGGTGCGGCGCAACTCGCCGCTGGCCCTGGCGGCGATCGGCGCGCCGGCCGCAACACCCGCCGTCCCCCAACTCGTCGGCCTGCTCAACGACCGCGATGCCGAGGTGCGCGTCAATGCCGCAGTCGCGCTGTGGCGACTCGACCGGCATGCGCGGGCGATTCCCACGCTCACGGCGCTGCTGGCGAGCCCCGGAGCCGGGGCGTACGAAGCAGCCGTTGCGCTGGGGCAACTCGAAGCCGCGCCCGAGCCGACGGTGCGCGAGGCGCTGATCGGCGCCCTGGTGCATCGCGACCCGGCTGTGCAGCGCGCCGCGGCCCGGTCCTTGGGCGAGATGGGCGAGGCGGCGCTGCCGTCGCTCGAAACGGCGCTTGAGCACGCCGACGAGCCGATGCGTCGATCGGCGGTCGAGGCGCTCGGATGGATGGGCCCCCCGGCCCTGGACGTCCTCATTGTCGCACTGCATAATGATGCGCCCGGTGTGCGTCGCACGGCCGCCCGCGCCTTGGGCCGCTTGGGCGCCGCCGCCGCCCGGTCCGAGCCCGCCCTGGTGGCGGCGATCGAGGACCCCGACGCCGAGGTCCGCCAAACTGCGGCATGGGCCATTCGCCAGGTTCGCGCCGAGCCCTGAATCGAAGATCGTACACCGGACCCGGTCGCCGGGCAGGAATGATCCCCGCGAAGGCAATATGGCACTGAACCTCGACGAATTGGCCGCCATCAACGACGAGTTGGCCGCGCTGGTGCGCGCCGGCGTGCCGCTGGAGCCGAGCCTCCGGCAGCTTGCGGCCGATACGCCGGGCCGGCTGGGCCGCCGGGCGGGCGAGTTGGCCGCGCGGCTCGGGCAGGGCGAGGCACTCGACGAAATCCTGGCCGATCCGAAGATGGGCTTTCCGCCCATGTACGTCGCGGTCCTGCGCGCCGGACAGCGTTGCGGCCGGCTGGGGCCCGCCATGGAGCTGTTCGCTGAAACGCTCACCCGACTCCGCGCCACCCGGCAAGCCGTCGTCGGAGCGTGCGTGTATCCGCTCATCGTCATTTGCATGGCGTGCCTGGTCGGCGCGTTCACCGCCGCGTACGTGGTGCCTCCGGTCCGACACCTGACCGTGGCGTTCGCCGGCGCAGCGCCCGGCTGGCGCGAGCTGTGGGTCCCGTGGCTCATCGCGGGCGGGCTGCTGGTCGTTGCGGCGGGCTGGTGGTGGCGGCGCGGCCGGCAAGCGAACCTGTTGGTGCCCGGCGACGTGGGCTTCACGCTCGCCTGGCTCCCCTGGATGCGGCCGGTTGCTCGGTGGTCGCGCCAGGCGATCCTGACCGACCTGATTCGATTGCACATCGCCCAAGGCGTTCCGCTGCCGGAAGCCCTTCGCGCCGCCGGCCGCGCCACGTCCGACCGCCGCACCATGCGCGCGGCCGAAGCCGCCGCCCGGCGCATCGAGGCGGGCGATACCTCGGCCGGCCCCGTCGCCGGCCGGGATGGGCTTCCGCCTCTCTTGCGATGGCTGCTGACAACCGCCCAGCAAGAGGGCCGGCTCGTGCCGGCCCTCGCAGCGGCCTCCGAGCGGTATCACCAACGCGTGCTGACGACCGCCGAGCGCGCCCGCACGCTGTTGCCCATCGCCATCACGGCAGCCGTCGGCGGCTCGGTCGTGCTGCTGTACGCCTGGTTCTTGTTTCTTCCGTACACAACCCTGTTGCGAGTCGTTGCAACGCCTTAGAACACCGTGGCACGACTGTCCGAGTCGTCAAGAACCGTAGCGCGACTCTCCGAGTCGTGAAATCACGACTCGGAGAGTCGTGCTACAGTGATACGCCCACATCAATGCCGGAAGCCCCACGCCAGCCCGCCGAAGCCCATCAAGTCCGACTCTCGCCGAGCGAGACGGCGGAGTTGGCCGCCCGGTTGTCGGAACTGACCGGCAGCGGACTGCCGCTGGGCGACGGCCTGCGCGCGGTGGCCGACGAGCAGCCGGGGCGGCGCACGGCGGCAGGCTTGCGACGGCTGGCGGCCCGGATCGACACCGGCGAGCCGCTGGAAGAGGCCCTGGCCGAGGCGTGCCGGTCGGATGGGGTCGGCCCGGCCTTGCAGCGGCTGCTGCTGTTGGGCGTGCGGAACCACTGCCTGGCCGAGGTGTTGGAGCAGTCGATCGACCTGGCCGCCCGCCGCGCCGCAGTCCGCCGGCAGTTGTGGACCGCCGTCGCCTACCCGGCCGTCCTGGTGCTGGCCATGTGCGGAGTGTGGGCCCTGCTCGATGCGTTCGCGTTCGGGCCGATTTGGGAACTCTACGCGGACTTCGAACTCGAAGTGCCCAATTTGACCGTGCTGGCCTACGCGATCGGTCGGATCAGCCAGATTGCCTTCGTAGCGATGCTGGCACTGCTCCTGCTCGCTCCGATCGGGTTCCGGTTCGTGCGGGGCCGCGAGATCGCGTGGCGGCTCCTTGCGGCCGTGCCGGTGCTCGGGCCGATGGGTCGCTGGCAGTCGCGCGCCGAACTCGCCCGCTGGCTGGCCCTGGCGATGGGTGGGGCGGGGACGCAACCGGCTGAAGATCCGGCGGAATCAGCCGCGGCGAGTCGGAGCAGGATCCGCCTGCCGTTGCCCGAGGCGGTCCGGTTGGCCGGCGCGGGCATTGCCGACGTCGAACTGCGGAGCCGGTGCGAGGCGCTGGCCGCGGAGTTGGAAGGCGGCCGGCCCGCAGCCGAGGCCTTCGCCCACACGGGGCCGTTCCCGGCCGGGTTCGGCAATGTGGCCCAATGGGCTGAGCGGCACGGCGCTTGGCCCGAGGCGTTCGAGTCGATGGCCGCGTGGTACGAGCGGCTACTGCGTTCCCACGTCCGGTGGATCAAGGCGGCCTTGCCGCCGCTGATGGTCATGGCGGTCGTGACGATGATCCTGATGATCAACACGGCGATGCTCATGCCCCTTCTTGGTCTCGTCCAGAGTCTAACGTAGGATTCCGCCCATGGACCACGGTGTCGTATGAAACTGAGCGATGCATACCTTGTCGTCGGCGGCCTGGCCGGGCTCTGGCTGCTGGCGCTCGCCGCTTCGATTGCCTTGGGCGCGTACCGCCGCCGTGCGGGGGCCGACGGCCGCCGCGGCGTCGGGCTCTTCGTGCAGGTCGTCCGCCCCGTCCTGCTGGTCTTTGTGGTATTGCTGCCGCTGGCGCTACTGCTTGTGGTGGGAAACATTCCGTTGGTCGTGCTGCTGGCGATCATCGCCCCAATGGTCGCGATTCAAGGTGTCCGCGCGCGGCGCGAAACGATGCTGGGGCTGCTGACCACGTCGCTCGACCGCGGCATCCCGGTGGAAGCGACTTTGACGGCCTTCTCGGGGCAGTTGGGCCCCCTGGCCGAGCAGAAGGCCAAGCAGCTCGCTGCGCAATTGCGCGACGGTGAGCCGCTCGTCGATGCGCTGAGCCTGACGCCGGGGCTCATCCCCCGCGATGCCCTGCCGCTGCTGGCCGTGAGCCTCCGGTCGGGCGGTCCGCCGGGAGGTGCGGGCTCGACGCTGCGACCGGACCCGCGACGATCCAACGATGCCTTCACTCGCGCCCAGGATCGACTGGAAGCGGCAAGGCATGCGCTTGCGGGCAAAGCGTTGTATTTTCTTGGCGTATTGGCCTTCATGCTGGGCATGATGACGTTCATGCTTCTGAAGATCGTGCCAAGCTTCAGGAAGATATTCGAGGATCTTGATTTCCCGCCTTCGGCCCCGATGCAACTACTGTATGCTTTCAGTGATTACGGCGGTCTTTTCGCAGCGCCGAGCCAGCTTCTCATTTTGGCGCTGTTCGTTTACGCCCTGCTGCGTTTAGGCTACGGCGTTCCGTGGGACCCGCCCGGCGTGGGACGGATGCTCCGGCCGCTCGACGCGGCCAACGTGCTCGACGCCCTGTCGATCGGCGTGGAGCGCGGCCGCCCGCTGCCGGAAACGATCGGAACCGTCGCGGAAACGCATCCGAAATGGGCCATCCATCGACGGCTGCGCGAGGCGCACGACCGAATCGCCGGCGGCGCCGATTGGATCGATAGCCTTGCAGCCGCACGGCTGCTCCGTCCCGCCGAGGCGGCCGCCCTCCGCTCGGCCGCAACCGCCGGCAACCTTGCCTGGGCCATGCGGCAGATCGCCGACAGCAGCCGCCGCCGGTTCGCTTACCGTGCGACCATCGCAATGCAAACGGCCTTTCCGCTACTGATCCTCGCGCTGGCCGCGGTGGCGGTCCTGTTCGTCTTCACGTTGTTGGTTCCCTTTCTGGTGCTCCCCATGCGCCTTACCTGACAGGAGATGCCCAGTGAATCGCCGCACACGGACTTCGAAGCGGGCCGCGTGGGATAGGTTTCCAGCCTGTCGGCTAAACAGACAGGCTGGAAACCTATCCCACGAAGCTGCCGCATGCCCGGCGCGGCGACGTGCGTACAGCATGATCGAGGTGCTCGGCGCCATTGGCGTGCTGTGTTCGATTCTCGCCGTTTGGCTGCCGATGCAGCACACGGCGAGGAAGTTGCAACGCGCGAGCCGGCAGCGGCAGGTTGCGATGTTCGAGGCGGCCGCCGCGCTGGAGCGGCTGGCCGCCTGGCCCGCAGCCGAACTGACGTCCGAACGCGCCGCCGTGATCGAGCTTTCCGAGGCCGGCAGGCACGTGCTGCCCGAGGCGGAACTGCACGTCGCTTTGCAGCCGGACGACGACCAGGAGCCCCCGGCCGTGCGCGTCGCCGTGCGAGTGAGCTGGCGGCGGTCGGCCGCCGACGAGCAGCCGCGGCAGGTCGAACTGGTCACCTGGCGAGTCGCCCCACCCGACGGAGTTCAACCATGAGCCGTACCTTAAGACGGATGGCCGATTTGCTAAAAACAGTCTCTAACGACTCGGAGAGTCGTGCTACTGTAGGGCGACTCGCCGAGTCGCCAGGGCTCTGCAAGAGCCCGCAAAATCTCGCAATCGAACCTCACGATCCGAAGCATCGTGCCACGGCAACTTCTCGCGCAGGCTATATGCTGGTCGAAATGGTTGCGGTCATCGGGGCGTCGATCGCCGTGATGACCGTCGCGGTGGGGCTGATCCATTCGGTGTTCGACCTGGAGCGGTCGGTGCGCGGGCAACTCGCCGGGCGGCAGGCGGTCGACCGGCTGGCTGAGCAGTTCCGCCGCGACGTGCATGCCGCCGGGCAGGCGACGGTCGAGCAAGACCCGCCCCGGTGCGTGCTCCGCGGCGCCGGCCGGCCGGAAATGGTGTATCGGTGGGAGCAAGGGCAGCTTGTGCGAGAAGCGACCGGCGACGGCGACTCGGGCCCATCGTCGGCTGCCTCGTCCGTTGCGTTCCCGCTGCCGCGGAGCAGCGCCGTCGCGTTTGAACTGCGCGAGGAGGCCGGCCGCACGCTGGTCGCGCTAGACCTCGGTCCGCGGTCTGAGGCGACCGAATGGGCCCACGCAAAGCCGCATCGCCTGCGCATCGAGGCCCTGCTCGATCGCGATACGGTGCCGCCCGCCGGCACGACGGCGGGAAACCCGGAAGGAGGTACACCATGATTCCAAATAGCGACCGCAGGCGGTTTCACGGCAACCCGCCGCGTGGCGGGTTTCTCTTGCTCACGGCGCTTGTGTGCGTGGGGCTGTCCGTCTCCCTGGCGGGGCTCCTCGCTCGCATGGCGCTGGTCGACATGCAGTACGATCGGGCGCGGCTCCATCGCATGCAATGCGAGTGGCTGGTCGAGGCGGGCGTCGAGCGGGCGGCCGCCCGATTGGCCGCCGACCCCGACTATACCGGTGAAACTTGGCGCCTCGACGCGGAGCAACTCGACGGCCGCCACGCGGCGGTGGTGCGCATTGCCGTTGCGTCCGACGCCGAGCGGC
>CAYPWB010000175.1:0-12319 GCA_964414315.1 uncultured Planctomycetaceae bacterium | reverse complement strand
GGAGCCTTTCCTGCAAACCGCCGCGAGCATGCTCTCCGGCGCCGAGGGGCCGGCCCCGGTCGTTCCCGACACGTTCGCGCAAGGAATGCTGGTATGCCACCCGGCGCACGGGCTGGGTCGGATTATCGCCCTGAGCGGCGCCGGCGCCCGCCGCAAGGCCACGGTCGAGTTTCTTGCCGGCGGACGCCGCGAGAGCTTCGTTCTGGCCGAAAGTCCGTTGCAACCGATCAAGGGTCCCCCGTAACCGGTTCCCATCGAATTATTGCCCGGCCGGCATGGACCGATACCAGTCGACAACCCTCTTTGACAATTGCTTTGTCACCTGCGGATGTGTGGCGGCAAGGTTTTGGGATTCGCCGGGGTCGGCAGCCACGTCGTAAAGCTCCGCTCGGCTCCCGTCGTACTCGCACAGCAATTTCCATCGACCGTGTCGCACGGCAAGATCAGGCAGGTCGTCAAAGCCGTAGAAGCTCTTGCGGTCGGGAGGGCGGCTGAAGAAGATCGGCGCCTGCCGCGAAGCCGTCGACTTCCCGAGCAGGGTATCCAGCAGTTCCTCGCCGTCGCAGGGAACGTCGGCAGGCGGCTCGACCCCGGCCAGATGCATCAGCGAGGGCGGCAGGTCGACGGCCGCAAACACGGATTCGGTGTTGCGTCCGCCCCGAGCGCTCTTCGCCTGAAAGCCCGGCGCCCACACGACCAACGGCGAGCGGATGCCGCCTTCGTACAGGTGGGTCTTGAATCCCTTCAGCCGGCCGGCCCGCCCCGCCCCGGGTTCCGGGCCGTTGTCGGAACAGATGAGAACGACCGTATTGTCGCGCAGCGTTTCATTCTCGCGAAGATGGCGGAACAGCTTGCCCAGTTGCGCATCCATGGCCTCCAACACGCCGAGGTAGCGCTGCCGTTTGCTCCCGTCGCCCCATTGGTCGACCGGCGGCCACCAGGGGCCGTGAACGTCGTCGGGCCAAACGTTCACGTAGAAGGGCTTGCCGGCCTCGTGGGCATCGTCGATGAACGCCAGCGCCGCGTCGACGAAGCCGGTGGTGATTTGGGAGCGCTGCATCCAGGTAACCGGGCCGCCGAGGATCTCGGCGTCGGCCCAAATGCGGCCCACCGTGCCGTCGGGCCGCTTGGTAAGCGGCAGCAGTTTCGGCCCGAGCCCCTCGAAGTTGGTCAGCGAGGCATCGAAGCCGTATTCGGCAATTTCGGGCGCCTCGGTCACGTCGCGCTGGCCGCCCATGTGCCATTTCCCGAAATGGCCCGTGGCGTAGCCGGCCTGCTTGAGGCTTCGGGCAAGCATCGGCGCCTCGGGGTCGAGCCACTGGGCCATCCCTCGCTTCTTGTTGGCCGCGCGATGGGCCAAATACGAGGTGATCCGCCAACGCTGGGGATACTGGCCCGTCGAAATCGCCACGCGCGACGGCGAACAGATCGGCGAGTTGACATAGAATTGTTCGAACGCGATCCCTTCGCCGGCCATGCGGTCGATGTGAGGCGTTTCGGCGTCCTCGTTGCCGAAGCACGAGAAATCCGCCCAGCCCAGGTCGTCGATGAACACCATGACGATGTTGGGCCGCGCGGCCGGTGCTTCGTCGCCGCTGCCGAAACCGAGGCGTGGGGAAGAAAGTGCCCCAAGCAGTGCGATGAACCAGAAGACACGGTTTCGTGCTGTCAGGCAAGACATTTCCATTTCGCGTTTCCCTGTTGAAGGTGTCGTTTGGGATGCGGCCCGGCGGCGGGAACCGTCTCTTCCGCCTCCAGGTACAAACCACCCCGAAGTAGCAGGCACGCTCCGCCGTGCCGTCCGCCGCATCGGACAGGACTCCCTCGTTCGGGCGAATCGTTTGCACCTGCAAACGGTTGCCGCAAGCGCAAAAGCCCGGAAACACGGCTCCCCGGAGGCCGTTTCGAACGGTTGCCGTACACGGCGGCTGCCGGGACGACGGCCATCCTACCACGCGACGCCACCGGCACTCAAGTGTCTCGGGCGACTTGACAGGCTTCGGTACGGCAATTTACACTACACCCGTTTGTCCGTCCTCCCGGCGTCTGCCCCCGGAGAGGCGTCGCCAAAAAGCGAGAGTATCCCGCTGACGGAACATCGTCCCTTTAGCGGCCTCTGAACGGTTGCACCCCGGCCTCCGGTCGGATTCCTTTCAGAAGCGGTTCGACTGGGCAGGTAAGATTCGGCCTGCGAAAGCACTACGCGGAGGAATGCATTATGTGCAAGAAGAGCTTGACGGCGCTGTTTGGCTGTGTGCTTGCCGCGACAATCGCCCCGGCGGCGGAACCCGACATTGTCGTGGCCGATTTCGAATGGGAAACCTGGGCCGGGAGTGGGTGGACGGCAACCGGCGAGGCGTTCGGGCCGGGCCCCGCCAAGGGAACCCTGCCGAGCCAGATGCAGGTGGGCGGATATGAAGGCCAGCGTCTGGTCAACAGCTTCCACGGCGGCGACGGCCCCACCGGCACGCTTACCTCACCGCCGCTGACCATCGAGCGGAAGTACGTCAATTTCCTCATCGGCGGCGGCGGGTATGAAGGCAAAACGTGCATGAACCTGTTGGTCGATGGGAAGATTGTCCGCACCGCCACGGGCCCCAATACTCAGCCCGGCGGCAGCGAAGCGCTCGATTGGTACGCCTGGGACGTGACCGACCTGGGCGGCAAGGAGGCAGTGCTGCAGATCGTCGACGACCACAGTGGCGGCTGGGGACACATCAATGTCGACCAGGTGGTGCAGAGCGACCGCAAGCGGGCCGCGGAATCAACCCGCCGCGAGCGGGTCTTTACTATCGACAGCAAGTACCTGGTCATGCCGATCGAGAACAAGGGCAAGGGCGGTACGACCATCCACCTTTACGTGGGCGATGAGAAGGTTCGCCAGTACCAATTGCACCCGGCGCGCTCCGCCGAGAAGGCCGACTGGTATGCGTTCTTCACCATCGAACGCTACCAGGGCAAGGAGGCCCGTGTGGTGGTCGACGCGCTCACCGAAGACGGCTTCGCGCTGATTCGGCAGTCCGACACGATTCCCGGCGAAGAGAACTTCTACGAGGAGCCGCACCGGCCGCAGTTCCATTTCACCCAGAAGGTCGGCTGGAACAACGACCCGAACGGTATGGTGTGGCACGACGGCAAGTGGCACCTGTTCTTCCAGCACAACCCGGTGGGCCTGCCCTGGGGAAACATGACCTGGGGCCACGCCACCAGCCCCGACCTGCTGCACTGGCAACAGCAGCCCAACAAACTCTTTCCCAAAACGATGGCCGTACGCGACTGTTTCTCCGGCGGCGCCACGGTGGACAAGCACAACACGGCCGGCTGGGGCGAGAACACGCTGGTGGCCTTCTTCACCGACACCGGCGCCGGCGAGTGCATCGCCTACAGCACCGACGGCGGCGAGACCTTCACTTACTACGAGGGCAATCCCGTGGTGAAGCACAGCGGGCGCGACCCCAAGGTGATCTGGTACGCCTACGGCGAGAACGACAATCCACTCAGCGACCGGGCGAGGGAACTCGGCGGACACTGGGTCATGGTCGTGTACGACGAGCGCCCTCCGTACGGCAGGAACCTGGCGTTCTATACCTCAACCAACCTGACGGACTGGACGCACCGGAGCAACCTTGCCGGATACTTCGAATGCCCGGAACTGTTCAAGCTTCCCGTCGACGCCGACGCGGAACACACGCGCTGGGTGGTGTTTGGCGCCGACGCGAAGTATGCGATCGGCGACTTCGACGGGAAGGCGTTCACGGCGGACCACGAGGACAAGCATCAGGTCCACTGGGGCGCCTACTACGCGTCTCAGACGTTCGACAACGCGCCGGACGGGCGCAGGATTCAGATCGGCTGGGCACGTGTTCCCTCTCCCGGCCCTTACAACCAGCACTTCACCTTCCCCCACGAAATGACATTGCGCAACACGGGCGACGGCATCCGCATGTTCGCCGAACCGATTACCGAGATTGGGCGGTTACGCGTCGAGAGCCACGAGGCGGGCGAGGCGGCGCTGGCGCCGGGTCGGGCCGTCGAGGTGCCGGTGGGCAGCGACCTGCTCGATGCGACGTTCGAGATCGAGCCGGGCGACGCCAAGAGTATCCGGTTCGACCTTCCCGGCCGCTCGGTCACCTACGACGCCGACGCCGGGAAACTCGACGGAGCCCCGCTCGCGCCGCAGAACGGCCGCATTCGCGTGCGCGTGCTGGCCGACCGCCTGTTGACCGAGATCATCGGCAACCACGGCCGTGTGTACATCACCACCGGCGGGAAGCCGCAGCCGGAGGGCGGGAAGATTGCTGTGACCGCCGAGGGCGGCGATGCCAAGCTCGTTTCGTTGGAAGCTTACGAGCTGCGCTCGATTTGGCAAGGCGGCGACCGCGCAGACGATGCGTCGGCCGCGAGGCTACCGGGCAACTTCCACTCGTTCGTCACCACCGGGCGGCGCACGAGCAGGGGGCGCAGCCGCCCAAACACCGCGGCTTCGGTGAAACCGTCGATTTCGAACAGCCCGTAGCCGATACTTGGAGTTCACACTTTCGCCTGCCGAAGTGGCCGCTTCGGCGCAGCGGTGAGCCCGGCGGCTGCCGCTCGCCCTGCGACGAGGGCGGAGAAACGACGGGACGCATCGATGCAAAATATACGCTTGTTTACATGGGCGATTACGGCGGCACTGGCCGGCTTTCTATTCGGGTTCGATACCGTCGTGATTTCGGGCGCCGAACAGACCATCCAGACGCTGTGGGGCCTGAGCGCCACCGTGCACGGTGTAGCCATCAGCATGGCGCTGTGGGGGACCGTGATCGGCTCGCTCATCGGCGGCTGGCCGACCGAACGATTCGGGCGGAAGCCCACGCTCACGTGGATCGGCATCCTGTACCTGATATCAGCCGTCGCTTCAGCCTTCGCGCCGGAAGTCTATTCATTCATGATCGCCCGCTTCATTGGCGGGTTGGGCGTGGGTATTTGCACCGTGGCGGCCCCACTGTACATTGCTGAAATCTCGCCGCCGAAGTATCGCGGTCGGCTGGCCGGCATGTTTCAATTCAACATCGTATTCGGCATCCTGGTCGCCTTTCTTTCCAACGCCGTGCTGGGCGACATAGGCGAGAACGCTTGGCGCTGGATGCTGGGCGTGGAAGCGGTGCCGGCCCTGATTTACACGCTGCTCTGCTTCGGACTTCCCGAAAGCCCTCGCTGGCTCATTGCCCATGCCGGGAAACTCAACGCCGGCCTCGAGGTGTTCCGGCAGATCAACCCGACCACGACCCAGGCGGAACTCGAAACGCTGGTTGGTGAGGTGGAGGCTTCGGTAGCGAAGCTGGATCGCCCGGAAAAGTTCTTCGCCGCTCGGCTGTTCACGCCTATCTCCCTGGCGTTTCTGATTGCCTTTTTCAATCAGCTCTCCGGCATCAATGCCATTCTGTACTTCGCTCCGCGCATTTTCGAATGGACAGGGCTGGGGACGCGGGCCGCGCTGCTGCAATCGGTGGGCATCGGGCTTACGAACCTGATCTTCACGTTCGTCGGCCTGTGGCTGATCGACCGGCTGGGCCGCCGCACGCTTCTGTACATCGGGTCGTTCGGCTATATTGCGTCGCTGGGACTGTGTGCGTGGGCGTTCCATACGCAGAACTACGCGATCGTGCCGGCGTGCATCTTCGCCTTCATCGCCGCGCACGCCGTGGGGCAGGGCACGGTCATCTGGGTGTTCATCAGTGAGATATTCCCGAATCGGAACCGGTCGGCCGGCCAGGGCCTTGGCAGTTTCACCCACTGGATATTCGCGGCCCTGTTGACGCTTGTGTTTCCCCAAATGGCCGAAGCCTTCCCTCCGGCGGTCATCTTCGGCTTCTTCTGCTTCATGATGTGCCTGCAACTGCTGTGGGTGAAGCTGGCCGTCCCGGAAACGAAGGGCATCGCGCTGGAAGACATGCAACGCAAGCTGGGCATTGAGTAGGCCGGACCTGCCACCCCGCGGTCCTCGAAGTGGTACGCACGCTTGCAACGCGTGCCTCGACGCACTATACTGCTGGCCGGTGATCGTTCAAGGGCGACAGTATATGATTCGTGAGGAAGAAGGCGTTCGTCGGAGGAAGCAATCGCTGCGGGCGGAAATCCGTAAGCGCCGGGTTGAGTTGCCCGAGAAGGAGCTTCTTAGCCGCGCAATCTGGAAGCGGCTCGTTGCCCTGCCCGAATACGAGCAGGCGCGGCGCGTCGTGCTCTACATCGACCATCGCAGCGAGGTCCGCACCTGGCCTTTCTTGGGCGACGTATGGCATGCAGGCAAGCAAGTTGTCGTACCCTACTGCGAAAACGGCCAATTGGGCCTTTTCCCGCTGGAGCATGTGGACGAACTGGAGCCGGGCATGCTGGGAATCCTGGAACCCCGGCCCGAGTTGCGGAAGGCCGCCGGCCGCGCGGTCCGGCTCGAGTCCGGCGACCTCGTGGTGGTGCCGGGCGTGGCGTTCGACCGCTTTGGGGGGCGTATCGGGCAGGGGGCCGGTTACTACGACCGCTTGCTGGCCCGCGCGCCGGCCGGTGTTGCGTACGTCGGCGTCGCGTTCGAATGCCAACTGGTCGACACCATTCCGGTGCTGCCCCACGACGTGCGCATGCAGAAGATCGTGACCGAATCGGCCGTGTACGAAACGCCGCGGTCAACTCCCTGAACTGATGCAGAGGCCTGCTATGAAGACTGGGTTCTCACTTCCACTGGTACTCGTCTATATCCTGTTCGCTCCGGGCGCAAGTGGAAACGCCGAGGCTCCCCTGGCAGCCGGCGGCGACGACGAACTTGCCCTCATCCGCGCGAGCGACGACGGCACGCACTTCGTGCATGTAGCGTCGAAGGAGCGGTTTATCGCGTGGGGGTTCAATTACGACCACGATGTCGACGGCCGCCTTCTGGAAGAATATTGGCACGATGAGTGGCGCAAAGTGGTGCGCGATTTCCGCGAGATGAAAGCCCTGGGCGCCAACACGGTCCGCATTCACCTCCAGTTGCCCGCCTTCATGAAATCGGCCGAAGAACCCGACGAAGCGGAACTGCGCCAGTTGGCCCGCATGGTCGCCTTGGCCGAGGAAACGGGGCTGTACCTGAACCTGACCGGGTTGGGCTGCTACCACAAGGAAACGGTGCCGGAATGGTACGACGCACTGAAGGAGGCCGACCGCTGGGCCGTGCAGGCCCGTTTCTGGGAGGCCGTGGCCGAAACCTGCGCGGCAAGCGACGCCGTCTTTTGCTACGACTTGATGAACGAGCCCATCCTGCCCGGCAACAAGCCCGAAACCCAATGGCTGGCCGGCGAGTTCGGCGGCAAGCACTTCGTACAGCGTATTTCGCTCGACCTGGCGGGCCGCACGCGGGCGGAGGTAGCCCGCGCGTGGGTCGACCGGCTTGCCGCCGCCATTCGCAAGCACGACGAGCGGCACATGATTACCGTCGGCGTCATTCCCTGGGTGCACACCTTTCCCAAGGCCAAGCCTCTCTTCTATTCGGAGGAAGTGGGGAAGAACCTCGACTTCGTGAGTGTCCACTTCTATCCGGAAAAGGGCGGCGTCGAGAAAGCGCTCACCGCGCTGCGTGCGTACGACGTCGGCAAACCGCTGGTGGTGGAGGAGATGTTCCCGCTGCGGTGCGGTATGGTCGAACTGAACGCCTTCATCGACGGATCGCGCAAGTTCACCGACGGCTGGATCGGCTTCTACTGGGGCAAGACCATCGACGAGTACCGGCAGCACGATCACGGCATGGCCGGAGCCGTCACCAAGGCATGGCTGGAGTACTTTCGCGAAAAGGGGCCGGAAATCCTCCGTCCGTGACGTTGGCCGCCTAGAGCAGCAATTCGAATCGCATGCCCACGACCAGCGCGTCGCGGCCGGCGCCGCCGGGATTGGCGATGAACTGCATGTCGGGCTGGATCATGAACCAGGGATTCACTTGCGCCTTATAGAACACCTCGACGGCCGTCTCGTGCGTCGGCCCGGTTAGTCGCGGGTTGAGGCGAATATGTGCCACACCGGCACCGAGCACGTCCGCCTCCCGACGCTGCAGCAAGCCGCGGTAGATCAGACCGCCGCCGTAATACTGTGTTCCCTCGTTTCGATCCTTGGGGGCCCAACTGGCTTGAAAAAACGCGCCGAGGCCTTGCGAGTCGTCCTCCGCGCCGGGGGCTTCAAGGTAGAGCATTTGCGCCGCCTCGAAGTGGATGCCATGGTTGCCGGAGAAGATGCGCGACGACCCCGCGGCCAGCTCGGGCCAGTCGCCGCTGTGGTACCAGAGCCCAGCGTGCAGTTCGCCCGGCAGCCGGTCGGCCAACACGTAGTGGTAATCGAGTTCAGCCATGGAAAACGTGACACCGGTCCCGGAGAATCCCCAGTTCCGTCCGTCGGGCTCTCCGTCCCACAAGCCAACCTTGAACAGCCACTGCTCGTCTAAACGCAAAAACGCGGTCGCCGCCATGCTTGGGTCGGGGAAGGTGGGCATCGGAATGGTCGGGTGCAGCCCAAACGACGAGTTGATGAAGTCGCTCCCCATCTCGACTGCGGCGAAGTCTTCGTTGGCGTCGCGTTTGCCCAACCGGGTTGTCAGGACGCCGTCGAACCACTGCCGTTCCCACCAGTACTCGCTCACCTGGGCGAAATCGTGGGCGTCGATATTGCTAATGACCTGGAAGTCGCCCACGTCGTCGCGGGTGAGTCCCTGTCCGTGTCCGGTTTGACCATACAGGAACAGTTTGCCACCCGGGGCGAACCCTGCTGCATCAAGGTCGCCGAGCACCAGCAGATCGAAATTTCCGCGGTAGCGCGTGGCCCGCGTCGTGTTGATCCCTCCGCGCGTGTTCGTGAACACCTCGCCGGTGTAGACGTACTCCGCGCCCAGCCAATCCCGCCCGTGAATGCACCCCGGCAGCAGGCCCGGAATTGCTTCGGGCCCGTCGGCGGCAGTTTCTTCGATGCGAGCAAACGATTCCGTATGCGACGGGTCAGGCGTGGCAGACCATATCGGACTACTGGAGCCAACCAGCAGCGAGCACGCGGCAATCGCTCCGATACGGAAAGTGCTTTTCAACTTTCTCCCCCGGCATCGCGTGCTACTTCAGAATGCCCATTTCCTCCAAATAGACATCGGCAGTCCCGTAGACAACCACCGAGAAAGCACCCGATTTGCCGGTTTTGACGGCCGGCCAAGGTTTGTAAGGTCTTCTCCATTTTACAAAACGCGATTCTCGCGGGTTCGCTCGGCAGGCAGACGTTTTGATCCGGAAGGCGCGATTGGGCGACCCCGGAGTGCGGTCGAGACGTGCACTCCAAGTCCCTTCTGCAAAAGCACTTACAGCGACTTTGTTAGGAGACCGTTCGGCCGGGGCCCCGCTGCCCGGGCGCCGTTTATCCTTGCCACACGCGGGAAAACCTCTCCAATACGCCGCGGGTGGCACGCCCTTTGCTTTTCCGTCGGAGCGTTGTGGCGTTGAGCGGGTGGAGAACACCTTTTGGTCGTCCGACTGCGTCACGCCCGCCATCGTTTTCAATACCCCATGGAAACAGGAGACTCACGGAATGTGCCTTCGCTCTTTCGCGTTACGGATCGAAACCACCCGCCTTGTCGCCATCGAAATAGCCGATCGGGCGGTGGCAGCATCGCTCGATGCAGGCGAGCCGATTCTGCTCGGAACCATCGAGGACCTGCGCACGGTCGCGCGGCGACTGCAACTGCCGCTGGTCACCGTCGCGCGGGCGCGAACGCCGCGCCGGCAAAATAGCCCTGCGAAGGGCGGCACGAGCGACCAGTGGACATCATCGCCCAGGGTTTTTGCGGAAGTGGCATAGCCGCAGCACCGTCGCGAAACGCTCCCAGGATCCCTCCCAAAAAGGGAGGGCCTGCGGAAGCACTCGCGCCTTCCCATGCTGCAGGTACGGCGCGCTCCGAGCACCTTGGTAGGCCGCCTGGGTGGCTGTCGGACCAGGTGCTTGTCTTCGGGCACGGTTCGGTCCGGCGTTTGGCGAAGCGTTCGGGCGAGCACGAGCATCCCCCGCCTAAGACAGTGTGGCTATAGACATTTCGGGGATTCGCCTCCGAGCAGGGAACGCGATTGGTCGGCTCTTGCGTTTCCAGATGCAAACCTCGCCAGAGTAGCAGGCACGTTGCGTCGTGCCGTCCGCTTCCGTGGACAAAGCTCTGTCGTTCGGCCAACGGGTTTGCATCTGGAAGCGTAGGAGCCGATTTGTCTTGTCGGCGACGGTAGCCCCCAGGATGCTTCGTGTGAACCGTCTGAGCATATCAGGGAGCCCGTGCCAAAGTTTTTTCCGGCCGCAACGAGTGTAACAGGGGGAGGGCTGGAGCGGTTCGGGGTTTGAGGGCGCCGTTGCTGGCTTTGGCGGAAACTGTCGACTATACTGGAGAGGTTGGAACAGACTAGGCTCTTCCGGAGGTAACGGACCCGACATGATAAGTATTGCAAAATGCCCTCGCTGCCTGCAACTTGTAGCTCTGCCGGACGGTGTCGACCTGGACACATCGGTCCGCTGTCCGCTGTGCAGGGCGGAGTACCCGTTGCGCGAATCGCTGCCGCCGGCTTTGATTCCGGTTGGAGCGGTAGCGGCCCCGCCCGAAAGCACCCCCTCGCTGGGAGGAATTTCTTCCGGCGCCGCGGTGCCCGGTGCCGAGCAGCTCGGTGCCTCGGCCGCGTCCGTGGCAACTGAACCGCCGAGCGAAACCGACGGTCCGGAGGTTGCCTCGGCCGCTGAGGGCGGCGGGCCGTCTGAGGCGGGCGGGCTGTCTGAGGAGGCGGCAACTTCCGACACGCCCGGCGACGCCGCCGAGACGACTGTGGCTCCTGCCGAGGCGGCCGAAACAGAGAAGCCTGCCGAGACGACTGACGCCGAGGGAGACATGTTCGGCTTCCTGCACCAGGGCGGCGGGGAACCCAGCGAGACGGAGGCATCGGGCGAAACGGCTCCCCATCCGGTGGTCGATACAAGCGAACCATCGTTTGCCGGGTTCGGCATGTCGCCGCCGGCGGGCGAACGCGCGCCGACGTCGGTCGCCGCCCGACCGCGCCGCAAGGAGAAAAGCGTCGCGAAGGAGATGCTGGGAGTCATCGTCGGGGGGTTCCTAGGCCTCTCGTTGGGCTACTATGGCTTGAACTACTTCATGGGGGCGGAGTTCGACTTCCTGAAGATTTGGCTGCCCGGAATCGCCCACACGCAGAAGCACTGGCCCGGCGCGGGGAACGGCGAAGAAACCAGCCAAAATGACAACGACGAGGCCGAGCCGGCCGAGGCGTATCCGGCCGGCCCGAAGCCCGAAGGAGCGATTCACGGAGGTATTTCGCGTTTCCTCGATCAGAACTACCAGCAATTGATCGTTGCCGGCAAAATTCGACCGGAGTCGAATGAGGCGCCCGTCTCGGTGAAGATCGACGGCCAGGAGTACCTCACCGCCGGCGAGGGCGAAACGATCGAGACGATCGAAGCGGTGCAAATTGGCGGGGCAAAACTCAAACAAGGCTATCGACTGAAGCGGGAAGGGGAATGGTGGGTCGAGGTTGGCGAGGTGGCGCCGGAGCCGGATCCGGCCGACGTCGCCAAGGTCGACCCGCCGGGCGAACTGCCTGACCCCGATATGGAACCGGACCTCGGTGAAGAACCCCTGCCACCCGATTATGTCGGCCCCAAGCAACGGCCTGCGTACACGATTGCTCAGTTGGGCCAGGCTTTGAAGGCCGCCCATACCGAGTTTCAGGCGGCTGCGCCGCACGAGCCCTTGAGCGACCCGCTGTATGATAAACTGTGCCGACTTGCGGAACGCCTCACGTTCGTCGAGGCCGACCCCGAGGCGCCCGGGGTGTTCGAACGCCAAATGGCCGTCGCGAACATTCTGGAGGACCTGGGACTGCAGCCGAATCGCATCGCGGAAATCGCCGGTCGAGCGGTGGTTCGCCTCGACGACCCGGATGCATCCGACCGAGGAATCGTCGCCGCCGGCACGGCGGGCTCGGAGATGGTCCGCGACGGGCTCCACGGCATCATGCTTGCCATGCCCGGCGCAGAAACCGCCTACAACGTGCTGAGCGACCGGCCGCTTGGCGTCGAGAAAGGCGATACCGTGCTGGTGGCCGGCGTTGCCGTCGCGAACCCGAGCGAGAACCTGATCGGGTATCCCGGAAGCCGGCCGGTCGTCATCTGGGCCGGCCTGACCGTCCGACTCCCCCGGCCGCTCGACGTTCCCGACGAGCCACCTATGGAGCCGCCCGCCGAAGAGCCGCCGGCCGAGGAACCGCCTGCCGAGGAACCGCCTGCCGAGGAACCGCCGGCT